>JAQGLO010000031.1 GCA_028292825.1 Alphaproteobacteria bacterium | reverse complement strand
GTGAAGGTCAGCGACTGGACCAGCGGGACGTCCTTCAGCAGCGGAACGCGCAGTTCGCCGTAGAGGGAGTAGGTGCCGTAACCGCCCTGGGTGTTGGACGACTGGCTGGCGGCATAGCCTTCCTGGCCCAGATTGTCGGAGAAGGTCTGGCTGTACTCGAAGCGGCGTTCCGCGCCGATCGAACCCATTACCGTGCCGGCGGGCAGGTCGAAGATCGGGCCGTTCACGTCGGCATATGCATAGTTCTCATAGTTGAACGCGCTGTCGTTCAGCGTGGTCTTGAGATAGGCCTGCTGATCCGAGGTCAGGGTGCTGAGATTGTAGAAGTTGATCGGGGTCTTGGGGATCACATAGCCAAAGCGCGGATCGGCCGCCGTGGTGCAACCGCCGGGCACGTCAACGCAAGGCAGGTTGCCGGTGGCCTGGGCGGCGTGATTGAAGTTGCCCGAATTGTAGATGTGCTGCTGGAAGTCGTTGCGCTGCTGCACATAGCCGACTTCCCAGTTGTAGTCGTTGAACAGCTTGCCTTCCAGACCGACGCGGACGCGGTAGGTGTCCGAGAACTGGCGATAGCTGCGCGGACCGAAAAAGTCGGGCGTTAGGTTGGCGTTGATGCACTGGGCGGTGCCGCCGGCAAGACTGTCGCCGCCGCAATTCACGACGCTGCTGGCCGGCAGCGAGGCATTCGGGGTGAAGCCGAAGTCGGCATAAGTCGGCACCTGGAAGCCGCCATAAACCGGCAGGCCGTTGGGCAGGTAGGTCGAGGCAATCGACGCACCGATCAGCGGCTCCGGACGGATGCGCTGCGCGGAGTCGCGGCGGGTGAAGAAGCCCGAGGCGACAAAGGTCACGTCCGGCATGATGTCATAGTGACCTGCCAGGGTGGCCTGGGTCCGGCCAACGCTGCCCTGCAGGGTGGCGCCGGGCTTGAGGGCCGGGCAGTTGGCGTTCAGCTTGTAGACGCCGGACGAAAGATAGGTGTCGCAGGGATCAGTATCGAAGCCCGCGGTATGGCGGTCACCGGCGACGCCATTGACCCAGATCGCGTTGGCCGCGCTGGCATCCTGCAGGACAGCGAGCTGCGTGCGATAGGACGTGCCGCCGGGGAACTTGCCACCCGGGTTGGTGTTCTGTGCCCAGGCGCGGTCGGAAGCGCTCACGGCGCCCGAATGTTCGTTGGACAGCGAGAAGGTGATGTTGCCCTTGTCGAAGTTCACGCCCAGCGTGCCGCTGAACTGATAGGTGTCGGCGCCGCCATGCTGGCTGGTGCCGGCCATGCCGTCGAAGCGCAGGCCTTCGAAATCCTTCTTGGTGATGATGTTGATGACGCCGCCGATCGCGTCCGCGCCATAGATCGACGAGGCGCCGTCACGCAGCACTTCGATGCGGTCGACCATCGAAACCGGAACGGCGTTCAGGTCGGGGGTGGTGGAGGAGAAGCCCGACGCGGTGGTCGGGATCAGGCGCTGGCCGTCAACCAGCACCAGGGTGCGGGACGGGCCGAGATTGCGCAGGCCGATGTTGGAGAAGCCGGCGCCGCCATTGTTGGTGGTCTTCGCGGTACCGCCGGTATTGTCCGGGCCGGTCAGCTTGGTCAGCACGTCTTCCACGCTGAAGGCGCTGGTTTCGGCGATCTGGGCCGAGGTCGCGACCGACAGGGGACTGACGCTGTTGACGTTGGTGGAGGGGATGCGCGAACCGGTCACCACCACAGTTTCCGTCTGTTCGGCGGGCTGGGCGAAGGCTGCGGGCGCAATGGCGGTCAGCGCAGCGCCCAGGAACAGGGCATTGCGAAGCAGGTTGTGTCGGCTCGTGATCATAAGATCCCCTTGTGTTGGACCGTTCGCCGGGGGTCGGGCCTTGAATTAGGTCCGTTGGATGCCCCAGACGACTTCGGCTGTATTTTGTGCTGGCCAAAATAATTGGCAGCTTCAGCCATCACGCTATTGCGAATGAAAACCGCACTGCAACGAAACAATGACGCTAAGTGGCGAAATTGGGGCGGCATGTCGCTTAATTGCAACGGAATTCGAACTTGAAATATTATTGAGCTACATCAATAACTTGTGAAGTTCCTTGGCGCGCTGCTCATGAAATATTGCGCCTCGATTGGGCGTATTGACAGTTCATTTCATTATCGATTGCAGTTTTGTTGCAAATGCAAAATCGAGAGCAATTCGCAGATTGGGCTATTGGAGCCGCGAAACAGTGTAAACGGCATTTCGGCCGCTGACCGTGAGGTCATAGCTCCCGATCGCACCACGCGAGATTCGCACCGTGGAGACATGCTTTTCGCGCAGGAGGGTCTGGTCGCCGACGACCTGCCGCCACACTTCCCCATTGTCCAAGGTCATGGTGAAGCGGCCACGGCCGTCGAATGTCAGCTTGGTAACCTCCGCCAGGATCTGTGCCGTTCGTGTCCCCGCAACCTGGGCCTGGGGCAACCTTTCGCTTCCCAGGCCCGCCGGCGCATAGGCGACGACAGGCGGCGGTTGGCGGGTGGCCGGCGCAGAGGGCACACTACTATAGACAGATGCGGCAGCGGGAGGCCGCGCCGCGCTGGTGATGCCATTGCCCTTGGCCACGCTGTCATAACAGGCCAGCCGCTGCAGCACGCCGGGAATGGCCAAACAGCTGCCGAGTTGGGCGCGGATGCCGTCCTGTGCCCAGGCCGGCGCGATGGCCGGCATGGTCGCCAGCAGCGCCGCTGCGAAAATCATCTTCCTGTTCATCACCGGCTCCACAAGCGTATGAGATTGTTGCGCACCGCATCCAGTCGGACCCGGTTCTCCCAGCGCATGTTGAGGCCTTCCAGTGCTGCCACTTCGCTGAGTTCGTACAGCTGGGTGCGCAGATGTTCCTCCGGGATCATGCTTTCAATGAATGTGATCGAGACCAGCCGTGTGCCGCGGCGCACCGGCGTCACTTCATGCAGCTGGGTCGAGGGATAGACGATGACGCTGCCGGGCTCGCCCTTGATGACCACCGGCTTTGTGCCCAGATGCACCACCAGCTCGCCGCCGTCATAGCTGCCGGGCGGCAGCAGCCACACCGTCGCCGACATATCCGACCGCTTCATGTCATTGCCGAAGCGCATGTGCGCGGTGTCGGCATGCGCGCCATAGGTCATGCCCACCTCGTAGCGCGCCAGCAGGGGGGGCGCGACATGGGTGGGGTAGGCAAAGTCACGAAAGGCTTCCGACCGGGCAAAGGCGCCGGCCACGATCCGCGAGGTTTCGGCATAGCCGGAATCGGCGTGATCGGCCTGCAGGTTGTTCTTGGCGATGTTGGCGGGATTGGAGATCCGGCCGTCGATAAAGTTCAGCTTGCCGGCGAGCTCGACCAGCCGCGCCACTTCCGCCGGATTTAAAAAATCTTTTATTTCCAGAAACATCGACCAATTCCCTCGATCAACGAGTCTAGCAAAAGCGGGCCGGTGAAACAAATCGCCATGCTACTGTGCGACGTACAGATTCGGAGCTCGCTTGCGCCCTTTGTTCATCCTGGTAATCGCCGCTGCCGTGTTGGTGCCGAGCGTTTTGCTGGCCCAAAACGATTTGAAGGGGGGTGACGACGCGATCAGCAAACTGTTGCACCAGCAGGATGGATCGAACCTTCCCGTCGCGCCGCCCAGGCCGGTGCCGGAGCCCGTCGCCGGTCCCACCGTGGGCGCCAAGCCCAACGGCCCGCTGCCCATCGTGATGAGCGCGCGCATCGGCGAGCATGAAGACCGCACCCGGCTGGTGATCGAATTGTCCGATCCGGTGAACCTGCGCGCCTTTGCGCTGGCCGGTCCCGATCGGGTGGTGATCGACATGCCGCAGGTCGCCTGGCGGCTGGGCGCGCCGCCCAAGCCGTCGGGCTTCGGCCCGGTGAAGTCCTATCGCTACGGCCTGTTCCGCACCGGCAATTCGCGCATGGTGATCGACCTCAGCCAGCCTGTGACGGTGTCGGATGCGCTGGTGATCCCGCCCGCCGCCGGCTTCGGCTATCGGGTGGTGATCGATCTCTTCCCCACCAACCGCGCCAAGTTCGATGCCCTGGCCGGCTGGCCCGCCGATCTCAAGAAGCGCGAAAGCGATGCCGAGCGGCTGGCCGCCATGATCGCCGCCCAGCAATCGCCGCCGGCGCGCAGCAGCGGCAAGAAGATCATCGTCATCGATCCCGGCCATGGGGGCCTGGATTCCGGCACGGTGGGCGTCAACGGCCTGATGGAAAAAGACCTGGCGCTGGCGGAAGGCCTGAAGCTGCGCCGCGAACTCCAGGCCCGCGGCTACACCGTGTTCATGACCCGCGCCGACGATACCTTCATCCCGCTGCGCCAGCGCGTCGCAATCGCCCGCGCCGACAAGGCCGACCTGATGATCGCGCTGCATGCCGATTCCAATCCGGATGCCGGGGTGACAGGACTGTCGATCTACACCCTCAATGACGGCCGCTCCGACCGCGAGGCGGCGGCCCTGGCAAGGCGGGAAAACCAGTCCGACGTCATCGCCGGCGTGGACCTGTCGGGGAACAATCCGGTGGCCCCCATCCTGATCGACCTGGCCCAGCGCGACACCATCAACAAGTCGTCCCGTTTCGCCACCACGGCCCTGTCCAACCTGACCCAGGTCACCGACATCCTGGCCCGCAGCCCCCACCGCAGCGCCAGCCTGGCCGTCCTGACCGCCCCGGACGTGCCGGCCGTGCTGATCGAACTGGGCTATCTGTCCAATTCCCAGGACGCCGCCCAGATGAATTCCGATACCTGGCGGGGCCGGGTGGCGGCCGGCATTGCCGATGCCGTGGACGCCCAGTTCGCGTCAAAGTAATTTGTGAGTTTCTCTTTCCAAGCCTCTGTAATCCCTTTATGAAATCGCCACGCGCATGGAAAACTTCCTTCCCCGACTGCTGAAATGGCTTGGACTGGCCGCCGCCGCGCTTGTGGTGGTGGTGATCGGATTCAGCGCCTTCTGGATCTTCACCCTGACCCGCGACCTGCCCAGCGTGGAGACGCTGCAGGACTATGCCCCGCCCGTCACCACCCGCGTCTATGCCGGCAATGGCACCGTGCTGGGCGAGTATGCCCATGAGCGGCGCATCTTCGTGCCCGCCACCTTCATTCCCAAGCTGGTCAAGGAAGCCTTCACCAGCGCCGAGGATCGCAATTTCTACAACCATCCCGGCATCGACCCTTCGGGCATTCTGCGCGCCATCATCAAGGATGTCGGCCTGGTGCTGCAGGGCAGGCGGCCGCAGGGCGCCTCCACCATCACCCAGCAGGTGGCGCGCGGCTTCCTGCTGAACTCCGACCTCAAGATGGCGCGCAAGGTGCGCGAGGCCATCCTGGCGGTGCGCATCGACGCCACCTATCCCAAGGAAAAGGTGCTGGAGCTGTACCTGAACGAGATCAATCTCGGCCAGAACAGCTATGGCGTGGGCGCCGCCTCGCTGAACTATTTCGGCAAGTCGCTGGACGAACTCACCATCCCCGAGGTCGCCTTCCTGGCGGCGCTGCCCAAGTCGCCCAGTCATTACGATCCGCGCTTCCATCTGCAGGCGGCGCAGGACCGCCGCAACTGGGTGATCTCCCAGATGGCCGACAATGGCTACATCACCGACGCCCAGGCGGCCGAGGCGAAAGCGACGCCGCTGATCACCCAGACCCGCGCGCTGGGCAGCCAGGCCGCCGACGTGGATTACTATGTCGAGGAAGTGCGCCGCCAGCTGATCGCCAAGTACAAGGCCAAGGGCCTGTATGACTCGGGGCTCCAGGTCCGCGCCTCGCTCGACACCCGCCTGCAGAATTATGCCGTCAGCGCCTTGCGCTCTGGCCTGGTGCGTTATGACCGTCGCCATGGCTGGCGCGGCGCCAAGCTGACGGTGGACCTGAACAACTGGAAAACAGGGCTGGCCAAGCTGGCGAACGATCCGGGCCACCAGTCGGGCATTGAGACATGGCGCATCGCCGTGGCGCTGGATTATCAGGGCAAGGCCATCCGCATTGGCTTTGTCGACGGCACCACCGCCCAGATTCCCTTTGACGGCTACAAATGGGCCCATCGCCAGCTGCCGGGCGCGGTGTGGGGACCGACGCCATCCAGGCCGCAGGATGTGGTCAAGCCGGGTGACGCCTTCTTTGTCGAGCCGCTGGCGCCGCCGGCCGCGCCGGGCGACTTCGGCCTGCGCCAGGTGCCCGAGGTCAATGGCGCCATCGTGGCGATGGACCCCCATACCGGCCGCGTGTTGGCTTTGTCGGGCGGCTTCTCCTATGCCTCGTCGCAGTTCGACCGCGCCATGCAGGCCGAGCGCCAGCCGGGTTCGTCCTTCAAGCCTTTCGTCTATGCCACGGCGCTGGATAATGGCTACACGCCGGCCAGCAAGGTGCTGGATGCGCCCTTCGAGATGGATCAGGGCCCCGGCCTTGGCATCTGGCGTCCTGACAATTTCGAAAAGGGTGAATTCCTGGGCGACACCACGCTGCGCCGCGGCATCGAGTTGTCGCGCAACGTGATGACCGTGCGGCTGGCGCATGACCTGGGCATGAACCAGGTGGTGAAGCTGCCCATTCGCTTTGGCGTCTATGACAAGCTGCCGCCGCTGCTGGCCAACTCGCTGGGCTCTTACGAGACCACGCTTTTGCGCATGGTCACCGGCTATTCGGAATTCGTGAATGGCGGCAAGAAAATCTCGGCCTCGCTGATCGACCGCATCCAGGATCGAAACGGCAAGACCATCTGGCGTCATGACGAGCGCAAGTGCGAGGGCTGCAATGACGGCGCCTGGCACGATCAGGAAGAACCGCTGCTGGCCGACAATCGCGAGCAGATCATCGACCCGCGCACGGCCTACCAGATCGTCTCCATGCTGCAGGGCGTGGTCCAGCGCGGCACCGCCGCCTATTCGGTCGGCGCCCAGATCCCCAAGCCTCTGGCCGGCAAGACCGGCACTTCGCAGGACGCGCAGTCGGTCTGGTTCATCGGTTTCTCCCCCGACCTGGCGGCGGGCGTCTATGTCGGCTTCGACAATCCGCGCACCCTGGGTCCCAAGGAGCAGGGCGCCACTGTGGCCGCGCCCATCTTCCGCGACTTCATGAAGGGCGCGCTGGCCGACGCTCCCGCCACGCCGTTCCGCATTGCGCCCGGCATCGAGGAAGTGCCGATCGACTGGAAGAGCGGCAATCCGGTGCCCGCCGGCACCCCCGGCGCCATCATCGAGGCCTTCAAGGCCGGCACCGCCCCGGGCGAGGCCAATGCCCCCACGCTTGGCGATGACGGGGCTGCGGCTCCCGGTGTTGCCGGCGCCCAGCCCGGCACCAACGCGCCCGCGCCAACCGTCAGCGAAGGCACGGGCGGCATTTACTAGACTTTCCTGCCCCCTTCTTTTAAGCAGCCGCCATGCGCCCCGAAATCATCCGCACCGCCGAAGAAATCGAGCAGGCCATCGCCCTGCTGAGGAGGCATCTTTGACTGGGATGCCGCCAATCGCCGCCTCGACGAACTGAACGCCAAGGCCGAAGACCCGTCTTTCTGGAATGATGCCCAGGCCGCGCAGAAGCTGATGCGCGAGCGCCAGAAACTGGAATCCTCGCTCTCCTCCGTCGGCAAGGTCTCCAATGAACTGGCCGATGCCCGCGAACTGATCGAGATGGCGGAAGCCGAGAACGACGCCGCCATGGTGACCGACGGCGAGAATGCCATGTTCGCATTGGCCAGACGCGCCGAGCAGATGCGGCTGGAATCCATGCTGTCAGGCGAGGCGGACGGCAATGACAGTTATGTCGAAATCCATGCCGGCGCCGGCGGCACCGAAAGCCAGGACTGGGCCTCCATGCTGTTTCGCATGTACACCCGCTGGGCCGAGCGCCACGACTACAAGCTGCAACTGATCGAGGAAAGCGAAGGCGAGGGCGCCGGGCTGAAATCGGCGACCTTGCTGGTCAAGGGCGAGAATGCCTATGGCTGGCTCAAGTCGGAACAGGGCGTGCACCGCCTGGTGCGCATCTCGCCTTTCGATTCCGCGGCGCGGCGGCACACCTCCTTCTCGTCCGTCACCGTCTATCCGGTGATCGACCAGTCCATCAACATCGAGGTTCCGGAAAAGGACGTGCGCATCGACGTCTATCGCGCCTCGGGCGCCGGTGGCCAGCACGTCAACAAGACCGAAAGCGCGGTGCGCATCACGCATCTTCCCACGGGGATTGCCGTCGCCTGCCAGACCGAACGCAGCCAGCACCAGAACAAGGCCAATTGCTGGGACATGCTGAAGGCGCGGCTGTACGAGATCGAACTGCAGAAGAAAAAGGCCGAAACGGGTGCGTTCGTGGGAGAAAAATCCGATATCGGCTGGGGTCACCAGATCCGTTCCTATGTGCTGCAGCCCTATCAGCTCGTGAAGGATCTGCGCACCGGCGTGGAAAGCCGCACGCCGTCCGACGTTCTGGACGGCGATCTCGATCCCTTCATGGCGGCGGCGCTGGCGCAGGAAGTCGGCGGCAAGCCAAAGGAAAAAATATCGGACCTCGAATAGTGGTCGTGCCCAGGCCGCGCCAGGCCGGCCGCGCCATCCTGCGCGATGCCCGAGGCCGTGTGCTGCTGATCCGTTTCGTCCTGCCCGACATGACCTTCTGGGCGACGCCGGGCGGCGGCGTCGAGCCGGGCGAAACACCGCTGCAGGCGGCCCACCGCGAACTCCACGAAGAGCTCGGCATCGCCGTGGCGCTGGAAGGACCGGTTCATGCCGCGACGGGCATCTTCGAGTTTGAAGGCGAACTGATCGAGAATGCCGATACGTTTTTCACGGGCCGTTATGACGGCACACCGAAACTCACCGGCATGATCGCCGCGGAAAGCGCATCGCTTCAGGACGTGCGTTGGTGGACGCTGGACGAGATGGACAACACAGGCGAAGACATCTTCCCGCGCGACCTGGCGCGGGCGATCCGGCGGCTCGGCTAGTTCCCAAGCAGCACGGTCGACGTCACCACCGTGCAATATTCCCCGTCCAGGTTGGACAGCGACATCGCCTGAACCTCTTCGGCCCTCCGCCAGGTTCCGTTCCAATCCTTGCGGCCGAAGGTGAAGCAGGCGTCCTCCACCAGCCAGGTGGCAAATCCCAGATTGCCGGCCATGCGCACGGTCGCCTCGACGGAATTGCTGGTGCTGACGCCCACAACGACCAAATCTGTCTGTCCCGCCTGCCGCAGTCGCGCTTCCAGGTCCGTGCCGATGAAAGCGGAATTGGTCTGCTTGGCGATCACGGCCTCATGGGGCAGGGGCAGGACCTGCGGCTTGAAGTCGTTGCCGGATTGTCCGGGGCGATAGTGGGACGCTGGCTCGCGGGAATCGTGGCGGATGTGAATGACCGGCCAGCCCCTGGCGCGCCAGCGCGCAAGCAGATCGGCGGCGCGGTCTTCGGCCAGGGGATTGTTGCGCGTCCCGCAGTCCGGATGATCGATCGCGCGTTGCAGGTCGATCAGCAGCAGGACGGCGCCAGGCGATGGAAGCACGACGCTCGCCGGATCAGCCCGCGACCGGTTGCAGCGGCGCGAACAGCGCGGCAGGAGTCTTGCTGTCCGGCTCCGGCTGATAGCCGGTGGTGGTCACAACGGGGCGCTGCACATCGCCCAGCGGATTGTCGCTGTGGCGGCAATTGCCTTCGAAGAAGGCGCCCGACTCCACCGCAAAGGCTTCGTGCAGGATGTCGCCTTCGACATGGCTGGTGGCGGCCAGCAACACCTTGCGGGCGCGGATGCGGCCCACCACCTTGCCGCGCACGGTGACGTCCTCGGCATAGATCTCGCCATGGATTTCGGCCTTTTCGCCGATCACCAGGCCGACGCTGCGCACATCGCCTTCGACGCGGCCATCGATCTGGATATCGCCGGTGGAGGCCAGCGTGCCGTTGATCACCATGTCGGCGCTGATGATGGAGGGTGCCGACAGCTGGCGGGCGCGCTTGGGCGCGGGCGCGGGCGTGGCCATCATCGGCGGCGTGGCGGGAGCGGTATCCTTGGGCTTGCTAGAGAACATGGCGGCCTGCCTCGATGAAGTTGTTGGGGTTCTTCACGACGTCATCATACCAGACTTCATAGTGCACGTGAGGCCCCGTGGAGCGGCCGGTGGAGCCAACGCGGCCGACGCTGCCGCCCTTTTCCACTTTTGTACCAATCTGCACCGTGATGGACGACAGATGGCCGTAGCGGGTGTGGATGCCATAGCCGTGATCGATCTCGACCATGTTGCCATAGCCGCCGCGATAGCCCGCCGCGACCACGGTGCCGGGCGCGGTGGCATGCACCACGCTGCCCCAGGGGCCGGCGAAATCGATGCCGGGATGGAAGGCATAGCGGCCGGTGAAAGGATCGACGCGGGCGCCGAAGCCCGATGTGCGGTCAAAGCTGGCCGCGGACACCGGCATGGCCAGCGGCACATGATCCATCGCCGCCGACAGGCCGTTCAGCTGGTCGAGCACGGCGGCGGCGCTGAGATAGGCATGGGTGAACTGGGGATCGGAAATGCCTTCGATCCGCACCTGGTCGAGCGGAATGTCCGGACCGCCAACGCCTTCGCTGGATGCCAGCTTGCGCGCGAAGCTGTCGGGGTTGATGCCGGTGCGGCGCATCACGTTGCGCAGGGACCCCACGCCCTGGTCCAGCGCGCCTTCGGTCTTCGCCATCAGGACATTCTCGTCGCGGCCCAGGCGCGCCACGCGCGCCGTCTCCTCGGCCAGGGCGCGCAGCGCGGGATGCTGGGCATAGGCTGCCGGAATATTGCGCGCCGTGCGCGGTGCGGTGGATGCGAGATGGATGCGGTCGCCGACATCCTGCCACAGCGCGGCGAAGCGCGTCATGGTGCTCTGCAGGGCGCCGTCCAGGAAGCTGGATTTCATGGGCCGGGCCGTGCGCGGCTGCGGCGCGGCGGGGCCCGGCATCACGATCAGCTGGGACGAGCCGCCGTCATCGCCGTCGCTGACATCGGCCGGCGCTTCGACGTCCATATTCTGCGCGGGCACGTTCGGGGCGCCCGCATTCGCTATCGGCGCGGCCGCGGGCATGGGCGACAGGTTGGCGGCATTGCGGCCGCCCACCGCGGCCTGTACCTGGCCGGCGCGATTGAGGAAACCGGAGATGGCGTTCTGCTTGGCGGTGAGGGTGTCGGCGGTGGCCTTGAAATGGTCTTCGGCATTCACCAGCGCGCCGTTCAGGTCGTCATAGGAGCTCTGCAGGTCCGAGACCCGGTTCTCATAGGCGGCCTGCATCTGCTGGTAGCGGTGATCCTTGGCGGCGATGATGCGGTCCTTGAAGATCACATTGACGGTGGCGAAGGCCACCCAGCCCAGGAAGATCAAAGTGAGGCCCGCGAGCGTCGCCTGAAGCGACGGACCGAACGTGAAGAACTGCACCCGTCCATCGCTGCGGATATAGATCTGGCGTTCCGGGAAGGTCGCGTGAATCCACGCCCAGAGGCCTTCCAGGAACGTCTGTGTTTTTGATTTGGGGACGTCGCCGGCCATGCCACCCTTGCCCGCCGCCATTTCACCTTGCCCGACGCCCTCGGGCAACCTCCTATGCCAGAAAAAAGAAGCTGAGGTTAATCGCGGCGTCAGCGTGCGGCGGAATGGGTTTTTCATGACGTTTTCACGGCTTCCAGCACCATTTCGACATGGCCGGGAACCTTAACCTTGTGCCAAGCCTGTTTGATGACACCCTTGTCATTCACCAGGAAGGTGGCGCGCTCCATGCCCATATA
>JAQGLO010000020.1 GCA_028292825.1 Alphaproteobacteria bacterium | reverse complement strand
GGGTGTGGCTCATGTCCGGGAACAGGTGATGCTCGATCTGGTGATTGAGGCCGCCGGTGTACCAGTTCCATGCCCGGCTGCCGGTGGCGAAGTTGGCCGTGGTGCGCATCTGGTGCGCGGCCCACTCGTCGTCGATGGTCGGCGGGCTTCCCTGCGGCGCGGGGAAGGCGACGACCTCGACCTGGTGCGCCATGCCGAACACCAGCGCCAGCGCCAGCCCGACCGTCGCTTCATAGATGAGGAAACCCGCGACGACGCGCCCGGTGGGGAGCAGCGCCAAGGGCAGCCCGACGAAGATCGCGAAATAGACCGCCTTGGTGAGCCAGAATTCGATCTTCTCGAACCGCGACAGCGGCGGAATGCGCTGATGCTCGTTGATGCGCAGGGTGAAGTACTGGACGAAGTCCTTCACGAACACCATCTCGATCGCATTGATGGCATACAGCACGAAGACAAACAGGTGCTGGCCGGTATAGCGCCATTTCCAATCCTGCTCGGGCGTCAGCCGCAGGAAGCCGCGGGTTTCCAGATCGTCATCCCAGGTGTGGATGTTGGTATGGCGGTGGTGCAGGACATTGTGCTTGAAATTCCACAGATAGCGGCTGGGGCCGAGCAGCGCCGACGCCAGCATGCCGACGCCGAGATTGACGCGGCGGTTGCGCGACATCGCGCCATGGTTGGCGTCATGAAAGACATTGAAGCCGACGGCGCTGGCCGCCAGCCCATAGGAAATGCACAAGGCCAGCTGCAGCCATGCCGAATGCACGCTGAGGAGCAGGGCGAACGAGGCCAGATACCACAGCACGATGACCGCTGCCTTGCGGTGCAGGCGGCGATGCCCCTCCGGCGCCTGCCCCGCCAGGCTGGCCTGGACGCGCGCGCGCACGGTCCTCAGGAAGTCTCCCGAACCGTCAAACGTCACCCGCTCGCGCGGCGGATTTTTCACGCGTACGTCCAAAGGAGGCCTGCTGCATAAGGAAATGTGATTATGCGCCACATTGGCCCCAATGGAAGGGCTATTGTCAGGCTTCAGCCCACATTGAGGCCGCCATCCTTCTTGTCGCGGAAGGCCTGTAAAGGTCGGTCTTCCGACAGCGCCGCGGCCGTGCCGGCAAAGTGCGCGCATGTGGTGCTCCACATAACAAATGATAATGCCGCCGCGCCCGCGCGCGAACAGTTCGCGTCTGAAGGTGTCCGAAAGGCGAAGCGGTTCAGAAAAAGCGTTTGGGAACAAAAGGCTCATGCCGGGCTTACCTTTTCAGCATCACCGCGATTTATTCGGCGCGCCGTCGATTAGGCCTTTTCCGCGGTTCTTCCATGCTACTGTACGTTGCGGCAAGCAATGCACCGCAGGACTGCGGGTTAGGGCTTTCGCTTCGCGAGCCTCTGCGGTCCAGAAAGGGGGCGCCATGGCACCCCACTCGCCGGACGTCGCGCTCAACCTGGCGCTGGCGCTAGTTGCCTCTTCCAGCGCACCGCTGCTGCTGCTCGACCACGATCTCACGGTGATCGCGGCCAGCGCGTCCTTCTGCGCCGGTTTCAAGATCAATCCCGCCATGACCGAACATGTCCGCCTTGCCGACCTGGGCGCGGGCGAATGGAATGTGCCGCAACTGATCGCGCTGCTGAAGGCCACGGCCTCCGGTCTTGCCGAGGTCGCCGATTATGAAATGGACTTGGTGCGCGAAGGCCATGGGCCGCGCCGCCTGGTGGTGAATGCCCGCAAGCTGGATTACGGCGCCGGCGAGATGTGCGGCTGGTGCTGTCGGTGGCCGATGTCACCGATGCGCGCATCGCCGAGAAGCTCAAGGAAAGCCTGCTGCGGGAAAAGGAAGTCCTGCTGCAGGAACTGCATCACCGTGTCGCCAACAGCCTGCAGATCATCGCCAGCGTGCTGCTGCAGAGCGCTCGCAAGGTGAGCAAGGAAGAATCGCGCCTGCACCTGGTCGATGCCCATCAGCGGGTGATGTCGGTCGCGGCCCTGCAGCAGCAGCTGGCGGCTTCGCGCCTGGGCAATGTCGAGCTGCGCCCCTATTTCACGGCCCTGTGCGAAAGCATCGGCGCCTCGATGATCGGTGACCGCCAGAAGGTCACCCTGGGCGTAACGGCGGATGACAGCGTCACCTCGGCCGATACCTCGGTCAGCCTGGGCCTGATCGTCACCGAGTTGGTGATCAACGCGCTGAAGCACGCCTTTCCGGGCGACCGCGCCGGCGCCATCGCGGTGGACTATCATTCGCGCGGCGGGGACTGGACGCTTTCGATCGGCGATAATGGTGTCGGCATCTCGAAAAACCCCGCAAATGCCAAGGCGGGACTGGGCACCAGCATCGTCCAGGCGCTGGGCCAGCAGCTGGGGGCAAAAATCGATGTCGCCAGCAGCGCGGCCGGCACCAAGGTCTCGGTCGTGCATACCTATACGCCCGTGCTGGTCGGGCAGGCGCTCTGACGGCCTAGCTCTGGTCGGTCAGATGGGGAAAGCCATCCTGCCAGGCAGCCTGCCTTGCAAGCTGGCGCCACATGATGGCCATGCTGGCATATTGCGCCGCGATCGGCGGGCTGGAATGGCGGGCCAGCGCATCCATTTCCGCGGCCTTGGCGAAACACGCGTCATGGCTTCTCACTACCCGGCCTGCATCGGCGGCGTGATGCAGCGGGCGGTTGCGCACGGAACCGCGATGCGCGCGAAAGCGACTGTGAACGATATGGCCGCCGGTGACATGCCGGGACCATGGGCGCTATGTCCGCCAATAGCGAGGCGGCTTGTATCGCTAAGGCTTTTGCCGGCATCCATATAGGGAACTGACGGTGATAAAGGCCGAAATGAGGCCGCCTCCCGCCAAATGACCTTATTGCATGCTGGAACGATGGGTCCGTGCGTACCGTTCCCGATATATGATAAACGCAGGATCCACGACAGAAACGCGCAACCTGAGGCGTCTGGCAGAGCAGATGCGGGGCAATGCGAGCGAAACGCAGTTCCTGCACTACAAAAAGCAGATGCAGAAGCTTGCGGAAGATCTGGATGCGCAGGCCACAAAAATCGAAGACAGTTTTCACTGAAAAGGACGTCCAGCACGTGTGGCCACGGCAAGCGGTCATTTCCGAAAGAGGTGCCTTGTGCAGTTCTATCGCGTTTATCACACCGATCGTCGCGGCGAGATCACCTGCCTGACGAATTTCAGCGAAGCAAATGACGCGTCCGCCTGTGAGCAGGCTGTTGCCCTGATGGCCCAGCACAAGTCTCCGGGCGCGGAATTGTGGGAAGGCGCCAGGCGGGTTCATTGTGCAGCCCTTACGCAGCCGGAGCCGGATTATGCCGATGACATCACCGCCAGCCTGGGCGGCTTTCCAGCAGCCGTCGGCATTGCTCTCTAAAGCTGTACCAAACCGCGCCAACATCATCTGACGCTTTTTTGGAACTTCGTGCGTTATTGCCCCGAGACCAATCCGGGCACACCATGAGCTGCTTCACCCAACTCAATCCGTCCTTCCCCGTCACTGTGGAAGGCAAGGGCAAGGGCCAGGCTTTTGCCGTGATAGACTATGGCGAGGAGCACAACCTCATCTGGGTCGTGGCGCTCGATGATTCGGGCGAGATCTGGTGTTCGCCCAATCCCAAGGTCCGCATGCGCAGCAACTGGACCATGGGACGGCAGGTCCGCCCCAACGCCCTGGCGGTCGCGGCTGAATAGTCCGCTGCCGCACTTGCGAACAGGGCCCTGAACCCGGCAAATAGTCCCGGCTGTTGTTCGGGAGACTTGCTTGTTCCGTATCCTGGCGTTTCTCGCGCTGCTGCTGGGCCCTGTGCTGCTCTGGACGGCCCCCGCCAGCGCCGCCGTCACCATCACCTTCTACTCCCACAAGTTCCAGCTGATAGACGGTATCCGTACCGACTTTCCGCATGGCTTTGTGGTGATGCGGGGCACGACCGCCACGGGCGAGCCGGTCAATGTTCACCTGGGCTTTTCCGCCAAGAACATCTTCATCGACGTCTTGTGGCATCCGGTGGAAGGCGCGCTGGATGACGAGGCGCTGACCGATGCCTATGTCGACGATTCCATCCGGCATTTTTCCTTTCCCATCACCGATGAGCAAGTTCGCGCCGTGATGGCGGTGGAGCACAAATGGCGCACCTGGCCGCAGCCCTCCTATGAGATCGACACCCACAATTGCGTGATCTTCGTCAAGGAGATCGCGGTGGCTGCTGGCCTGGCGGTCAGCGACAATGCCAAGTTCATCCACGCGCCTGGCGATTTCCTGGAAGACGTGGCGGTGCGCAACGCCGCCATCACCGGCCGCACCGTGGCGGCCGCGCCGGCCGGCCCGCCCGACATTTCCGCCCTGCAGAACCGCGTCCAGCAGCTCCAGCGGGACGCCGACAGACAGAAGGCCGCCGCACAATGACCCTGGATCGCAGACTGTTGCTGGGCTCGCTGGCGGCGCTGGGCGGTTGCGCCGCCCAGCCGGGGCGTATCCCGGGACTGGCCGTGGAAGATGTCGTGCCGCCCTTGGCGCCGGTGCGGGCCCATCCCGACCGGCTGTTCGACATCACTGTCTGCCTGCGGCCGTTCCGCGCTGCCGGCCCGCGCCTGGATACCGAGATGCTGGGCGACACGCTGGTGGTGCACAATTACGGCCATGGCGGTTCGGGATGGTCACTGAGCTGGGGCTCCGGCACCATCGCGGTCGGCAAGGCGATGGAGCGGTCCCCACGCGAGATCGCGGTGATCGGCTGCGGCGCACTGGGGCTGACCAGCGCCATCCTGGCGCAGCGGGCAGGGGCCTCGGTGACCATCTATTGCAAGGAGCTTTTGCAGCAGGCCCGCTCCGCCCGCGCCACCGGCGGCTGGACGCCGGATTCGCGCATCTGCCTGGAGGACACGGCGGGGCCGCAGTTCGGGGCGCTGTGGGAACAGATGGCGCGGGTGTCGTGGAAGAACTGGCGCAGCTGGCTGGGCCTGCCGGGCAATCCGGTCTGCTTCAGCGACCGCTATGTGCTGTCGGACACCCCGTTCGAAGAGGTGCGCGCGACGTCGGAAGCGCGCAACACCATGCGCTTTGGGGAATACCAGCACCTGATTTCCGACCTCACGCCGCGCCCGCAGGTGCTGCCACCCGGCGCCACGCCCTTCCCGGTGGCGCATGTGCGCCGTTCGGAAACATTGCAGTTCAACATCCATGACTATGGCCACCAGCTGATGAGCGATTTCCGACTGGCCGGCGGCAAGGTCGAGATCCGCGAATTCCATGCGCCCGGCGAGATCGCGGCGCTGAAGGAGAAAGTGGTGATCAACTGCACCGGCTATGGGGCGCGAGCGCTGTGGAAGGACGAAAGCATCGTGCCGGTGCGCGGCCAGATCGGCTGGCTGATCCCGCAGCCGGAAGTCAATTACGGCTTCTTCTACCGCGACGTCTCGGTGCTATCGCGCACCGACGGCATCGTGGTGCAGGCGCTCGAAGGCGGCGACCTCAAGGGCTATAACGACGATCACGAAGTCATCGACCGCGAAGAATCCGTGCGCGCGGTGAAGGTGATCGAAGAGCTCTATTCGCGCTTCAAATAAACCCACTTCAAATGAAAAACGGACCCCGTTTCCGGAGCCCGTTTCTCAGGTCTCGATAGAGGTCGAGTTTTAGCGGCAGCCCTTGTAGCCATTGCGCTTGCAGGCCACGGCCAGCTGGCGCGCCTGGTTCTGGGCGGCGGGTGTCATGCGGCCCCACAGGGCGTTGCGATGCGCGACGGCGTTGGGCATGTTGCCCATGTCGGCGGCCAGCGCGTACCACATGTAAGCGTGGAAGGGCTCCGGCTTCATGCCCTGGCCCATTTCATACATCAGGCCCAGATTGTACATGCCGGCGGAATTGCCCTGGGCGGAGGCAGCGGAGAACCACTGCGCAGCCTTGTTATAGTCGCGCGGCACGCCCTTGCCGTCGCGATAAAGACCGCCGAGATTGTTCTGGCCCAGCGACGAGCCGGCCGCGGCCGACAGCGACAGATAGCGGACAGCTTCCGACGTGTTCTGGCTCACGCCCTTGCCGTCCAGGAACATGATGCCGAGATTGTTCTGGGCGGTCGGGTTGCCCTGGGCAGCCAGCGGACGCCAGGAGGCCAGCGCGCGGCCATAATTGCCGTTCTGGAAGGCGCTGGCGCCGTCCTGAAGCTGGTCGGCGCGGGCGGAAAGGCCCCCAAAGGCCAGCACGGCAGCGGCGATGGCGAGAATGATCGGTTTACGCATTTGGACGGTCTCCAACGAAATCTGGAGCCGAAGTTACCACCCAAAAGGTTGACAGCCGCTTACCAACGCAGGGCCCAGCGGCCCGCAAATGCGCCAATTGCCGTGGTTAACGCGATCCCAAGCGTGTACCAGATCGCGACAAAGGGGGCGGAATCCTCAAGGCAATGGAAGGCATAGACGAAAGCCCCCAGGCTGCCGGCGAACAGCCCGGCGCCGGCGCCCGCCAGCCCCAAACGGGTCGGTGCGAGCTGCCGCAGCGCCCAGAAGGCGGCCACCAGGCTGGGCGCGGCGACCATCACGATAAGGACGGCGCAGACCCGGGCGGACTGGCCCATGACCAGGCGATGCATGTCCGCACCCGGGGCCGCCATTTGCAGGGCCGCCAGCGAGACGATGACCAGCACCGGCAGCGCCAGCATCATTGCGGGCCGCAACATGTCCGCGCCGGGACGGCCCGCCCGCTCCACCAGCCAGAAGCCAAGCGCGGCCAGGATGAAGGTGTAGGCAATCTTTACCCACATGCCGAAGCCCGTGATGGCGACGGCGAAATGATGGCGCGGTCCCAGCACCGACAGCATCACGATGGCGGAGGCCGCCAGACCCACGGCCAGCGCGACCAGCAGCAGGCGCGTCACCGACCCTGGCTTTACAGGCCCCAGTTCTTCGGCCAGATGCGCGATCAGGTCATCGGTCCGCATCGCCGCCCTCCAGTCCTTCACCCAGCGACTTGATGGCCCGGTGCACCGTCACCTTCACGGCGGACTCCGAAAGGCCGGTGCGCATGGCGGCGTCCGCGATCGAAACACCGTCCAGCTTGATGTCCTTCACCAGCCGGCGCTTGGCCTCCGGCAGCTTGTCCAGCAGCTTTGTGACATCGCGCCGGGCGATGGCGTCCTGCGCCGCGTCATGGCCGAACAGCTCCGCGGCTTCGTCCAGCGGCACCGTGGCGCGGCGTTTGCTGCGGCGGTATTCATCGATCAACTTGTAGCGCGCGATGCCGTAAACCCAGGCCGTGAAGGGCAGGGCCGGATCGTAGGTCGCGCGCTTTGCATGAATGGCAATCAAGGTTTCCTGCACCGCATCCTCGGCCGCGCCATTGTCGAGACGACGCGCAAAATAGCTCCGCAAATTCCGCGTCAGCCCGCCCAGCAGCAGGCGATAGGCCTGGGTGTCGCCGGCCAGCGCGGCCAACATCCAGTCCCGGTATTGCGCCTCCTGGACGATCAAACACGGCTCCGTTCAGAAAGATTCGCGCGGCAGTGAAAAAAGTTACAGCAAAGCCGGTTCGCGTGTAACCCCGGCCCGGCCCCGTGCGGACTGCCCTGTATCAACCTTGGAGATACCCCCATGAAGCATACCCTGACAGCGGTCCTGTTGGCCGCAGGCCTCGCTTTGGCCCTACCCGCCACGGCCCAAACCGCCGATGGCGGCGCCATGAAGATGGACCATGACACGATGGCCAAGGACAAAATGGCCAAGGACAAGATGGACCATGACAAGATGGACCATGACAAGATGGACGGAATGGCCATGTCCAGCCATGCCGAACCGGGCAGCATGGCCATGAAGCCGATGAAGAAGACGGCGAAGAAATCGACCATGCCGGCGAACGCGGCCATGGCGCCTGCGCCGGCAAATGCCATGACGCACTAGCAGGGACGGGGCCGCTTCCCGCGGGAAGCGGCTGCCGTTTTTAATTGCCCTTTTTGGCCTCTTCCAGGATTTCGGCGATCATGTCCTTGCCGTCGGGGGTGTGCATCCAGTTTTCGGCCGCGGACAAGGTGGGGAACTGCAGCGGCACGCGCTGCGGCTTGTTGCGCTCGGGCACCGGCACCAGGACTTCGAAAGTTCCGGCGAAACGCACATCCTTGGTTTCCGCGGCATAGGGCGGCTGCAGCTGGCCCTTGCGCTTGTCTTTCATGCTGCCCATGGCGGTGTCTCCGGTCGGTGTGGGCGGCTTCTAGCAGCTTTCAATCCTCGTCAGCACGCTTTTTGCGGCCGATTCCCAGCTTTTCCCGCCACAGCCGGGCCGGGATTTCCTCGACCTGGCCTTCCTGCAGCTGGCCCAGCTGGAACGGGCCATAGGCGGTGCGGATCAGGCGGGAAACCTTCAGGCCCAGCCGTTCCATCACCCGCTTGATCTCGCGGTTCTTGCCTTCCTTCAGCGACACCGTCGCCCAGGCATGCATGCCCTTGCTGCGTTCCAGGTCGGCGACGATGGGACCGTATTTCACCCCGTCGATGGTCATGCCGCTGGCCAGCTTGTCGAGATCGGCCTGGGTCACCTTGCCGAACAGGCGGACGCGATAGATGCGGGTCCAGCCGGCCGAGGGGATTTCCATGCGGCGCGCGATCTCGCCGTCAT
>JAQGLO010000214.1 GCA_028292825.1 Alphaproteobacteria bacterium | reverse complement strand
AGCGAAGCCTCGATCCTGATCACCGGCGAAAGCGGCACGGGTAAGGACGTGCTGGCGCGTTCTGTCCATCGCAAGTCGGCCCGCGCCGACAAGCCCTTCATCTCGGTCAATTGCGCCGCCATCCCGGAAAATCTGCTGGAATCCGAACTGTTCGGCCATGAGAAGGGCGCCTTTACCGGCGCCATCGCGCGGCGCATCGGCAAGTTCGAGGAAGCCAATGGCGGCACGCTGCTGCTGGATGAAATCAGCGAGATGGATGCCCGCCTGCAGGCCAAGCTGCTCCGCGCCATCCAGGAACGCGAGATCGACCGCGTCGGCGGCACCAAGCCGGTCAAGGTCGACATCCGCATCATCGCCACCTCGAACCGCGACCTGGCCGAAGCGGTCAAGCACGGCACCTTCCGCGAAGATCTTCTGTACCGCCTGAACGTGGTGAATCTGCGCATTCCCGCCTTGCGCGAACGTCCCAAGGATATTCGCGCCTTGTCGCATCATTTCGCGCGCAAATATGCCGAAGCCAATGGCGTGCCATATCGCCAGGTGTCCTCGCCCACCGAACGCTTGCTGCTGGGGCATTACTGGAAGGGCAATGTCCGCGAACTGGAAAACACCATTCACCGGGCCGTGTTGCTGGCCCAGGGTCCGGAGATCGGACCGGAAGCCATCCGCCTGCCCGACGGCACCCAGGTCGGCGCCGCCACCCATGTGACCATGCCGCAGAACAATTCGGTGCAGGGCGCCATGGCGTCTGCCACCGCCGTCACCCGCGGGCTTGTGGGCCGCACCGTCAGCGATGTGGAACGCGACCTGATCCTGGACACGCTGGACCATTGCCTGGGCAACCGCACCCATGCCGCCAACATCCTGGGCATCTCCATCCGCACCCTGCGCAACAAGTTGCGCGAATATTCGGACTCCGGCCTCAGCGTGCCACTGCACGGCGAACAGCGGCTGGCGGGTTGATCTTTTTAGGGTTCATTTGAATGTCTGACATCGGCACCACGGCAGCACGCTTCGATTTCTCGCCCGGCAACGTCTGGGCGATCTTCAAGAAGGGCGAGTTGGGCCTGGCCATCGGCATCATGGCCATCCTGGTGGTCCTGATCGTGCCGCTGCCGACCGGGCTGCTGGATGTGAGTCTTGCCTTCTCGCTGTCCTTCTCGATCCTGATCCTGATGACGGCGGTGTTCATCCGCAAGCCGCTGGAATTCTCGTCCTTCCCCACCATCCTGCTGATCACCACCATGATGCGGCTGGCGCTGAACCTCGCCTCCACCCGCCTGATCCTGGGCCATGGCAATGAAGGCACCGCCGCGTCGGGCTATGTCATCCAGGCCTTCGGCACCCTGATCATGCAGGGAAATTTCGTCATCGGCCTGATCGTGTTCGCCATTTTGATCGTGGTGAATTTCGTGGTCATCACCAAGGGTTCGGGCCGCATCGCCGAAGTGGCGGCGCGCTTCAGCCTGGACGCCATGCCCGGCAAGCAGATGGCGATCGACGCCGACCTGTCGAGCGGATTGATTGACGAAAAGGAAGCCAAGCTTCGCCGCAAGACCATCGAGGCGGAATCCAACTTCTTCGGCGCCATGGACGGCGCCAGCAAATTCGTGCGCGGCGACGCCATCGCAGGCCTGCTGATTGTCGCCATCAACGTCGTGGGCGGCATCATCATCGGCGTGGCCCAGAAGGGCATGAGCTTCGGCGACGCCACCCACACTTTCACCTTGCTGACCGTCGGTGACGGCCTGGTGTCGCAGATGCCGGCGCTGATCGTCTCCACCGCCGCGGGCCTGATGGTATCCAAGGCCGGTGTCGAAGGCGCCACCGACAAGGCGCTGATGAGCCAGCTCTCCTTCTATCCCCAGGCGCTGGGCATGGCCGCGGCGGTGATGGGCGTGGTCGCGGTGCTGCCGGGCATGCCGACCATGGCCTTTGGCGGCCTGGCGCTGGGCACCGGCTCGCTCGCCTATTACGCCCACAAGCGCAAGAATGCCCGGACGGCCGAAGCCGCCGCCGAAGTGGCGCAGGCTGAAGGGCCCGCCAAGGAAGAACCGATCTCCTCCGCCTTGGCGCTCGACCTGCTGCGCATTGAACTGGGCTATGGCCTGCTGCCGCTGATCAACGACGTGCAGGGCCACCGCATCACCGACCAGATCAAGGCGCTGCGCCGCCAGCTGGCGCAGGAGATGGGCTTTGTCATGCCCGCGGTGCGCATTCTCGACAACATGCAGCTGGGCGCCAACGAGTATCGCATCCGCATCAAGGAATTCGATTCCGGCAAGGGCGAACTGTTTCCCGGCAGTTTCCTGATCATGGACCCCAAGGGCCTGCCGATCGACCTGCCCGGCACCCACACCACCGAACCCGCCTTCGGCCTGCCCGCCACCTGGGTGTCCGGCGCGCTGCGCGAGGAAGCCTCGTTCCGCGGCTTCACCGTGGTCGATCCCGGCACTGTGCTGACGACGCACCTCACCGAAGTGCTGAAGTCGCACATGGCCGAGCTGCTGTCCTATGCCGAGACCAAGAAGCTGCTGGATGACCTGCCGCCGGAGAACAAGAAGCTGGTGGAAGAACTGATCCCAACGCAGATCTCGGTGACCGGCACCCAGCGCGTGCTGCAGACCTTGCTGGGCGAACGTGTCTCGATCCGCGACCTGCCCGCCATCCTGGAAGGCATCGCCGAAGCGGTTGGCCACACCAAGAACGCGCTTTATATCACCGAGCATGTGCGCGCCCGCCTGGCCCGCCAGCTCTGCCATGCCAACCTGTCGCCGGGCGGTTATCTGCCGCTGATCGCGCTGTCGCCCAACTGGGAACAGGCTTTCGCCGAATCCATCATTGGCCAGGGCGAGGAACGCCAGCTCGCCATGGCGCCGTCGCAGCTGCAGCAGTTCATCCAGCAGGTGCGCGAAAGCTTCGACGAAGCCAGCGGCAAGAATGAAGTGCCGGTGCTGCTGACATCGCCCCAGATCCGTCCGTTCGTGCGCTCCATCATCGAGCGTTTCCGGCCCCAGACCGTGGTGATGAGCCAGAACGAAATCCACGCCTCGGTCCGCCTGCGCACACTGGGTCAGGTATGATGGCCCAGGTGGCAACTGAAAATGGCGCTGTCTTGGCCTTCCCGCGCGCCGACCTGCGTGGATTGCTGAACAGCGCCTTGAAGCGTCACCGGCTGCCTGAAGGTTTGGCCGCCGCCCTGGTGCGCGACGCCGCCAGATTTCCGGACATTTCCGCCGACGCCGCCCTGGCCTTTGCGCTGGACAGCCGCATGGCGCCGCAGCCGATCGATTTCGACAAGGCCCGCGGCATCCTCTTGGTGGGCCCCAGCGGCGCCGGCAAGAGCGCCGTGGCCGCCAAGATCATCCATGCCGCCAAACTTTGTGGCCGTCAGACCGAATATGCCCGTGCCGATGGCGGGTTGGCGCTGTTCCGCACACACAGCGTAGGCGAGAGCCGGAGCGGCAACAAAACAACGTCCAACCCGCCCGAACTGCTGACGGTGATGGAAGCCGATGGCTTCAATCCGCTGAATGCGCGGGCGGCATCAGCCTTCTCGGCACTGGGCGAGATCGAAGGCGTCGAGACCATCGGCGTGGTGTCGGCGCTGAACGACGCCGAAGATGTCAGCGACATCGTCGCCGCCTTCCGCTTCCGCCGCGTCATCGTCACCAACATGGATCGCACACGCCGTCTCGGCGCCGCGCTTGCGGCCATCACCGGCGGCGCGCGGCTGGCCCATGTCACCCATGGCCCCCGGCCGGAAGACGCGCTGGAAATGCTGGCGCCCGGCGCGCTGGCCGCGATGCTGCTGGATAAAGCGCAGCACTGATTTTGCTTGCGCGGCCTAAGGCTGGATGCCGTGCATCGCCGGATCGATGTTCTTAGCGCCGCTTGCCGCCGCCGCCCTTGCCGCGGTTATCAATGGCAAACGGTCCCGGCCCCATGCCCACCATCAGCAGCAGCCCGCCACAGATCGCGACGTCGCGTGAGAATATCCCCAACTCCGTGGCGCGGGCGCCGCCGTCGGCGATGTGCCAGAAATCGTGCATGGTGACCGCCGCGACGATGGTCAGGCCGAACAGCATCACCGCGCCATAGCGGGTGTTCCAGCCCAGCAGCAGCGAAATGCAGCCCATGAAGATCAGCAGCAGCGCCATCAACAGCACCAGCGGCGCGACCGGCACCTGCTTGGCGGTCAGCTGGTCGGCGACGTGGTGGAAGTTGCCCAGAATGTCCATGGCGCCCGTCAGATAGAACCAGACAAAGGCGCAGCGCCCGAAGAAAGGCGAAATTGTTTCTGAAAATGACATTGGCGTGAGGCCCCCGACTCGATCCGCGGATAATAAACCGGCGGGCGGCTGTTCAACCAGATAGCGAAATCCGGGCTTTTCGCCTCCGGCGGCGCTTTTCGCGGCCTTTTTGCCACATAAGCCGCAGGCAATGCAGATATCCGGGAACGTGGAATCTGCGGGGCGCGTTAATCGGGGCGGAGGGTCCTTGCAGATTAAGGGTCTAGGAAAATGTCAGCCATCGGTATTACCGCGCCGCGCGGAAAATTCGCTCCGTCTGTCTATGCCGATTACCGGCATGGGCATCTTGTCTTTGAGCGCCAGCAGTCCCAGGCGCTTCGCAGCATGGAATGGGAAGGCCGTGTGCAGCCGCTGCTGCCCTGGAGCACACTGATCCTGCGTGGCCTCGGCGCCGTGACGCTGGGCTCCGTCCTGCTTTTGATTCTGATTTAAGACTAGGCCGACCGCAGGGTGTGCTTGCGCAGGTGACGCACCAGCGCCACTTCGTCCATCCGTGCCTGGGCGCGCCGGGCCTGCATTTCGGCAAGGCGCTTGGCCTGCTGCTCGGTGGCCACTTCCAGGGATTTCAGGTCCTGGAAGGCGTTCGACAGATCCATCTGGGCGGCGGCGTATTCCCGCTCGATTTCCTTCAAGGTGGTGCGCAGGTTCTCGCGGCGCGATTCAATGGAGCGCAGGAAGGACGGGAAGGCCAGGCGGCCGATATCGCTGTCGCCGGCGCGTTGTTTCTCGCGGGCGACATTGTCGTCCAGGTCGGCCAGCTTGCGTTCCAGATCGACCTTCATGGTATCGATCGCAGCAATGCGGCGTTTCATTTCATCGACGCGAAAGCGCTTAAGGCGCAGCAGCGTATCGGTCCGGTTCATCGCGCACTCCCTTCCGCGATGCCCATGATCTGGGCCAACGCGTCATAACCCTGGCTCAAACTCGCCGGCTCGGTCTTTCCCTGTGCCAGGAAAGCTTCGAGCTGGGGATAGAGCCTGACTGCGTTGTCCACTTCAGGATTCGTGCCAGCCTTGTAGGCGCCGAGCCGGATCAGCTCTGCCATATCTTCGTAAACGGTCAGGGGCTTGCGGGCGCTGATAACCAGCTTTTGTTCGTCTTCGGTGTTGCAGCCGGGCATAGCGCGGCTGACCGATTTGAGAATGTTGATGGCCGGGAAGCGTCCCCGTTCCGCAATGGCACGTTCCAAAACGATATGCCCGTCCAGGATGCCGCGCACCGCGTCGGCCACAGGCTCGTTATGGTCGTCGCCTTCCACCAGTACGGTAAACAGGCCGGTGATCGAGCCGCCGCCTTCCACGCCCGGGCCGGCGCGTTCCAGAAGGCGCGGCAGTTCCGAAAACACGGTCGGGGTGTAGCCCTTGCTGGCGGGCGGTTCGCCGGCGGAAAGTCCGATCTCGCGCTGGGCCATGGCGAAGCGGGTGACCGAATCCATCAGCAGCAGTACATTCAGGCCCTGGTCGCGCAGCTGTTCGGCCACCGTCACGGCGACATAGGCCGCCTGGCGGCGCACCAGCGGTGCTTCGTCCGAAGTCGCGGCGACCACGATGGAGCGCGCCAGGCCTTCGGGGCCCAGATCGTCCTCGATGAATTCTTTGACCTCCCGGCCACGCTCCCCAATGAGCCCGATGACGATGGCGTCGGCGTCGGAATTGCGCGCCAGCATGGCCATCAGGGTGGATTTGCCCACGCCGGAGCCTGAAAAAATGCCCATGCGCTGGCCGGCACAGCAGGTTGCAAAGGCGTTAAGCGCCCGCACGCCCAGGTCGAGTTTCCTGCCGACCCGGCCACGGCGGATGGCCAGAGGCGGCGGCGCCTTGATCGGATAGGCCACCGGGCCCTGTGGCAGCGGGCCTTTGTCGTCCATGGGCGCGCCAAAGCCGTTCACCACCCGGCCCAGCCAGGCAGTGCAGGGATAGATGGCGGCGGGGCGATCCTCGAAATCGGCCCGGGCGCCCAGCGTAATTCCATCCAGTTCGCCCAGTGGCATGACCAGCGCGCGGCCGTCGCGAAAGCCGATCACTTCGCAGGGAATTTTCTTGTTATTTCCGATAGTTATGCGGCACTGGCCGCCCAGGCTGACGGCCCCGGAAGCGCCTGTGACTTCCACCGCCAGGCCTTCGATCCGCGCCACCCGGCCGAAGCGGGTCAGGGTGGGGATGGCCTCGATGTCCTTGAGCAGGGTGCGCATTCTAAATCCTTGAATCCGGAGTTTTTTATCCCTCCGGCTGACAGCATCCTGACCGCAACAATTTAAATGCCGGTAAACTTAACAAATCGAATCAATGCCCTTGGCGGGTTCCAACATGCTTTCCGGGCCTTAATGCGGGATGAGGAAGGGCTGAAGCCGGGGGAGGTTGTTAAAGCAGCTGTTAACTATTTGCCCTTAACGTCCGGAATGTAATTAACCGTGCCTTTCGAGAAGATGGGCAGGTCTGAACGTTAAGAGAGGGGCTTTTCATGCGCGTACTCCTTATTGAAGACGACAGTGCCATGGCGCGCAGCATCGAACTGATGCTGCGGAGCGAAGGCCTCAACGTCTACACGACGGACCTGGGCGAAGAGGGCATCGACCTCGGCAAGCTCTACGATTACGACATCATCGTACTCGACCTGCAGTTGCCCGACATGAGCGGCTTCGAGGTCCTGAAGGCCTTGCGCGTCGCCAAGGTTCAGACGCCGGTGCTGATCCTGTCCGGCAACGCCATCGTCGAGGCCAAGGTCAAGGCCCTGGGCTTCGGCGCCGACGATTACATGACCAAGCCCTTCCACAAGGACGAGCTGGTTGCCCGCATCCAGGCCGTGGTCCGCCGTTCCAAGGGCCACAGCCAGTCGGTCATCACCACCGGCAAGCTCACTGTCAACCTGGACGCCAAGACCGTGGAAGTCGACGGCGCCCGCGTCCACCTGACGGGCAAGGAATACCAGATGCTGGAGCTGCTTTCGCTCCGCAAGGGCACCACCCTGACCAAGGAAATGTTCCTGAACCACCTGTATGGCGGCATGGACGAGCCGGAGCTGAAGATCATCGACGTCTTCATCTGCAAGCTGCGCAAGAAGCTGGCCGCCGCCACCGAAGGCGCGAATTATATCGAGACGGTCTGGGGCCGCGGCTATGTGCTGCGCGATCCCAATGGCGAAGAGATCGTCCAGGTCGCGTAAGCGGTCGGACGGATAGACGAAAAGGGCGCCGCTTGCGGCGCCTTTTTATTGGCTGCAGAGCAGCAGGCGCCCGTCCAGCGACGAGCCGATCAGCAGATTGCGGCCCAAGGGCACCGCGACGCTGGCGCCGGCAATCTCGGCGCCGGCATTGCCATAGATCTGTTGGGTTTCCTCGCCATCGAGCCGGACGCGAAAAATCTGCGAGCTGGCGCGTCTGTGGGGATCGGCCGTCATCGCCTTCCAGTCCAGGATATTGGCATGGCCTGCCGCCCAGACCTGGCCCTCGGCATCCAAGCTGAGTTTTTCCGGTCCCGTCGGCAGCACGATCACCTTGTCCTCGGTCAGGGTGCCGGCAAAGGGTTCGCGGTTGAAGCTGGTCAGCGAACGGCTGAGCAATCCGCCCACCACCAGCTTGTTGCCATGCTCGGCCATCACCAAGCTGCGGGTGCCGTACAGGCCGTCCGCCACTTGCCGGAACATGGTGCCGTTGAAATACAGGATATTGCCGCCCGACAGCACGCCATAGGTCTGCAGCAGATGGATCGGCGCGAATTTGCTGGCGGTGCCGTTGGCGACATAGAAAGTGCCGGGGCTTACCGCCGCCACATCCTGCGGGTTGATCAGCTGGCCGCCTTCGATCATGCCCTGCGGCGACAGCGTCGGCGTCGGCCCGGCGGTCACCGCGAAGGACTCGATGCTGAAGCGTCCGTTGCTGCGTTTGTTCACGGCAAACAGGAACAGGCTCTTGCCGTCCGGCATGCTGTAAAGGCCGATGCCGCGCGGATGGAAATCCTTTGGGCCGCCGGCCAGCTTGAACGGCTTGCCGCCATCCGCCGCCATGGCATAGACGCCATCGGCCGGCCCAGGAGCCTGCGCATTGCCCACCGACAGAAAGACCAGGCCGTTCGCCTGCTCCATGTCCTGCACGCCAGGCAGGTTCGCCGTCACCTTGCAGGTGCCGGAAAAGCCCGTTTTTGCAGTGGAAAACACGCCATTGGACCAGATCGCGCGACCGCCGGCACTGAGGATGCCGACGATCACCAGCGCCAGCAGCGCACGTCCTGGACGGCGGGGGCGGCCAAATTTCATAGCGACCCGCTTTCGATTGCAGCATCCGCGAATTGCAGGCTGGCCAGGCGCGCATAGAGCCCGCCGCCAGCCATCAATTCGGCATGATTGCCTTGCGCCACTACCTGGCCGTCCTGCATCACCACAATGCGCTTCAGGCGCTGGATGGTGGAGAAACGGTGGGCGATGACCAGAGTGGTGCGGCCCACCATCAGGTTGGCCAGCGCGGTCTGCACCAGACGTTCATTCTCCGCATCCAGCGCGCTGGTGGCTTCATCCAGCAGCAACAGCGGGGCATCGCGCAGGATGGCGCGGGCAATGGCAAGGCGCTGGCGCTGGCCGCCCGACAGGGTCACGCCGCGCTCGCCCACCAAAGTCTCGAAGCCTTGCGGCAGCTTCTCGATGAACTCCGACGCGGCGGCGGCATCGGCGGCGGTTTTCACCTGTTCGTCGGTGGCATCCTCGCGGCCATAGCGGATATTGTCCGCGATGGAGCCGGAGAAGATCACCGGTTCCTGCGACACCACCGCGATGTTGCGGCGAAGCGCGACGGGGTCGAGTTGGGTGATGTCGATGCCATCGAATTGGATAGCGCCGCTCTGCGCCTCGAAGAAACGCAGCATCAGCTGGAAGACGGTGGACTTGCCCGCACCCGAAGGCCCGACCAGCGCCACCGCCTCGCCCGCCGGCACGTCCAGCGAAAAGCCATTCAAGGCCTTGAAGTCAGGGCGGGTGGGATAGCGGAAGGTGACATTGTCGAACCGCACGGCGCCGCCGGCCGCAGCCGGCAAGGTCAGCGGCTGGGCCGGCGCGGCAATCGCCGGCACCTCGTGCAGCAATTCCATCAGTCTTTCGGTGGCGCCCGAGGCGCGCTGCAGGTCGCCCCAGGTTTCGCTGAGGGCGCCGACGCCGCCCGCCACCAGTCCGCCATACAGGATGAACTTGAGCAGGGCGCCGCCGGTGATGTGGTGGTTAATGATGTCGTGCAGCCCCACCAGCGCGATGGTCGCCAGCGCCGCGATGACGGTGAAAAGCACCACCGCCGTCAGCAACGCCCGCGCCAAGGTCCGGCTCTTGGCGAAATCAAAGGCGCGCTCCACCGCGATGCCGAAGGCGCGGCGTTCGAAATCTTCCTGGGTGAAGGCCTGCACCGTGGACACGGCATTCAGGGTTTCCGAACCGCGCGCGGCGGTGTCGGCGATGGAATCCTGGCTGGCGCGCGACAGGGTCCGCACCTTGCGTCCGAACAGCAGCATGGGCAGCATCACCAACACCACCGCCCCTACCACCAGTGCTGCCAGCTTGAAGCTGGTGATGAACATCAGCGCCAGCCCGCCGGTCAGGGTGACGATATTGCGCAAGGCCAGCGAGACCGAGGAGCCCACCACGGTCTGGATCAGCGTGGTGTCCGCGGTCATGCGCGACAGCACTTCGCCAGTGCGGGTGACTTCGAAAAACTGGGGGGACAGCCCCAGCACATTGTTGAAGACCGCCTTGCGGATGTCCGCCACCACCCGTTCGCCCAGCCAAGTCACGGCATAGAAGCGGGTGGCTGCCGCCAGGCCCAGAAGGGCGCCGGCCGCGATGAAGGCGAAATAGAAGCCGGACAAGGCATGGGCCTGGGCGGCGCTCATGTCCCTGGCGTCGATCAGGCCCCCGGCGAACTGGGGCAGCGCCAGGGTGGCGGCGGAAGAGCAGATCAGCGCCAGTCCCGCTACCAGGATCCGCCCCCGATAGGGCGCCAGGAAGGGCAGCACCCGGCGCAGGGGGGCCAGGGACCGGCTTTTGGGCCGTCCAGCCGCCACCCGGGCGGTTTCGCTGGTAAAACTGGTCTCACCCCTGCTGGACAACGGGCACCCGCGTTAAGAATTTCAGGCTGTATATAGGGATGATGGGCGGGAAGGAACCGGGGCGGGATGCGCACTTGCCTCGTTGGAGGCCCTGCCCTATAAGCCCGCCCTCGCGCGCCCGTCGGTATGGGTGCAGCGCCACGAAAGGTACTGCGTCATGAAAAAGGGCATCCACCCCGATTATCACTTTGTCGATGTTCAGCTGAACGACGGCACCACCTACCGGACGCGCACCACCCATGGCAACGCGGGCCAGAAGATCACCCTCGACATCGATCCTTCCACGCACCCGGCCTGGACCGGCGGCCAGCAGCAGCTGATGGACCGCGGCGGCCGCCTGACCCGCTTCAACAAGAAGTTCGCGGGCTTCGTCGGGTCGTAAGCGATCTCAACCGAATATGAAAACGCCGCCGGTCATCCCGGCGGCGTTTTTGTTTGTGCGGTGGTTATTGCCCGAAGGCTTGAGCGAGCGCGTCCTGTTGCGCCCGGGCGCCGGGTGCCGGTACCTGGCCTGTGCCGAACAGGATGTCGTCCAGCCGGGCGATGCGGCGATAGAGGTTGTCGCTGCGCACCAGCAGATCGTTCAGTTCCACCGGCAGCTCGGCCGTGTCTTCGGCGCAGGCCCCCAGGCAGATTTCGCGGCTGCCAAGGCGATAGCGATCACTCATGGCATCTTCCTTCTCCATATCGCCGTCGCGCACCGCGCGCTGCACCAGCAGCCAGCTGGCCGCCTGCATCAGGCGGGTGGTGACGCGCATGCTTTCGCCGGCATAGAGCATGGCGGCCTTGCGCGGCAGCACGCGGGCTTCCTCGCGCCCCTTGCCGTCGAGATAGCGTGCGGTTTCTTCCACCAGCGCCATACCTTCATCGAAGGTACGATCGAACATGGCAGATTCGGTAAAGTCCATATCGCTTGTCATGCATTCCCCACTGGATGGGCGGACGCTAGCAGCCACTGCGCATGCGTCCAAGCGTTTTACATTGGTAAACAGTGCGAATTCGCGCGACGTGATGAACAGGACAGGTTTCTGTTGTGCGTATTAACGCTGCCCATTCACCTTTGTTACCTTGCTGCCTGATGCGGATCATTTTTTGAAGAAATTTTCTGCCGCCGATTTGGTGGCGAGGCGCGCTTTTATTGCGTCGCGGCAGCGCAGCGTTTCCTGCTCCAGCCGCGCGATACGCGTTTCCAGTTCATGCGCCGAAAGCGCCGAAATATCCTCGCCCAGCACGATATCGGGCAGCTTCTTGCGCGGCTGCGGCTCATCCATATCCATCGCTTCACCTTGGACTTAGTGTGGCGCTCTGCGTTTAGTCTGTTCTCGCCATTTGAGCCAAGCAAGCATGAAAACAATCGCCGTCAAGGATCCCGGCCCGCACTATCAACTGGTGCTGGATGAAGAACCGCTGCCAAGTCCCGGCGCGGGCTCGGTTTTGATAAAGGTCGCTGCGGCAGGGCTGAACAATGCCGACCTGCTGCAGGCGCGGGGAAAATATCCGCCGCCGCCAGGCGCCGCGCCCATTCTCGGCATGGAGGTGTCCGGCACCGTCGCGGCGCTTGGCGAAGGCGTCCAGGATTTCGCGGTGGGCGATCGCGTCTGCGCCCTGCTGCCTGGCGGCGGCTATGCGGAATATGCGGTGGCGGATGCCGGCAGCGTCCTGCCGGTTCCCACCGGTATCGATCTGGTGGAAGCGGCGGGCCTGCCGGAAGCCGCCTTTACTGCCTGGACCAATATTGTGGATGCGGGGCGCCTGGCCGCGGGCGAGACCCTGCTGGTCCATGGCGGTACCAGCGGCATCGGCAGCCTCGCGATCCAGATCTTCGCGGCGCGCGGCCATACCGTGTTCGCCACGGCAGGTTCGGATGCCAAATGCGAAGCCTGCAGAACATTCGGCGCGGCGCGGGCGATCAATTATCGCCAGCAGGATTTCGTCGCCGCCGTGAAGGATGCCACCGGCGGCAAGGGCGTGGACGTGATCCTGGACATGGTGGGCGGCGACTATATCCAGCGCAACCTGGAGGCCGCGGCTGTCTGGGGCCGCATCGTCAATATCGCCTATCAGTCGGGAGTCACGGCCGAGGTAAATTTCGCTCCCATGCTGGCCAAGCGGCTGACCCTGGCCGCCACCACCCTGCGCGGGCGGACCCCGGCCCAGAAACGCGCCATCCGGGACGCCCTGCTGGCGCAGGTCTGGCCGGGGCTCGGAACCCGGGTCAGACCGGCCATCGAGCGGGTCTTTGCGCTGGAAAAGGCCCAGAAAGCCCATGAATCCATGGCGGCCGGGGGGCATGTCGGCAAGATTCTGCTTTCCCTTGGGGTCCCACAGGGCTAAAACCCCCGGCATTCCTAGAAAGCACAAGCCTTCAAGGATCGGCGGGCCCGGTGAACGGGTCCCCGACACAGGAGAAGATCATGGCCGTCGAACTGAAGCCCCTGATGCCCAAGGCTACTGCCGTCTGGCTGGTGGACAATACCGGTCTGTCCTTCGAGCAGATCGCGGACTTCTGCGGCCTGCATCCGCTGGAAGTGAAGGGCATCGCTGACGAGGACGTCGCCAAGGGCATCAAGGGCCAGGATCCGGTCGCCACCGGCCAGCTGACCCGCGAACAGATCGCGGACGCCGAAAAGAACCCGAACAAGCGCCTGAAGATGGCCGCGCCCAAGCACAAGATGCCGACCGTGCGCCAGAAGCGTGCCCCGCGCTATACGCCGGTCAGCAAGCGCCAGGACAAGCCCGATGCGGTCTATTGGCTGATCCGCAACCATCCCGAATTCACCGACAGCGACATCATCAAGCTGATCGGCACCACCAAGGCGACCATCGCGAAGATCCGCGAGCGTTCGCACTGGAACGCGGCCAACATCAAGGCCGTGGACCCGGTGACTCTTGGCCTGACCTCGCAGCTGGAACTGGACCTAGCCGTGACCCGCGCCAGCGCCAAGTTCGAACGCGCCCAGAAGCGCGCCGCCAGGAAGGGCGCCTCGCTCAAGACCATCTCTGAGACCACCGGCGCGCACGAGCTGCCGCCGCGTGAGGAAGAGTCGTCGGAAGGCGCCCCGGCTTCGGACGACAACAATCTGTCGAGTGAACTCGAACAGGATTGATTGTCATTCCCGCGAAAGCGGGAATTCATCTTCTTGGTACGTTGGATACCCGTTTTGCGGGCATGACGGCTTGCCTACATGTAGCGTAGCGCGACGAAGCCCAGCACCAGCACGATCAGGAACAGCACCAGCGCCCATTCGAGATATTTCTCGAGAAGGATTTGCGCCTTCTCGCCGAAGAACCACACCAAGCTCGCCTCGATCACGACATAGCGGATGCTGCGGGTGATCGCCGAATAGAGCATGAACAGCGGGAAGCCGACGCCGGCCAGCCCGCTGGCGATGGTCACCAGCTTGTAGGGAATCGGCGTCGCGCCCTGGATCATGATCAGATAGGCGTTGCTGGAATATTTGAGACGCAACGCCTCGACCTGCTCTAGGGGCACATGCAGGAGATGGATCAGCCACAGGCCCGCCGTCTCCCAGAACAGGGCGCCGATGGCATAGCCCAGCATGCCGCCCATCACCGACCAGAAGGCCACCCAGGCGCCCAGATAGAAGGCGCGCTTGCGGTCCGCCAGCATCATGGGCAGCACCATCACGTCGGCGGGAATGGGGAAGAAAGAGGCTTCCGCAAAGGCAAAGGCCGCAACGGCCGCCCAGGCATGCCTGCCCCGGGCATTGGCCAGCATCCAGGCATAGATGGCGCGCAGGCCGCGCGGTTTCTTTTCAGGCTGGTCGACGAAGGTCATGCGGTGCTCCCCGGAGGCGCCTTCTAACATTGCGCCTGCGTTCATCCAACCTTGCCGCCAATTGCGGCTTTCTTTAGCTTCGCTCGGCCATGACGACCCAAAAAGCCAGGCGCAAAACCGTCACAAAGCGCAGCCGCCCCTATGAGACGGGGCTGGATCGCGTGGCGGCCAATCATCAGCCTCTGACGCCGCTGTCGTTCTTGGAGCGCGCCGCCAAGGTGTTTCCCGATCATGTCGCCATCATCCATGGCCGGCAGCGGGTGCGGTATGCGGATTTCTATGCCCGTTCGCGCCGACTGGCCTCGGCGCTGAAGGGGGCCGGCGTGAAAAAGGGCGACACGGTGGCGGTGATGCTGGCCAACACGCCGCCCATGCTGGAAGCCCACTATGGCGTGCCCATGCTGGGCGCGGTGCTGAATGCGCTGAACACGCGACTGGATGCGGCGGCGCTCGCCTTCATGCTGGAGCATGGCGGCGCAAAGGTGCTGATCACCGACCGCGAATTTTCCGCCACGGTTGCGCAGGCGCTGGCGATACTGAAGAAGAAGCCGCTGGTGATCGACTATGATGACCGGGAGTTTCCGCAAGGCGGCAAGCGGCTGGGCAAGGTCGATTACGAGAAGTTCCTGAAGGGCGGCGATCCGAAATTTGCGTGGCGCAAGCCGGACGATGAATGGGATGCCATCGCGCTGAACTATACCAGCGGCACCACCGGCAATCCCAAGGGCGTGGTCTATCACCATCGCGGCGCGGCGCTGATGTGCTACGGCAATGCTCTGGCCGGCACGATGGTTGATCATCCCGTGCTGCTGTGGACGCTGCCCATGTTCCACTGCAACGGCTGGTGCATGCCTTGGTCGCTGTCGGCGGTGGCGGGCACCCATGTCTGCCTGCGCTGGGTGCGGGCCGCCGCGATCTTCGACGCGCTGGCGAACCATGGCGTGACGCATCTGTGCGGCGCGCCCATCGTGATGTCTACCCTGGTCAATGCGGCGGATGACGAGCGCAAGAGCTTTCCCCAGAAAGTGCGCTTCATGGCCGCCGCCGCGCCGCCGCCGGAAAGCGTGCTGGCGGCGATGGCGGAGACCGGTTTCGAGGTCGTGCATGTCTATGGCCTGACCGAGGTCTATGGTCCGGCCGTGGTCAATGAATGGCACCAAGGATGGGACGCGCTGGACGCGGCCGGTCGCGCAGCAAAGAAGGCGCGCCAGGGCGTGCGTTATGCACCGCTGGAAGACCTGGCGGTGCTGGATCCCAAAAACATGAAGCCGGTGCCCGCGGACGGAATCACGATCGGCGAGGTGATGTTTCGCGGCAATATCGTGATGCGCGGTTACCTGAAGAACGAGAAGGCGACGAAGGAAGCCTTCCGGGGCGGCTGGTTTCATTCCGGCGATCTCGGCGTGATGTATCCCGATGGCTATATCCAGTTGAAGGATCGCAGCAAGGACATCATCATCTCCGGGGGCGAGAACATCTCGTCCATCGAAGTGGAGAACGCCATCGCCAGGCATCCCGATGTGATGTTCGTGGCCGTGGTGTCGCGGCCCAATGCCAAATGGGGCGAAAGCCCATGCGCCTTTGTCGAGCTGCACCCCGGCCGGCGCGTGACGCAGAGCGATATCCTGGCCTTCGCCAGAGCGGGGCTAGCCAAGTTCAAGCTGCCACGCACCGTGGTCTTCACCGAACTGCCCAAGACCTCGACCGGCAAGATCCAGAAATTTGTCCTGCGCGAAAGGGCCAAGGCTCTGTGACCCAGCCAACCGCCAGCAGATACGCCATGGCCTTCATCTTCCTGACCATGATGATCGACATCATCGGGCTGGGCGTGATCATTCCGGTATCGCCGGGACTGATTGCCGAGCTGACGCACACACCCATCAGCGACGCCGCGCGCTGGGGCGGCTGGCTGTTCTTCCTCTATGCCCTGATGCAGTTTGTCAGCGCGCCGGTGATCGGCAACCTGTCCGACCGTTTCGGGCGGCGGCCGGTGCTGATCCTGTCGCTGCTGATGCTGGGGGTGGACTATGTCATCACCGGCCTGTCCCCCACCATCGTGTGGCTGTTCGTGGGCCGCACCTTGTCGGGCATGGCGGGCGCTTCCTATCCCACCATCAATGCCTATATCGCCGACATCTCGCCGCCGGAGAAACGCGCCGCCAATTTCGGCCTGGTGGGCGCGGCGTTCGGGCTGGGTTTCATCCTGGGGCCGGCCCTGGGCGGCTTCGTCGGGGAGCATTTCGGCCTGCGCGCGCCCTTCTTTGTCGCGGCGGGGCTCAGCGTCGCCAATGCGCTGTTCGGCCTGCTGGTGCTGAAGGAATCACTGCCGCGGGAGAATCGGCGCAAGTTCGAATGGTGGCGCGCCAATCCGCTGGGCTCGCTGAAGGCGCTGTCGCGCTTTCCGGCGCTCTCCGCGCTGATCGCGGTTCTGGTGCTGGCGCAGTTCGCGCACGACTCGCTGCCGTCGACTTGGACCTATTACACCATGCTGAAATTCGGCTGGGGACCAGGCGCGGTGGCCTGGTCACTGGTGGCCATCGGCGCGCTGTCGGCGGTGTCCTATGCCGTGCTGCCGGGCTTCATGGTGAAGCGCTTTGGCGAAAAGCGCACGGTGATCATCGGCTTCATCTGCGGCGTGGCGGCCTATGCCGGCTATGCCTTCGCGGCCAAGGCCTGGATTTTCTACGCCTGGATGCTGCCCTTCATCTTCAGCGGCGTGGGCGGGCCGGCGCTGAACGCCATCATGACACGCGAAGTGCCGGCGAGCGAGCAGGGCGAACTGCAAGGCGCGACAGCCAGCGTCACCAGCCTGGCGTCGGTATTCGCGATGTGGGTCATGCCCACCTTGTTCGCCTGGTTCAGCGGTCCGGCGGCGCCGGTGCATTTTCCCGGGGCAGCGTTCTTCGCCGCCGCGCTATGCGAACTGGGCGGGCTCGCCCTGTTCGCACTGGCGCAGAGACGCGCGCGAACTAGTTAACGGCGCGCAGCCGTTCCAGTTCGTCCTTGATTCGAAGCTTTTGTTTTTTGAGCGCGAGAACCCGCAGCTCGTCCCAATCGGGATTGGACATCTCGTGATCGATGATGTCTTCGATTTTCTTGTGCTGGTTGGACAGGTGGTTGATATGTCCCTGTATTGCCATGCATGCACCTCCGTTAAGAACTTCGGGTCGGCTGGCACGTACCCCGCTTCAATAGGAAAGAGCGCACGCGCCTGGCCCGAAAATTCAACCACCAGTGCCGCAGCCTGTCATCCCCAAAAGCGGCGGGAACCGAAACTCTTTGCGCTTGACTCAAGAAGTGGTAACGCAAGGTCATGAGCAACCGGGCAACGGCAAAAACGCAGGCGGAACGGCTGGTTATCGGCATGTCGGGGGCGTCCGGCGCGGCCTATGGCATCCGGCTTCTGGAAGCCTGCCACGCCCTGGGGATAGAATCCCACCTGGTGATGACGGGCCCTGCGGAAATGACCATCGGCTACGAAACCAGCCTGAAGCCCAAGGCGGTCGCCGCCAAGGCTGACTATCATTATGGCGTCGATGATATCGCCGCGCCGATTTCCAGCGGCGGCTTCAAGACCCGCGGCATGATCGTGGCGCCCTGTTCGGTGAAGGCGATGAGCGAGATTGCCACTGGCGTCTGCACGACCTTGCTGACGCGCGCCGCCGATGTCTGCCTGAAGGAGCGGCGCACTTTGGTGCTGATGGTGCGCGAGACGCCGCTGCATCTGGGCCATCTGCGCAGCATGGCGGCACTGGCCGAGATGGGTGCGATCATCCTGCCGCCGGTGCCCGCCTTCTATGCCAGCCCGCGCACCCTGGAAGACATTGTCGACCAGACGGTGGGCCGGGCGCTGGACCTGTTCGGCTATGACTGGCCGGACGTGAAACGCTGGGGCGAGAACATCGCCAAAAGTCGCCGCAAGAAGAGCACGTCATGAGCCGCGTCACCGATCCCGATGAAGTGGGCGCGCGCGCCAAGCTGACACAACTGATCCAGGAGCATCGCGACCTGGACACCGCCATCGCCGCGATGGTGCATGCCGGCAATACCGACCTGATGGCGATGGCGCGGCTGAAGAAGCGCAAGCTTCAACTGAAGGACGAGATCACCGAGATCAACAAC
>JAQGLO010000189.1 GCA_028292825.1 Alphaproteobacteria bacterium | reverse complement strand
AACAGAGCCTTAACACCTGAACGGTATTATCCGCAGCGGCTTGGGGGCCGCCCATTTTAGGCAAAGAGAATTCTATGAAGTCCTTGATCCGTAGCGCCTTTTTCCGTGGCGTGAGCGCGTCCGTCCTGGCCGCCAGCCTGGCCGCCTGCACCGCCAATCCCACCCCCCTGGACCGCCCCGGCGACGTCCCCGTCGGCTTTACCGCGCCGTCGGACAAGACCGCTCCAGTCTGGCCCCAGGCCAACTGGTGGACCAGCTTCGGCGCCGACGAGCTGGCGCCCCTTGAAGAAACCGCCCAGAAGGAAAATCTGGACGTCGCCGTCGCCGCCGCGCGCGTCCTGCAGTCCGAAGCCAATGACGGCATCGCCTTGTCGGCCCTGTTCCCCAGCCTGGGCGCCAATGTCGGCGTCACCCGCGCCGGCTCCAACACCCCCGGCTTCAGCACCACCGGCGGCACGGGCCGCGCCACCAACCGCTTCACCGCCGGGCTGACAGCCAACTATCAGCAGGGCTTCTTCGGCACCCAGTATCTGCAGCTGCAGGCCGCGCGCGAAGACCTGCGCGCCCAGCGCTATGCCGCCGCGGTGACGGGGATCTCGGTCTCCAGCCAGGTGGCGGACGCCTATTTCACCATCCTGTCGCTGCGCGAGCGCATCGCCATCAACAAGGAAAATGTCGCCGCCGCACGGCGCATTCTGACCATCACCCAGGCCAAGGTGCAGAGCGGCGTGTCGTCGAACCTGGACCTGGCCGAACAGCAGGCCATCGTGGCGCAGCAGGAATCGCGCCTGCCCGGCCTGTTGCAGCAGGAAAAGCAGTCCCGCTATTCGCTGGCGATCCTCCTGGGCCGTGCGCCCGAAGGGTATGACGTGCGCGCCCAGAACCTGGACGGCATTGTGTCGCCCGTGGTGCAGCCTGGCCTGCCGTCGGAGATGCTGCTGCGCAACCCGTCCGTGGCGCAGGCCGAAGCAACGCTCTATGCGGCGCATGCCAATGTCGATGCGGCCCGCAGCCTCTATTTCCCGTCGCTGGGGCTGACCGGCAGCGCCGGTTACGGCCCGGTCGCGGCACTGTCCAACCTGTTCAACCCCGCCACCTTCGCCTGGACCATCGGCGCCTCGATCCTGCAGACCGTGTTTGACGGCGGCCAGATCCATGCCCAGAACGACCTGGCGCAGGCGCAGCAGCAGGAACTGATCGCCACCTACCGCAAGACCGTGTTCACCGCCTTCCAGGATGTGGAAGTGGCGCTGGATTCGGTGAAGTCCACCAACGACCAGCTTGGCTTCATCGACGTCGAGACCAAGGCCAGCGCGGAAGCCTTCCGCATCTCCGAACTGCAGTACCGCGAAGGCACCATCGACATCCTGACCCTGCTGCAGAACCAGCAGACCCTGTTCGCCGCCCAGGACAGCCTGGTCCAGACCAAGCTGGCACGCCTGGAAGCCAACCTGGCGCTCTACAATGCGCTGGGCGGCGGCTGGCAGCAGACCGCGTCGGACGCGGACTACAAGAACCAGCTGGACTGGTGGCCGCTGTAAGGCTGGCCGTCATCACGAAATGAAAAAGGGCGCCCGCTGTGGCGCCCTTTTTGTTTTCTCTGTCAGCGCAGGTTGCCTGCAACGGCCTTCGGTTTGTATGGCGCTTCCAAATACGCGATCTCATCGGCCGTCAGCGTGATCTCGGCGGCGGCGATGGCGTCTTCGAGATGGTTCATCTTGGAGGCGCCGATAATGGGGGCGGTGATGCCCTTGTGCAGCAGCCAGGCGATGGCGATCTGGGCGTTGGCCTTGCCGTGTTTCTTCGCGGTCTCTTCCACCCGCTTCAGGATTTCGACATCGGCATCGCTGAATTCCATGTCCAGGACATTGTCGCTTTTGGCGCGGGTGGATTGCCTGTCGCGCGCGCCGGCGAAGCTGCGGCCCAGGAAGCCGCGCGACAGCGGGCTCCACGGGATCACGCCGATGCCGGCGTCGCGGCACAAGGGCAGCATCTCGCGCTCTTCCTCGCGATAAACGAGATTGTAGAAATCCTGCATGGAGACGAACTTCGTCGCACCCATCTTGTCCGCCGTGGCGAGATATCTGGCGAACTGCCAGGCGAACATCGACGAGGCGCCGATGTAGCGCGCCTTGCCGGATTTCACGACATCGTGCAGCGCCTCGACGGTTTCCTCGATCGGGGTGGCATTGTCGAAGCGGTGGATCTGGTAGAGGTCGACATAATCTGTGCCCAGCCGCCGCAGCGAGTCATCGATGGCGTGCAGGATGTGCTTGCGCGACAGGCCGCCGGGCTTGCCGTTCACCGGGAAGAACACCTTGGTCGCCAGCACATAATCCTCGCGCCGGTCCGCGTAATCGCGCAGCGCCTTGCCCACCACCTGCTCCGACACGCCGTCGGAATAGACATCGGCGGTGTCGAAGAAATTGATCCCCGCTTCCAGAGCGCGCTTGATGAAGGGGCGGCTGACCTCTTCCTCCAGCACCCAGTCACGCCATTTGGGCGTGCCATAGGTCATGGTGCCGAGGCAGATGCGGGAGACTTGCAGGCCGGTATGGCCGAGACGGGTTTTTTCCATCCTTCGAGCCTAGAAGCCGAAGATGGGTCCCGCAATCTTCTGGATGAAATTTTCGAACTTCAGCGAAGCGGTGGTAACGGCAAGGTTGATGCAATCCTCGCCGGGATCGGCGATGGGGCTGTGCCTGAGGCTGCCATCGGCCACCTGCAGGTCGCCGGGGCCGTAATTACCGGTCACATCGGTAAAGCCGCCCTTCAACACCAGGGTCAATTCCAGGCCGCGATGGGTGTGGGCGCCAACTTCCGTGCCGGGGGAACCGCGCAGCAGCTTGGCACTGGTGCCGCCACGACGCAGCAGCGGCAGATAGGCCAGGCGCGGCCCCATGCGCCGCCAGCGCACCGACGACAGGTCGCCGCCGAGATAGCTGCGCAGGGGTTCGGGGGTGCCGTCGCGCGACGCCGTGCGGGCGGGGCGCGCGAAAGGCGGCGCGCTGTCCAACCTGGCCATGGTGGCGGCGAAGGCGGTCTCAGCCAGCGGCGCGGGCGGCAGCGCGTCCAGCAAGCCGCCGCCGATCTTTTCCATCAGCGAAACGGCATCGCGGCACTGGGCGCAGAAGGCCAGATGGGTGGCGATGACAAGGCCAGTGGCCTCGTCGGATACGCCCGAGGCATAGGCCAGCAGAATATCGTCGCCGGGATGATGCCTCATGGCCGGTCCCCCAGCGCAGCGCGCAGCCGCGCCATGGCCAGGCGCAGCCGCGACTTGACGGTGCCCAGCGGGATGTCCAGCTCGGCGGCGATCTGGCTGTGCGGCTTGTCGGCGAAGAAGGACAGTTCCACGATCCGCATCTGGTCGGGCGGCAGGATCTTCAGCGCCTCGCGCAGGCGGATTTCGCCGGCGGCCAGCATCATGCCGTCACCGGGATCGGGCTCGGCTTCGGGCGCGAAATCGGCGGCGTCCAGCTCGGGGCGCTTTTCCTTGCGCAGCACATCGATGCGCAGGTTGCGGGCGATGGTGAACAGCCAGGTGCCGGCGCTGGCCTTGGAGGAGTCGAACAGATGCGCCTTGCGCCACAGGTTCAGCATCGCCTCCTGGGCCAGGTCCTCGGCCAGGGCGGGGGCGGCGCCCTGGCGCATCAGGTAGGATTTGATGCGGGGGGCGAAGTGGGCGAACAGGGCGGCAAAGGCGGCGCGGTCGCGCAAGGTCGCCACCCGGGCCAGCAGGGCGTTCAGTTCCGCCGCTTCTCCGGTCATGGGCAGCCGCCGGCGGAAAACCGGGCGAAAGGCGGGAAAAGCCGTGGTTGCGACATGAGCCAACATAGCGGGTTCTACGGGGCTGGAACCCCCGCGGATCATTGATCCGCGCGGGTTTTGGGCCGTAATAGCCTCATGGGCAAGCCCGTCCTCCAGATGTCCGCGATCTATGAAGGCTGGGTGATGCACCGGCGGCTGACGCCGCGGCACCACCGCTTCAAGTATCGCGTCTTTTCGCTGCTGCTGGACCTGGACGAGCTGCCGGGGCTGGGCTTGCGATTTTTCAAGCACAATCGCGGCGGGCTGTTCAGCTTCCATGACCGCGACCATGGCGACGGGAAGGACCTGCGCGCCTGGCTGGACGGCTTGCTGGCGCGCCAAGGCATTGTGGCGGATGGGGCGCGGCGGGTGCTGTGCTATCCGCGCATCCTTGGCTATGTCTTCAATCCGCTCAGCGTGTGGTTCTGCCACGGCAAGGACGGCGCGCTGAAGGCCGTCGTCTATGAGGTGCACAACACCTATGACGAACGCCATGCCTATGTGCTGCCGGTCGGCGCGGATGACCGCGTGGTGCGGCATGGCTGCGCCAAGGCGTTCTATGTCTCGCCATTTTTGTCGCGCGACTGCCGCTATCAGTTCCGCATCCGGCCGCCGGCTGAAGACGTCGCTGTCGCGATCAACGAGGAAGAAGCGGGACGGCCCATATTGAATGCCAGCTTCGCCGGCGAACGTCGTGGCCTGACGGACGGGATGCTGCTGAAGATGCTGCTGCGCTATCCGCTGATGACGCTGAAGGTGGTGGCGGCGATCCATTATGAGGCGGTGCGGCTGATGCTGAAGGGCGTGCGGCGGCATCCGCATACCAAAGCGGTCGTACCGGCCGAATAGGATTTGGAGTGCTCCTGAAAGCAGAAGAGGCGGGCGCTTTCGCGCTCGCCTCGCTGCATCATCAGTGCGCCGGCTCTGTGCCTGATCCCTAGCGGGTCGTCACCCTTCCGACTGTTCGCGACGCACCGGCTGCCAGGCCATTTGCATGTCCAGACTTCCGGCTCCGCGCCACGCCGGCCTTTCGGCCCGCGTCTTGCGGCCTGCATTGCGGTTACCGCCGCTTGCAGGTCCATCGGTACGGTACCCTCGCTTTCGCGTCTGCACCGTCCCCCTCTGCTCTTCCGTTTTCCTCGGCTCCAGGTCTCCCTGGTGCGTCAGTCCCGGCAGGGGCCAGAGGCTTCCCGGTTCATTACGACGCCTTGAGCAGGACGCCGTTCCCCGGACCTCATGACCAAATCAAACGCCTGATTCTTCTCTCCCGCAAGATCAATCCTGGGTTATCCACAACACGAAACCCGATGGAACTTTTCCCTGCTTTCTCGCATTATTATCGGGCAGAGCGCCTTATTGCAGGCGCGCGGGATCACGCCTTGACCTCCATCGAAGCCGTAGCCGACGACGAGCCGGATGCCTGGTTCAAGCTGGACCAAGGTGTGCTTGCCGTGGGCGGCGCCTGGACCATCGCGGAAAGCGCCCGGCTGGACCGCGAGCTGAATGCGCTAAACGCCGAGGGCGCCCCGGAAAAATTCGAGAAAATCGACGCCAGCAAGATCACCCGCCTGGACAGCGCCGGGGCCTGGCTGCTGCTGCGCACCCGCCGGACGATGGGCGGCGAAGGCGCGCTGAATGTGCCCGAGCGTTACGGCCCGCTGCTGGAAAACCTGGACCAGGAACAGAAGGCCGAGCCCAAGCGCTCGCGCATTCCGCCGGGCTTTCGCGGCCGGCTCTACAAGATCGGCCGCGCCACCCTGCATGCCTGGACCCAGACGGTCTCCATCCTGGAATATCTGGGCCGCGTCACCATTGAGACCGGCGAGGCCATCGCCAGGCCCAAGCACAATCTGCGCATCGCGGCGATCTTCCACCAGGTGGAAGAGACCGGGATCAACGCCCTGCCCATTGTGGGGCTGCTGTCCTTCCTGATCGGCGTGGTGCTGGCCTATCAGGCGGTGGACCAGCTCAAGCAGTTCGGGGCCCAGCAGCTGACCGTCAACGGCCTGGGCATCATCATCCTGCGCGAGATGGGCGTCCTGATGACCTCGATCATCGTGGCGGGCCGTTCGGGCAGCGCCTTCACCGCCCAGATCGGCACCATGCGCGTCAATGAAGAGATCGACGCCATGCAGACCATGGGCCTGAACACGGTGGACACGCTGGTGCTGCCGCGCATCATCGGGCTGGTGATCGCCC
>JAQGLO010000185.1 GCA_028292825.1 Alphaproteobacteria bacterium | reverse complement strand
CCCACCTGGATGGCGGCGGCGACGACATTGGTGCTCAGCGTGATCTGCGCCGCGATCATCTGGAAGCGCACGGCCTGCTGCTGGGCCTGCAGCGACTCCACGGTCCGCTGGTTGAGGCCGAAAACGTCCGGCATGTAGGAGATGCTGAGCTGGGGCGTGAACAGGTTGTACAGCGAGGCATTGTTGCTGGGCACCGGCGCCAGCGCCCCCGGCGGGTCCTGTTCGCGCACGGCCGAGAAGCCGGCCGTGAGCTTGGGATAATAGGCGCCGCGCTGCGCCTTGGTATTTTCCTGTGCCGCGGTCAGTGCGGCCTGCGCCGCCTTGAGGTCGTGGTTGGTGGCCAATGATTCCGTGATCAGCGCATTGAGCGGCGCGGAATGGAACAGGGTCCACCAGTCCGCGGGGATGTCGCCGCCGTTGCGGAAGGACTGCGCATCCCCGCCCGGCACATTGGGCGTCGCGGCGGTGGTCGCAAGCGGCTGGGCGGTATATCCGCTGACGGAAGGCGGGGCCGGCTTCTCAAAATCAGGCCCCACCGCGCAGCCGGCCATCAGCACGCAGCCAAGGGCAATGCGGACAATCACGAAACCGTGGGAGAAACTCGCCATGGGGGCATCGCGCCACTATTCCCGGGCCAAAGGCAAGAAATTCCGCTGATACAGCGGCATTTTGGTTTCAAGCGACAGCCATTTGCCGGACCGGTCGCGCTCTTGAACATCTTTGTAATGTTCCGCGATCCTGAAGGCCGCCATGCCATCGGCTTTCGCCGGGAAACAGCGGCCGTGTATTATAATACAGCAATATTATGGGAGTCGCGGGCGTTGAAACTCCTGTTCATCAGTTTTTCGCCCGTCCGTTTCAACACCGCGATGCCGGTGCGCGAGCCCCTGGGGGGCTCGGAATCCGCGGCGGCCTATCTGATGCGCGCGCTCGCGCCCCGCCATGGCGTGACGCTTGCCGCCAACCTGCCGGACGGCACGCCGGCCCTGCTGGACGGTGTCCGCCATGTGCCGCTGGCCGCCGCCGAAGACCCGGCCTTCTTCGTCGCGGGAGACTTCGATGCGGTCATCGCCCTGTCCGCGCCGGCCAATGCGGGGCTGCTCAAGCAGATGGCGCCAAGCGCTTTCCATGTCGCCTGGCTGCACATGCTGCCCGATCAGTCCGCCATGGCCGGGCTGGACGCCATGACGCCGATGATCGATTGCGCCGTCTTCGTGAGCCACACGCACCGCGCCCTGGTGCCTTACGATGGCCCGGCCCAGGTGATCGGCAACGCCATCGCACCGGCGTTCGAGAATCTGTTCGGCGCGGCGGAGGACCTGCGCGCGGCCAAGCGCAACCGCGCCGTCTATACCAGCATGCCGGGGCGCGGCCTGGCGCTGCTGGTCGAAGCGATGGCGCTGGCGAAAACCGACACCAGGCTCGACGTCTATTCCGCGATGCGCACCTACCAGATGGGCGAAGAGCCGATGGCCGATCTGTATGCACGCCTGGAACAGACGCCGCGTTGCCGCCATCACGGTGCCATCGGTCAGGCGGCGCTGGCGCAGGAACTGCACAGCGCCGCCCTCCTGGCCTATCCCTCGACCTTCACCGAGACCTTCTGCATCGCCGCGGCCGAAGCCATGGCGGCGGGCCTCAAGGTGATCGCCACCGATCTGGGCGCCTTGCGCGAAACCACGCTGGGCTTTGCCGACCTGGTGCCACTGGGGCCTGACCTGGCGGCGCGTTACGCCGCGCAACTGGAGCATGCCGAGCAGGATTTCATGACACGGCCGCAAGAATGGGCGGCAGAACGTTTCGCCCAGGTCCAGGCCATCAACTGCCAATGCACCTGGTCCGTCCGCGCCGGGGAATGGGAAGCCTTTCTCGGCCCCGCCATCGCGTGGAAGCGCGGAGCCTGACGGGCTGCGTCACGCCGCCAGCGGCAGGTCGATCCAGAAGCGGGTCTGGCGGCCGGGGACGCTTTCGAAATCGATGCGGCCGCCCTGGGCCTCGACCAGCATCTTGGCGATGGAAAGCCCGAGCCCCGCGCCCGGCACATTGCGGCCCACCTCCACCGAACGGCGGAAGGGCAGGAACACGGCGTCATGCTCGGCGCGGGGAATGCCGGGACCGCTATTGGCGATCTCGATCCGGCCAAAGCCGTTGTTCAGCGCATGCGCCCGCATGCGGATGGGCGAAAAATTGTCGCCATACTTGAAGGCATTGGCGATCAGGTTGTTGAGGATCTGCGCCAGCCGCAGCGGATCGGCCTGCAGCGCCAGGGTGTCCGCCACATCTTCCAGCAGGACGTCTTTTCCGCCCAAAGTGGCGTCCAGGCGGATGGCGCTGACGCAATTGTGCAGGCACGAACCCACCGCCACCCGTTCGCTGCGCATCGACAGCACCCCGGCCTCGGCGCGGCCCATGTCCAGGAGGTCGTCATGCAGGCGCTGCAGCAGCTCGCCGTTATGGGCGATGATGGCGGCGAATTCCGGGGCGCGGTCCGGAGTCAGGGTGCCTTTCTCCAGCATCGAGCTGAAGCCAATGATGGCCGATAGCGGGCTGCGCACTTCGTGGCTGACATGGGAGAGCAGCTGCGACTTGAAGCGGCTGGCGCGCACCACATGCTGGTGGCGCCGCTCGATGATGGCGATGTGCAGGTCGCGTTCGTTCATCAGCATGGCGGTGCGCACGCTGACCAGGCTGATGCAGGCCAGATAGAATTGCAGCACTTCGACCCAGGCGAGATTGTGCGCCTCGGGATGGTTGTGGACCGCGGCGAAGGCCAGGGTGGAAACCGTCAGCAGCGCCGCGCCCGCGCCCAGGAAGCGGAAACGCACGCTGGCGGCCATGGACAGGATCATCACCAGGAACATGCTGGGCAGGCCGTAACGGAAGGTCGCCAGCGACACCGCGCCCAGCGCGATGAACACGGTTGCCGCTTCCAGCATGCGGTTTTCCAGCTTCAGCTTGGCGAACTGGCGCAGCGACGCGGTCATCCCGAACGGGAACAGGATCATGACGCCCAGGAGGTTGGCGAAGAACCATTGCAGGCCGGTCTGCAGCGGACTGGCGTGTCCGATCCAGGCCATCACGCCGCCGGCCATGACGGCGCCCAGCAGCGACGGCGACAGGCCCGCGATCACCAGGAAGCGCGCCGCCGACCGCAGGTTGCGGATGCGCGGCATGCCGATGCGGCGCACCGCCAGCACCCCGGCCAGCACATCCAGCACATTGATGATCGCGAACAGCGAGGCCCCCAAGAGGCTGCTGCCGCCCAGCCGGTTGGCGACAAAACCCGCCAGCAGCATCGCGCCCAGCATGGCGAGGTCGTCGGCGCGGCTTTTGGACAGCCGCAGCATCATCACAAAGCCCAGGGCGGTGGCGGGCCAGATCGGCGACAAGGTGTGCTGGTCGGCCCAGACATAGATACCGCCATAACCCAGCGCGAAGAAGCCCGCACCGGTCAGGAAGCCCAGCCCCAGGGGACGGAACACAGCAGCCTTCGTTAGGAAAATCCGCATGCAACCGCCGGTAAAAGGGGAATCACTTGTTGGCGACATTTTAGTGCGGATTATCGCTTTGTCTGCAACGGTTTGTTGTATTTCTGCCGCAAGCAGGGGTGGAAAAAGCCTGCGGCGAGGAGACCGCGATCTTGCCGGTCGGGCCTTTGTGAAATGTTAAGTCCGGCCCCGCAAAAGTGCGCCCCGAACCGAAAGGGCCTGCCATGAAACGCTGTATCGTCGTCGCCGATGACGATCCCACCATCATCAGCTTGGTAAAGCTTCGGCTCGGCCTGGCGCGCTTCAATGTCTTCTCGACCGGCGACGCCACCGCCGCCGTGGCGATGGTGCATGCCAACGAGCCCGTGGCCGTCATCCTGGATGTGCAGATGCCCGGCGGCGGCGGGCTGTCGGCCCTCAGGCGGATCAAGGCCGATCCCCAGATGAAGAACCTGCCGGTGATGATCCTGTCCGGCGAACGCGACGCCGAGACGGTGATGGCCGCCATGAGCGGCGGCGCCAACGATTACATGGTCAAGCCGTTCGATCCCGACACCTTGCTGGAGCGCGTCAGCCGCCTGGTGAAATCCAGCGCCATGGTGTGGGGCGAACCCGCACCCGCCTTCGTGCCCGCTGCGGTGTGGGAGCTTTAAAGCAGCTTCAAATCCCGCAGCGCGTCCGGCAGTTGCGCGAATTCGTCGATCACCGCATCGGCGCCCAGATCCTTCGCCGGTACCGGCGTGAAGCCATAGGACACCAGCACACAAGGCACGGACGCGGCGTGGGCGGTGTTGAGGTCGGTGATGCTGTCCCCGATCATCACCGCCGGGCCGCCACCGCACTCCTGCACGACATCATGGAAAATGCGCGGATCGGGCTTGGTATAGAGCTTGCGGCCCGCGCCATAGACGGCGGCGAACAGGCCGTCCAACCCCAGCAGCGGCAGCAGCGGGTCGGTCAGTTCCTGCGGCTTGTTGGTCAGCACTGCCAGCCGCGCCCCGTCCGCCTTCAGTTGGCCCAGGGTTTCGATCACCCCGGGGAACAGCCGGCTGCCATCGGCGATATGGTCGCGATAATGGCTGAGGAAGATCTCCACCAGCGGCGGCATCTCGGCCTCCGTCACCGGCGCCCCCGATGCTTCCATGGCCTGGGCAATAAGCGTGCGGGCGCCGAAACCGACCATGTGGCGCAGGCTGGTCAGGTCCAGCTCGGCCCGGCCGCGCGCCAGCAGCACGGCATTGGTGGCGCCCAAAAGGTCAGGGGCGGTGTCGGCCAGGGTGCCGTCCAGGTCGAAGATCAGGGCAGGGGGCAAAGTCGTGTTTCCAATTAACGGATTTGGGGCCAGAATCGGGGCAATATAGCGTTGTAATTCGTCACTTTCCCTTT
>JAQGLO010000149.1 GCA_028292825.1 Alphaproteobacteria bacterium | reverse complement strand
GCTATAACCCCGCCCCTCGGGGCAGTTTTGGCAGTGATTCACACGGCCCCGGCGTCATAGGGAGTTTGCATGGCATCCCCAGTTGCCGATTATCGCCCGTCGGAAAACGAACCCTTCATGAATGAGCGGCAGCGGGAATATTTCCGCAAGAAGCTCAATGACTGGAAGGAAGAGATCCTCAAGGAAAGCCGCGAGACCATCCAGAACCTGCAGGCGGAAACCGTGCCGCATGCCGACCTGGCGGACCGCGCCTCCACCGAGGCGGAACGCCAGTTGGAGCTGCGCACCCGCGACCGCCAGCGCAAGCTGATCGCCAAGATCGACTCCGCGCTGCGCCGGATCGAGGACGGCTCCTACGGTTTCTGCGAAGAAACCGGCGAGCCGATTTCGCTCAAGCGGCTGGATGCCCGCCCCATCGCCACCTTGTCGATCGAGGCGCAGGAACGCCACGAACGTCGCGAGAAGGTCTATCGCGACGACTAGTCGCCCCGTCAGAACAAAATTCAGAACAGAATAAAGGCCCGGTCTTCATTGAGACCGGGCCTTTTCTTTCCCCCACACAAATTGGAAATGGCCTACCAGGGCATGATGATGTCGAGCAGCTGCGAACCCAGGCGCGGCTGCTGCACATCGCTGACCGTGCCCTTGCCGCCATAGGAAATCCGGGCTTCGGCGATCTGGGTCAGGTTGACGGTATTGTCCTGGGTGATGTCCTCGCGGCGCACGATGCCCGACACCAGCATGTCGCGCATTTCGTTGTTCACCCGCACCTGCTGGTGACCGCTGATCACCAGATTGCCGTTGGGCAGGATCTGGGCGACCAGGGCGGCCAGCGACATGTTGATGTTTTCCGACCGCTGCACCGCGCCGGAGCCGACATTGGAGGTGTCCGATCCCATCTTGACCAGGCTGGACGGCGTCATCGCCGAGGGCAGCACCGTTTCCAGGCCGAAGAAGTTGGTCAGGTTGGCGTCGTCGGAATTGGCCCTGGAGCGCGACGTCGAATTGGACAGCTTGGCGGCGTCGGTGGTGGAGACATTCACCGTGATCACGTCGCCGATATGGCTGGCGCGCGGATCGTTGAAGAAGCTCTTGGCGCCCGACTGCCACAGCGAATTGTCGACATGGGTGATGGGCGCGGGACGGGGAATTTCCGCCACGATGTCGCGGCCGGCGGGATTGCCCACCGCGGCCAGTTTCGGCGCTTCGCCGATGGTCTGGATGCGGTCCACCGCCGAACAGGCCGACAAGGCGGAAGCCAGCATCAGGGCGGAGGAAAATTTGTGAAGCATGTGCATGGCGGGGCCTATCTGCGGGCGAGGGTGTTGGGGGACAGACCAGAGGACAGGCCGGAAACCGGGCCGGTGGCGCGCACGGTGCCGGGCGCGATGACGATGCCGGAAATCATGCGGTAGGAGGCCGGATTCTGGATGGTGACGGTATCGCCGACGCCGCCTTCGCTCATGGCGCGGCCCATCGCGGACAGCTCCACCCCGGGGGCGGAGAACTGCATGGTCACGGTCTGGCCTTTCATGACAACGATGGGACGGCGCAGGTCTTCGCCGCGAAAGGGCTGGCCCGTGGCCAGCACCCGGCGGGTCTGAAGGCCGACGATCTCGTTCATTCTGGTGGGCACGCCGGAGGCCAGCGCGTTGCCGTCGACGGTGGCATAGGTGAGATCGCTTTCACCGATCACCTCGCCGCGCGCGATATCGTGCGCCGGCACCACCACCCGCACCGTGCTGGCGAAGGCGCTGGAGGCGGCCAGCAGCATGGCCGGGATCACGACCAGGAGGCCGATCAGCAGCAGGGTCTTGCTTTCAATGCGGCGGTTCATCTTACGACCCCAGATTGGCGGTCTTCTGCAGCATCTGGTCTGCAGCAGAAACGACCTTGGAATTCATTTCATAGGCGCGCTGGGCGGTGATCAGGGAGGTGATCTCGTCCACCGAGTTGACGTTCGAGGTTTCCAGGAACCCCTGCTGGATGGTGCCGTAGCCGGTGGAGCCGGGCACGCCCGCCTGGGGCGAACCCGAGCCGGGGGTTTCCAGATACAGGTTGTTGCCGACCGCATTCAGGCCCGCCTCGTTGGGAAAGCGCGTCAGTTCCAGCTGGCCGACCGTCTGGGGCGTGGTGTTGCCCGCCACGGTGGCGTTGACCTGGCCGGCCGAATTGATGGTCACGCTGAGGGTGTTCTGGGGAATGGCGATGCCCGGCTGGATCACCAGGCCGTCCTGGGTGACCAGCTGGCCCTGGGGCGACAGCGAGAAATTGCCCGAGCGCGAATAGGCGTCGGTGCCGTCGGCCTGCTGGACGCGGAAGAAGCCGGCACCCTGGATGGCGACGTCATAGGGATTGCCGGTCGATTTGAGATCGCCCTGGGTGGTGACGCGGTAAACCGCGGCGGTGCGCACACCGGCGCCCAGCTGGATGCCGTTGGGGGCATAGGTGCCCTGGTCGGACGTCTGCGAGCCCGGCGTCTGGATGTTCTGGTAGAGCAGGTCGGTGAATTCCGCCCGCTGCTGCTTGTAGGCGGTGGTGTTCATGTTTGCCAGATTATTGGCGATGACTTCGACGTTGGTCTGCTGGGCCAGCATGCCGGTCGAGGCGATGGAAAGAGCACGCATGTCTAGGTCTCCTTAATTGGGTGTGCTGCCAAGCTTGTCGATCGCCTGGCGCATGAGGTCTTCCTGGGATTTGCTCAAGGTGGCGGTTGCCTCATAGGCGCGCATCACCTCGATCATGTGACTGATCTCGATCACCGGCTGGACGTTGGAGGATTCCAGTGCGCCCTGGCGCAGGTTGATCTTGTCGGGCGCCGTCGCGGCCTGGGTGGTGGACAGCAGGTTGGCGCCTTCCTTGACCATGGCGCGGGGGTCCGCGAAATCCACGACCTTGATCTTGCCCAGCTGGTTGCCCACGCCATGCACGACGCTGGAGATGGTGCCGTCGGCCGAAATGCTGATCTCGCCGTCATTGGGCGTGATGGTGATGGCGCCGCCGTCACCCTGCACCTGATGGCCTTCGCTGGTGACCAGGTTGCCATTGGCATCCAGGCTGAAATGGCCGTCGCGGGTATAGCGAATGCCGTTGGGAGTCTGGACCGAGAAGAAGCCGTTGCCGGCGATGGCGATGTCGTAGGGGGCGCCGGTCTGTTCGATGGTGCCCTGGCTGGAATCGCGCAGGATGCCGGCATCCTTCACAAAGCTGATGTTCTGGGTGCCGGTCTGGCCCTCGGCGGGGCGCGTCTTGGCGACATATTCTTCGAATTTGGCGGCTTCGCGCTTGAAACCGGGGGTGGAGACGTTCGCGAGATTGTTCGCGATCACATCCATCGCCCGGTATGCGGCGAGCTGCTGGGAAAGACTAACAAGAAGTGAATTGTCCATGGCACCTGTCCCGGAGCCGTTCTGGCCCGATGGACAAGGTTACTGCAGCCGCCGTGCCAACCGGAAAG
>JAQGLO010000142.1 GCA_028292825.1 Alphaproteobacteria bacterium | reverse complement strand
TCCTATCCCACCATCAATGCCTATATCGCCGACATCTCGCCGCCCGAGAAACGCGCCGCGAATTTCGGCCTGGTGGGCGCGGCGTTCGGCCTGGGCTTCATTCTGGGACCGGCCCTGGGCGGTTTTGTTGGCGAGCATTTCGGCCTGCGCGCGCCCTTCTTTGTCGCGGCGGTGCTCAGCGTCGCCAACGCGCTGTTCGGCCTGCTGGTGCTGAAGGAATCGCTGCCGCCGGAAAACCGGCGCAAGTTCGAATGGTGGCGCGCCAATCCGCTGGGCTCTCTGAAGGCGCTGTCGCGCTTTCCGGCGCTCTCCGCGCTCATCGCGGTGCTGGTGCTGGCGCAGTTCGCGCATGACTCGCTGCCGTCCACCTGGACCTACTATACCATGCTGAAATTCGGCTGGGGCCCGGGCGCGGTGGCCTGGTCACTGGTCGCCATCGGCGCGCTGTCGGCGGTGTCCTATGCCGTGCTGCCGGGCTTCATGGTGAAACGCTTCGGCGAGAAGCGCACGGTGATCATCGGTTTCATCTGCGGCGTCGCGGCCTATGCCGGCTATGCCTTTGCGGCCAAGGCATGGATTTTCTACGCTTGGATGCTGCCCTTCATCTTCAGCGGCGTGGGCGGGCCGGCGCTGAACGCCATTATGACCCACGAAGTGCCGGCAACCGAGCAGGGCGAACTGCAGGGCGCGACCTCCAGCGTCACCAGCCTGGCATCGGTGTTTGCGATGTGGGCAATGCCGACCTTGTTCGCCTGGTTCAGCGGGCCGACGGCGCCGGTGCATTTTCCCGGCGCGGCATTCTTCGCCGCCGCGCTATGCGAACTGGGCGGGCTCGCCCTGTTCGCATTGGCGCAGAGACGCTCCCGAACTAGTTAACGGCGCGCAGCCGTTCCAGTTCGTCCTTGATTCGAAGCTTTTGTTTTTTGAGCGCGAGAACCCGCAGCTCGTCCCAGTCGGGATTGGACATCTCGTGATCGATGATGTCTTCGATTTTCTTGTGCTGGTTGGACAGGTGGTTGATATGTCCCTGTATTGCCCTGCATGCACCTCCGTTAAGAACTTCGGGTCGGCTGGCACGTACCGTGGCACGCGCCTGGCACGAAAATTCAACCACCATTCCGCGAGACTGTCATCCCCAAAAAGCGGCGGGAACCGAAACTCTTTGCGCTTGACTTAAGAAGTGGTAACGCAAGGTCATGAGTAACCAGGCAACGGCAAAAATGCAGGCGGAACGGCTGGTTATCGGCATGTCGGGCGCGTCTGGCGCGGCCTATGGCATCCGGCTTCTGGAAGCCTGCCACACGCTGGGGATAGAATCCCACCTGGTGATGACGGGCCCCGCAGAAATGACCATCGGCTACGAAACCAGCTTGAAGCCCAAGGCCGTCGCCGCCAAGGCTGACTATCATTATGGGGTGGATGACATCGCCGCGCCGATCTCCAGCGGCGGGTTCAGGACACGCGGGATGATTGTCGCGCCCTGTTCGGTGAAGGCGATGAGCGAGATTGCCACCGGCGTCTGCACCACACTGCTGACGCGCGCCGCAGATGTCTGCCTGAAGGAACGGCGCACCCTGGTGCTGATGGTGCGCGAGACGCCGCTGCATCTGGGCCATCTGCGCAGCATGGCCGCGCTGGCGGAGATGGGCGCCATCATCATGCCGCCGGTGCCGGCTTTCTATGCCAAGCCGCACACACTGGAAGACATCGTTGACCAGACGGTCGGACGTGCGCTGGACATGTTTGGCTATGACTGGCCGGACGTGAAACGCTGGGGCGAGAATATCGCCAAGAGCCGCCGCAAGAAGAGCACGTCATGAGCCGCGTCACCAATCCCGATGAAGTGGGCGCGCGCGCCAAGCTGACCCAACTGACCCAGGAGCATCGCGACCTGGACACCGCCATCGCCGCCATGGTGCATGCCGGCAATACCGATCTGATGGCGATGGCGCGGCTGAAAAAGCGCAAGCTTCAGCTGAAGGACGAGATCACCGAGATCAACAACGGGCTGCTGCCGGATATCATTGCCTGACCGCGCAGCAGCCTCGGCGCAGGGATGTTCGATGGACACGTTTCAGTCTTTGCGCGTGCAGCTGGCCGATGCCGTGCCGTTTGCCCGGCACGCGGGCGTGGAAATAGTCCAAATTGGCGACGGCGTTGCCATCACACGGCTCATACAATCCGAGCAGCTTTCCAATCATGTTGGTTCTGTTCATGCCGGCGCGATATTCACGCTTGGGGAAACGGCTTCCGGCGCTGCGATGCTCGGCGCGTTTGCCGAGTTCGCCACCGTGATCCGGCCGCTCGCCACATCGGCCAATATCTCTTACCTGAAGCTTGCGCGCGGCACGATCACGGCCCGGGCGCAGACGGATGTTGCGGGCGCCGAGCTGCGCCGTCAGCTGAACGCGGATGGCCTGGTGAAATTCGAAGTCCATGTCGATGTTCAGGACGACCGCGAACGCGATATCGCACAGTTGGTCGTTACGTGGCGCGTAACAATGCCGAAGCCGACTTCCATCTAGGCCGGCGTCAGTTCGCCCAGCTTTGATCGGATGGCGTCCAGCGCGGCTTTGGGATTGCCGTTGTCGGGGCCGCCCGCCTGGGCCATGTCGGGACGGCCACCGCCGCCCTTGCCACCCAATGCTTCCGCCGCCACGCGCACCAGGTCGACCGCGCTTATGCGCGCGGTGAGATCGTCGGTGACGCCCGCCACGATGGAAACCTTGCCGTCCGCCACCGCCACGAAGGCGACCACGCCGGAGCCGATCTGCTGCTTGGCGCCATCGGCCAAAGACTTCAGGTCTTTCGGCGAGACGCCTTCGACCAGGCGCAGCACCGTCTTCATGCCCGCAATGGTTTCGCCGGCGTCTTCGCTTTGCGCGGAGCCGGCCAGCGCCAGCTGCTTCTTGGCTTCGGCCAGTTCGCGTTCCAGCTTGCGGCGCTCGTCGGCCAGCTGCGCCACCTTGGCGGTCAATTCGCCGAGCGGCGTCTTGATGGCGCTGGCGGCTTCGCGCGCGATTTCCGCCTGGCCGGACAGGTAGCGGCGGGCATGTTCGCTGGTCAGTGCCTCGATCCGGCGCACGCCGGCGGCGACGGCGGATTCGCCGATCAGCGCAAACAGACCGATGTCGCCCAAACGGTGGACATGGGTGCCGCCGCACAGTTCGACGGAATAATTCTTGTCCTCGTCGAGGTCGGCGCCCATCGAAAGCACACGCACCTCGTCACCATACTTTTCACCGAACAGGGCCTCGGCGCCCGCGGCGATGGCCTGGTCGGTGGGCAGCAGGCGGGTGGTGGTGTCGGAGTTCTGGCGAATGATGGCATTGACCTGATGTTCGATCTTTTCCAGCTCCTCCGCCGTGACCGGCTTGGGATGCGAGAAATCGAAGCGCAGGCGTTCGGCCGTCACCAGCGAACCCTTCTGGCTGACATGACCGCCCAGCACGCGCTTCAGCGCGGCATGCAGAAGATGCGTGGCGGAATGGTTGGCGCGGGTGGCGCGGCGGCGTTCGGCGTCCACTTTCAGGTCCACGGCGTCGCCGGGCGCGAAAGTGCCCTCGGTGATGCGCACACTGTGGACATGCAACGCGCCCAGCTTCTTCTGGGTGTCGGTGACCTGGCCCTTGGCCTTGGCCGACTTGATGACGCCCTGGTCGCCGGCCTGGCCACCGGACTCACCATAGAAGGGCGTCTGGTTGGTGAGGATTTCCACTGCCTCGCCGGCATTGGCGGCCATGACGCGGCCGCCATCCTTGAAGATGGCCAGGATCTGGCCTTCGGCGATTTCGGTGTCATAGCCCAGGAATTCGGTGCGGCCGACTTCGTCCAGCACGGCGAACCATTGCGCCTCGCTCTGGCCTTCGCCCGAGCCGGACCAGGAGGCGCGGGCCTCGGCCTTCTGCTTCTGCATGGAGGCGGTGAAGCCTTCGGTATCCACGGTGACGCCGCGGGCGCGCAGGGATTCCTCGGTCAGGTCGAGCGGGAAGCCATAGGTGTCGTAGAGCTTGAAGGCGACGTCGCCCTTGAGCTGGTCGCCCTTCACAAGGCCGGTGCTGGCTTCGTCCAGCAGCTTGAGACCGCGCGCCAGGGTTTCGCGGAAGCGGATTTCCTCCAGCTTCAGGGTCTCGGCAATCAGGGCTTCGCTGCGCTTGAGTTCGCCGTAAGCCGAGCCCATTTCCGCCACCAGCGCCGGCACCAGCCGGTGCATCAGCGGGTCCTTGGTGCCCAGCAGATGCGCGTGGCGCATGCCACGGCGCATGATGCGGCGCAGGACATAGCCGCGGCCTTCGTTGGACGGCAGCACGCCATCGGCGATCAGGAACGAAGTGGCGCGCAGATGGTCGGCGATGATGCGGTGGCTGAAGGTGGCCTCGCCGGTGGATTTCACCCCGCTGGCCGATTCCGATGCCGCAATGAGATGCCGGAACAGGTCGACATCGTAGTTGTTGGTGACGCCCTGCAGGATGGCGGCAATGCGCTCCAGGCCCATGCCGGTGTCGATCGAGGGCTTGGGCAAATCGAGGCGGGTATGCTCGTCCACCTGCTCGAACTGCATGAAGACCAGGTTCCAGAATTCCAGATAGCGGTCGCCGTCCTCATCCGGACTGCCGGGCGGGCCGCCGGCCACGGTCGGGCCCTGGTCATAGAAGATTTCCGAGCAATAGCCGCAGGGACCGGTGGGGCCCATGGCCCAGAGATTGTCGGCATGGCCGATGATGCGGTCGTCGCTGAAGCCCGCGATCTTCTTCCACAAAGCGCGGGCCTGGTCGTCGGTGGGATAAATGGTGACGAGAAGCTTGTCCCTGGGCAGGCCGATCACCTTGGAGACGAAATCCCAGGCGAAGGTGATGGCCTCTTCCTTGAAATAGTCGCCGAAGGAGAAATTCCCCAGCATCTCGAAGAAGGTGTGGTGGCGGGCGGTATAGCCGACATTGTCCAGGTCGTTGTGCTTGCCGCCGGCGCGGACGCATTTCTGGACAGTGGTGGCGCGCGTGTAGGGGCGCTTCTCGGCGCCGGTGAACAGGTTCTTGAACTGGACCATGCCCGCATTGGTGAACAGCAAAGTGGGATCGTTGCGCGGCACCAGCGGCGAGGACGGCACGATCTGGTGGCCCCGCTCGGCGAAGAAATCCAGGAATCCGGCGCGGACGTCGCTGAGGCTGTTCAAGGTCGTTTTCATGGGAACAGGTTGTAACGGCTGAAAAAAGCCATGTCACCCGCCGGGTTTTCGAAGGCTGCCATGCCTGTCCGACGGACGCTTTCCAACACTGCGAAGGGCCTGTTTGGGACTTTGGCTGGCGTTTTTCGGCCCAGAAAACGCACCCCCTCCCCCCTTGTCCATACCGGCCTGTCCACCGCCCGCAAAAACAGAAGGCGCCGCCCATTCACAGGCGGTGCACGGGCGGAGGCGCGAGCCGGAGCCCTTAAAAAGAGGGGCGCCCCGGTGCCGGACAAAACAAAGGGCGCCCGCATTCACACGGGCGCCCTTTGCCGAGGAGCTGAACCCCATGGCAGGGTATTCAGCTTTGCTGAGGGCCTTGCGGCCTATTCTTCGTCTTCGTCCGCCTTTTCGGAGACGTTCAGGACCAGGTTTTCGCCGATCTGGCCGGCATTGGCCCGGATGGCGGCTTCGACCTTGTCGGCAATGTCCTTGTTGGCGTTGAGGAAGGTCTTGGCCGACTCCCGGCCCTGGCCGATGCGGCTGCCGTCATAGGAGTACCAGGAGCCCGATTTCTCCACGATCCCGGCCTTGACGCCGAGGTCCACCAGCTCGCCCACCTTGGAAATGCCAACGCCGTACATGATGTCGAACTCGACCTGTTTGAAGGGCGGGGCGACCTTGTTCTTGACCACCTTCACGCGGGTCTGGTTGCCCACCACTTCGTCGCGGTCCTTGATGGCGCCGATGCGGCGGATGTCCAGGCGGACCGAGGCATAGAATTTCAGGGCATTGCCGCCGGTGGTGGTTTCCGGATTGCCGAACATGATGCCGATCTTCATGCGGATCTGGTTGATGAACAGCACGATGGTGTTGGACTTGGAAATGCTGCCCGTCAGCTTGCGCAGCGCCTGGCTCATCAAGCGGGCCTGCAGGCCCGGCAGGCTGTCGCCCATCTCGCCTTCCAGTTCGGCCTTGGGGGTCAGGGCGGCGACCGAGTCGATTACCACAATGTCCACGCCGCCGGAACGCACCAGGGTATCGGTGATCTCCAGCGCCTGTTCGCCGGTGTCGGGCTGGGAGACCAGCAATTCGTTGATGTCTACGCCCAGCTTGCCGGCATAGACGGGGTCCAGCGCATGTTCGGCGTCGACAAAGGCGGCGATGCCGCCCTTCTTCTGGATCTCGGCGATGACATGCAGGGCCAGCGTGGTCTTGCCGGAGGATTCCGGACCATAGACCTCGATCACCCGGCCGCGCGGCAGGCCGCCGATGCCCAGCGCGATGTCCAGGCCCAGCGAGCCGGTGGAGACGGAGTCCGTGGCCAGCCCCAGGTCGCGGCTGCCCAGCTTCATCACCGAGCCCTTGCCGAACGCCCGGTCGATCTGGCTCAGCGCCGCCTCAAGGGCACGCTTGCGATCCGCATTCTGTTCCTTGCCAACCACCCGCAAAGCCGCCTGTGACATGAGATGTCTCCCGTTATTCCACAGCGCCCGCCGATCCCCAAGCGAATCCGGCGCCGGTGTGGAAAGCCGAAGGTACACGCTTTGTTCTCTTTGGCAATACGGCACATAAGGTGTTGAAATTGGCGGGAATACCTAGATTTCGTTCTCCTATTGTCCAGAGTGTGTGCGGTACCATTAAGGATACAAGAAGAACAAAGCCGGATATGCAATAAGTTATTATTGTATTGCAATAATTATATTCTCCACTATAGAACGAAATCGCAGATACCGGAAAAACGCCATGACCATCGCAGAATTCCCCCTCCTGTCCCCGGCCTTCGAGCGCGCCCGCAGCCTGAGTCGCCTGCTTTCGACCCTGTTCGCCATCGGCTTCGGGCTGACCCTGTTCTTCCTGGCCACGGTGGCGGTGCTGATGTGGTGGCCCACCCCCCTGATGATGGACTGGGACGGCGTGCCGGTGCCGCTGGGCCTGATGGCGCACGGCGCCGCCCTGCCCATGGCGCTGGACAGCGTGCCGGGCCTCTTCATGCTGCATCACGCCCGAAAGCTGTTTGGCTGTTTCGCGCAAGGCAAGGTGTTCGCCGCCGAACCCACAGCGCATATCCGCGCGGTAGGCGTGTGGCTGGTCGTGTCGGCCGCGCTCCACATGGTTTTGGTGTGCGCCTATGCTTTGTTCAGCGCGCTTTTCGGCCATGTCGGCCACCCGGCCAGTTTCTATTCCCAGGGATTTGAAGCGGTGACGCAGAATATAGGCACCGCCGTGATCGGCACCGGCATTATCGTGGCCGCCTATGTCATGACCGAAGCACGGCGCATCGCCGACGAGAATGCGAGCATCCTGTAATGATCGTGGTCAACCTCGATGTGATGCTGGCGCGCCGCAAGATGCGCTCCAAGGAGCTGGCCGAGCGCATCGGCTTCACCGAGGCCAATATCTCGCTGCTGAAGTCCGGCAAGGTGAAGGGCGTGCGCTTCGAGACCCTGGAGAAGATCTGCGAAGTGTTGGACTGCCAGCCCGGCGACCTGCTGGAATACCGCCCGGGCTATTAGCCGGCCCCTTTCCTGCCCCGCTCATGGCCGCTAGGCTCCCGGCCAACGATAAAAAGGGGCGGGAATGAAGACCATTGCACTGGGAATGACGGCACTGCTGGCCACGGTTTCGCTGGCCCCGGCCGCGCCCTGGTTCACCTTGACCTCCACCTCCATCAAGGACGGCCAGCGCATTCCCGTGCGCTTTGGCGGCGACGACCAGAAGCGCGCCTGTTCACCCCGCAATCCCGCCGTCTGCCCCTGCCCCGGCAAGAATGTCTCGCCGCAACTGGCCTGGCAGGGTGCGCCCGAAGGGACCAAAAGCTTCGCCATCCTGATGTATGACATTGACGGCCAGTATGGTGCCGGGGTGTCGCACTGGGTGGCCTACAACATCGCGCCGACCACGACCGAACTGAAGGAAGGCGACGGCACCGCCGGCACCGGCTTCACCGGCGGCGCGGGCACCCGCGCCAACGCCAACTATGTCGGCCCCTGCCCGCCCCAGGGCGACGGGCCGCACCATTACCTGATCACGGTGATGGCCACCGACCTGGAGCCCACCCTGGCGCCGGGCCTGACGCGCGAGGCGTTCCTGGCCGCCGCCAAGGGCCACCTCCTGACCAGCGCCACCATCGGCGGGCTGTTCGCGCGCGCCTACTGAACATGAAAAGCCATTAAGAGATTTCGAAAGGAAAAGATCATGCGCAAATTCACCGTCGCGCTCGCTGCCGGGCTTGTCCTTGCAGCCGGGGTTCAGGCCAGGCCGCATAAGCCGGCGACGCACAAGGCCGTGGCCCACAAAGTGGTGGCTGCGCCGAAACCCGCCTCGCACATCACGCGCGCGGCCTGGGGCGAGGTGGGCGGCCAGAAGGTAGACATCTACACCCTCACCAACGGCCATGGCATGACGGCGCGCATCACCAATTATGGCGCCTTCCTGGTCGACCTGATCGTACCCGACCGCAAAGGCAACAAGGCCAATGTGGTGCTGGGCTATGACAATGTCGAAGCCTACAGCCATGGCACCACCTATGGCGCCGTCATCGGCCGCTTCGCCAACCGCATCGGCGGGGCGCAGTTCACGCTGGACGGCAAGACCTTTCACCTCAAGGCCAATGCCGGTCCCAACAACATCCATGGCGGGCCGGTGGGCTTCAGCTATCACGTCTACAACGCCACGGCGCTGGACGGCCCCAATCCGGCACTGATCCTGCAGATGGTGTCGGCGGACGGCGACCAGGGCTTTCCGGGGCAGCTGGATTTCACCGTCACCTATACCCTGAAGGCCAACAACACGCTGCGCATCGACTACCGCGCCACCAGCGACAAGCCGACGGTGCTGAACCCCACCAACCATTCCTATTTCAACCTCAAGGGCGCGGGGAACGGCGATGTGCTGGGCCATCGCCTGCAGGTGTTCTCGGATGCGGTGACGCCGACCGACGCCAACCACATGGCCACGGGCGAAGTGTTGAAGGTGTCGGGCACCGGTTTCGATTTCACCAAGCCCAAGGCGTTGGGCAAGGACATCAACGGCCCCGATCCGGCGATCGTGGCGACGCCCGGCTATGACATCAACTTCATCGTCAAGGGCGCCATGGGCAAGCTGCGCCCGGCCGCCAAGATCACGGAGCCGGACTCGGGCCGGGTGATGGAAGTCTGGACCACCCAGCCGGGCGTGCAGCTTTACCTGCCCAACAACGAGAAGCCGCTGACCGGACGCAATGGCGAACAGTATGTGAAGCGCGGCGCCTTCTGCCTGGAGACCCAGCATTTCGCCAATGCCCCCAACATCCCGTCCTTCCCCACCACCGAGCTGAAGCCGGGCCAGATTTTCTACCAGACGACCGAATTCCGGTTCTCGACCGCGAAGTAGTGTTCTCCAGGCCTGCCTGCGGGCACGGCAAATAAAAAAGGCGCTGCGGTGAGCAGCGCCTTTTTTCCATTCAGGATCGAAGACCTACTTCTTGGCCCACGGCCCCACTTCGGGCTTGCCCTGGGTGTTGGCCAGGGTGCCCAGCTCGGCCTGCACGCCCTTGGCGATGGCGCCGGTTTCGCTGCCGGCCTGGAAGCAGGTGAAGTCGGGACGGTCGCGCCAGGCCAGCGGACCACACAGCTTGACGCCGGCCTTGAGGGCGGCGTCGTGCACGATGTTGATCTCGCGTTCGTAATCCGGATCGTTCTGCTTGTAGCCGGAATGATTGCCCAGGTCGCCCGAGGCGGCGAAGATCGCCGTCACGCCGGGAATTTTCGCGATCCGGTCGGCATCCTTCAGGCCGGCCAGGGTCTCGATCATCAGGATCAGCACCAGATTGTCATTTATGGTGGCGCGATAGCCGCCCGGCACGCCCGCATACATGGCGAAGGCCTGGCCGCCGCCATTGGAACGGCGTCCCAGCGGCGGGAAATAGGCCCAGTCGCGCGCCTTGATGGCTTCCTCATAGGAGCGGACCGTCGGCACCACCAGCACGATCGCGCCGGCGTCCAGGGCATGCTGTTCCTCGCGTTCATCGGTATAGGCGACGCGCACGCCCGGCACCGCCTTGGCAAAGGGACACGCCGCCCACATGCGCTGGGTGGTCTGCCAGTCGCGGGCATCATGCTGGTGCTCGGTCCAGATGAAGTCGTAACCGGAATTGGCCATGGCGCAGTAGATTTCCGGATCGGTGGCGGCGAACAGCGTGCCGCCGGTGACCTTGCCGCCCGCCAGCAGCTTGATCTTGGCCGGATTCCACAGCTTGGAACCGGCGGGCGCATCATAGGCGGTGCCGAACTTCCAGCTCTTGTCGTCGAACTTGCCCTGGTTGAGGGCGCCGGCCGGGGCCTTGTCAATGGCGTGGCTGTCGACGCCGGCGGGCGCGGCCAGCGGATATTTCTTCATCGCGGTGGCGACTTCGTCTTCATTGGCCTGGCTGAAGGCGGCTACGGTGCCCAGACCAACGGCCGCGATCAGCGCGGCGGAAAACAGCATGCGTTTCATCGAAAATCTCTCTCCCTCGGGCGGCGTTCTTGCGGCCGGTCGCGGGATATGACAGCTAATCAGCGATATGGTCAAACGATGATGCGGGCGCCGCGCGGGTTCGCAGGCGCAACAAGAACCGACAGGGAAACGCCATGAAAAATATCGCCATTGCCGCCCTGATGCTGCTGGCGATTTCGCCGGCGCAGGCTGCCATTTCCGCCGTCGCCTGGGGCGGGGTGGACGGCAAGGGCGTGGACCTCTTCACCCTCACCAACAAAAGCGGCATGGAAGTGAAGATCACCAATTACGGCGGTGTCATCACCTCCATCAAGGCGCCGGACCGCAGCGGCGCGATGGCCCGCGTAGTGCTGGGTTATGAAAGCCTGGAAGATTATACCAGCACCGGCTATGGCGGGCGTTATGGCGCGATCATCGGGCGCTTCGCCAACCGCATCAAGAACAACAGTTTCGCGATCGGCGGGGTGAACTACAAGATCAGCCGCGATGCCTATGTCTTTTCCGATGCGCCCAGCAAACCCTATGACGAGCTGGTGTGGACGGCGCAGCCGGTGGACGGGGACGAGCCGCAGCTGGTGC
>JAQGLO010000120.1 GCA_028292825.1 Alphaproteobacteria bacterium | reverse complement strand
GCTTGAAAAGATTGGTGGGCCCGCCAGGACTCGAACCTGGGACCTAACCGTTATGAGCGGTCAGCTCTAACCAACTGAGCTACAGGCCCTTTCCGGAAGCGGGTATAACAGGATTTGCGCGTCCGCCAACTGGTGGGATTTGCCCCGATTTGGCCCTTCTTGGCCGCCATTCTAATCTCCGGACGGGCCCGCATTTGAAAAAGAGAAACGCCATGAAAATCACGGTTTTCACTGCCCTTGTGGCGGCATCCCTTATATCCCCCGCGCTGGCCGACCCCCGCACCATCGCCATGGGCGGCCATGGCGAGGTCAAGGCCGTGCCCAACCAGGTGCAGGTGACAGCCGGGGTCAACACCAGCGCCCCCACCGCGGCCGGCGCACTGGCCGCCAACACCACGCGGATGAAGGGGGTATTCGCCGCCCTCACCCGCCTGGGCATACCGGACAGGAATATCCAGACGGAGAATTTCTCCGTCTCGCCCCAATTCACCAATGGCGGCGACAACCAGCCGCCGCGCCTTACCGGTTACCAGGTGAGCAACCAGGTGTCGGTGCGGCTGGAGGATGTCGGAAAACTGGGCACGGCGCTGGATGCGTTGGTGACCTCAGGTGCCAACCAGATGAACGGCGTCAGCTTCTCGATCAAGGATACCAGCGCCCTTCTGACGACGGCCCGCGAACAGGCGGTGGCCGATGCCCGCGCCCGGGCCGAGACCTATGCCAGGGCTGCCGGGGTCACCCTGGGACCCATCCAGTCGATCAGCGAGGGCGGCGAGGTGCCCCGGCCGGTTTACAAGGCCGTGTTCATGGCCCGCGCCGCCGGCCCGGTTCCCATGGCAGCAGGCGAAGAAAGCGTGGCGGCAGACGTTTCTATCGTCTGGGAAATCCACTGATCCACCTTATATTGGCATCATGAGCAATCCGTTTTTCGAAGCCTGGGACGCCCCCCTGGGCGCCCCGCCGCTGGACCGCTTCCAGCCGGAGCATTTCGTCCCCGCCTATGACCGGGCGCTGGCGGAGCATGTGACAGAGATCGTCGCGATAGCCGAGAATCCCGCGGCGCCCAGCTTCGACAATGTCATCCTTGCGCTGGAAAAAAGCGGGCGGTTGCTGACCCGGGTGGACAGCGTTTTCGCCAACCTGACCTCGTCGGCCACCAACGAGGCACTGCAGGCCATCGAGCTGGAAATGGCGCCGCGCCTGTCGGCGCATTGGAGCGCCATCTCCATGCACCCGGTTCTCTTTGCCCGGTTGGATGACCTGTTCCAGGCACGCGGGACTTTGGGGCTGGACGGCGAGAGCCTGAAGGTGCTGGAGCGTTATCACCTGGATTTCGTGCGGTCCGGCGGCCAACTCAAAGGCGAAGCCCGCGACCGGCTGGCCGCGATTTCGCAGCGGTTGGCGGTGCTGGGTACCCAGTTCTGCCAGAATGTGCTGGGTGACGAGGAAGACTGGATTTTGCCGTTGACGGAAGCGCAGATGGCAGGCGTGCCGGATGCGGTGCGCGACGCGGCAGCGGCCAAGGCGGCGGCGCTGAAGATCGAACACCCTTTCGCTGTCACTTTGTCGCGCTCCAGCGTCGAGCCATTTCTCCAATATGCCGAGGATCGCGGCCTGCGCGAGCAGCTGTTCCGTGCCTGGACGGCGCGGGGCGACAATGCCAATGCCCGCAACAACAAGGCGGTGATGACGGAAATGCTGGCTCTGCGTGCAGAGCGCGCAGGCCTGCTGGGCTATGAGAATTTTGCCGCTTTCAAGCTGGACGATAGCATGGCCGGCACTCCCGCCAAGGCGCGCGCCTTGCTGGAGGACGTGTGGGAGCCGGCGCGGATCCGTGCCCTGGAAGAACGCGATGGGCTGCAAAAGCTGATCGCACGCGAAGGCGCCAACTTCCGCCTGGCACCGTGGGACTGGCGTTATTACGCCGAAAAACTGCGCCAGGAAAAATACGATTTCGACGAGGCGCAGCTCAAACCCTATTTCCAGCTCGGCAACATCATCGAGGCGGCCTTCTATACTGCGACCCGGCTGTTCGGCGTCACCTTCCGCGAGCGCCGGGATGTGCCGGTCTATCATCCCGATGTGCGGGTGTGGGACGTGCTGAAGGGCGAGGCCGTGATCGGGCTGTTCTATGGCGATTATTTCGCCCGTCCCGGCAAGCAGAGCGGCGCCTGGATGTCCAGCTTCCGCGACCAGGAAGAGGTGAACGGTCACATCATGCCCATCATCATCAACAACTGCAATTTCAGCAAAAGCGATCCCTGCCTGCTGTCGTTCGACGATGCGGTGACGGTATTCCACGAATTCGGCCATGCCCTGCACGGCCTGCTCAGCCATGTGCGCTTCCCGCGCCTATCCGGCACCAATGTGGCGCGCGATTTCGTGGAGCTGCCGTCGCAGCTGTTCGAGCATTGGCTGGAAGAGCCCGATGTTCTGACCCGCTTTGCCCGCCATCACGAAACTGGCGAGCCGATCCCCAACGCGCTGCTGGACAAGCTGCTGGCGGCGAAGAATTACGGCCAGGGCTTCGCCACGGTGGAATTCCTCGCCTCGGCGCTGGTCGACATGGATTTCCACACCTTGCCGCCCGGCAGCGATCCGCTGGAGGCACAAGCCGCGACCCTGGCGCGCATTGGCATGCCGGACGAGATCGTGCCGCGCCATGCCGCGCCGCATTTCACCCATATCTTCGGCGGCGACGGCTATTCGGCCGGCTATTACGCTTACCTGTGGTCGGAAGTTCTGGATGCCGACGGCTTCAAGGCGTTCCAGGAAGCGCATGATCCCTTCGATCCCGCCACCGCGCACCGGCTCTACAAATATGTCTATGCCAGCGGCGGCACCCGTGATTTCGCCGCCGCCTATCGCGCCTTTCGCGGCCGCGATCCCCATATCGATGCCCTGTTGGAGGGGCGTGGTCTCACCACGCCAGTCGCCGCATGAAGAAGATTCTGATCGCACTGCTGCTGACCACCGCCGGCGCGTTTGCCACGCAGGCACCCAAGGTATCCATCGCCACCATGCAGGACCTGCCGGTCACGACCATGCATGTCTATGATGAAGACGCTGACGCCAATGCGCGGGTGGCAGCCGTATTCGAGCAGGCAAAGAAATCGCACAAGCGCGTCATCATCGATCTGGGCGGCAACTGGTGCGGCGACTGCATCATCCTGGCCAATTTCCTGGAGCTGCCGGAAATGCACCGCTTCATGAAGGCCAATTACGAGACGACCTCGGTCGATGTCGGGCGCTTCAACAAAAATCTGCAGGTGCCGGCGCGTTTCGGCTTTACCGATAGGCTGAAGGGCGTGCCCACGTTGATCATCGCCACGCCGGAGGGGAAACTGGTCAATGGTACCGATGTGTTCGCTACCAGCGACGCGCGCAACATGAAGCCGCAGGCCATTGCCGACTATTTCGCGAAATACGCGAAGTAATTACTTCGAAGCGACCTGACGCGACGGCCCGCCCGGCTCCAGCGCGCGGTCCACGACATGGATAACGCCGTTCTTGTCGCGCACGTCATAGATGGCGATGTCGGCGGTGTTGCCCTTCTCGTCCATGATGACGATGTTGGTCGGACCGTTCATCCGCGCCACCAATGTGCCGCCTTCGGCGGTGCGCAGCCGGGCTTCGCCACCTGCCTCGTTGATCACCCGCAGCAGCGCCACCGAGTCATATTTTCCCGGCACGATCAGGTAGCTCATGCGCCGCGCCTGCGTCGCCTTGGACTGCGGGCCGGCTGCGGCCATGGCGGCGTTGGTGGGCGCGAAGACGGTGAATTGACCATTGGACTTCAGCGCGCCGGCAACGCCGGAATCCTTGAGCGCCGCGACCAGGGCGGAATGCATTGGGGAGGCGCCGATATTTTCCATGATGTCGCGGTCCGGCAGCATGGCCTGGCCGCCGATCATGGGGTTCATGGATTCGGAATTTGTCTCGGGAATCACCTTGGGATCGCCGCCCGATACCGCGCCCAGCGCGCCGCCGATCATCATGGCGGCACCGGCGGCAAATCCTGCAATGGCTGCACGTTTCATGCCCGAGACCTTCTGGCGTCTGCGGGATTAACGTTCCGCAAGGCCTTTTGATCCGTGGGGTTTCAGTCTTTTTCGGTTTCCAGCGCTTCGCGCTCCATTTCCAGCGCCAGCCAGCGTTCCTCGTCGGTATCCTTCTGGCCTTGAAGTCTTGCCAGTTTCTCCGACAGGTCGGCGAAGCGTTTGGGATCCTTGGAAAAAAGCACGGGATCGGCCAATTCGACCGCCAGCTTCACCATCTCGAGTTCCGCCGCTGCTATTTTTCCGGGCAGCACCCGCAAGTCATGCGCGTCGGCGAATTTCATCTTGGGCGCCCCGGCGGCGCGGACACGTTTTTCCGCCGGTCTGTCCGCCTTGGCCCTGCGAATCTCGGCACGTTCCGGCGCCGCCTCGCCGCGCTGGTACAGCATGTCGGCATAGCCGCCGGCATATTCAGTGAAACGACCATCGCCTTCCGCCAGCACGATCGAGGTCGCCACCCGGTCCAGGAAATCGCGGTCATGGCTGACCAGCAAAGCGGTGCCGGGATAGTCGGCGATCACTTCTTCCAGAAGATCGAGCGTCTCAAGATCCAGGTCGTTGGTGGGTTCGTCCAGCACCAGGAAGTTGGAGGGCGTGGCGAACAGTTTGGCCAGCAGCAGCCGCGCCCGCTCGCCGCCCGACAGCACCTTCACCGGCGTGCGCGCCTGCTGCGGCGTGAACAGGAAGTCCTGCAGGTAATTCATCACATGGCGGGGCTTGCCGCCCACCATCACCGTGTCGCCGCTGCCGTCGGTGACGGCGGCGGCCAGCGACTGTTCGGGATGCAGCTTGCTGCGGTTCTGGTCCAGCTGCGCCATCAACAGCCCCTGCCCCAGCTTGACGTTGCCCTTGTCTGGCTGCAATTCGCCGATCAGCAGCTTGAGCAGGGTGGTCTTGCCGGCGCCATTGGGCCCGACCAGCGCGATGCGATTGCCGCGATGGATGCGCATGCTGAAATCCTGCACGATCTCCCTTTTATTTTCTCCGGCGCCATAGCTGAACGCCACGCCCTTGGCGTCGATCACCTTGGTGCCGCTGCCGGAGCCTTCCGCCGCTTCCATCTTCACATTGCCCAGGCTGCGAATCTGGTCGCGCCGCTCAGTGCGGAAGCCGCGCAGTCGTTCCAGCCGCCCGACATTGCGCTTGCGCCGGCCCGACACGCCATAGCGCACCCAGTCTTCCTCGGCGGCGATCTTGCGTTCCAGCTTGTGGCGTTCGGTCTCTTCCTTTTCCAGCATCTCGTCGCGCCAGGCTTCGAAGGAGGCGAAGGATTTTTCCAGCCGGTGCGTGCGGCCCCGGTCCAGCCAGACGGTGACGCGGCTGAGATTTTCCAGAAAGCGGCGGTCATGGCTGATCAGAACCAGCGCACCGCGCGAGGCTTTCAGTTCACCTTCCAGCCATTCGATGGCCTTGACGTCCAGATGGTTGGTGGGCTCATCCAGCAGCAGGATGTCGGGCTTGGGCGCCAGGGCGCGGGCCAGCGCGGCGCGGCGGGCTTCGCCGCCCGACAGGGTGGCGGGATTCTCGGTGCCGTCCAGGCCCAGATGGCCCAGCAGATAGTATGAGCGGTTGGGATCGTCATGCAGGTCCAGCCCCGCTTCCACATAATCGCGCGTGGTGGCGAAGCCCGACATGTCCGGCTCCTGCGCCAAGTAGCGCACGATGGCGCCGGGCTGGACAAAGACGGTGCCGCCATCGGCTTCCGACAGCCCGGCCGCGATCTTCATCAGGGTGGACTTGCCCGAGCCGTTGCGCCCGACCAGGCAGATGCGGTCGCCCTTTTCGACGCTGAGCTCCGCGCCGTCCAGCAGCTTCTGGCCGCCAAAGGCGACGGTGATGTCCTTGAGGTGCAATACGGGCGCCATGCGCCGCTATGTGCGGGGCACGAAGCCGGTTAGCAAGTCAAATCTAGCGTGTTTTGGCAGTCACCATGACGCCGGGGCGTGAAACCATCGGCAGAACCGCCTCGGGACGCTCCGTCAGCGCCTTGCCGTCGAAATCAAAGGTCCGGATATCGCGCTCCACCGAGCATTGCACCAGCAGCCGCTTGCCGTCATCGCTCCACACCACGCCCTGGCAGGCATGGCCCAGCCTGGCTTCCGTGACCAGCGACAGCGTGCCCTTGCTCACGGCAAACAGGCTGAGCTTGCCATACACCAAGGTGTAATTGGCCGCATTCTTCACCGTGGCCGAACCATTGCCGACCACCACCGCGGCATACTTGCCATCCGGCGACTGCACCACGTCTTCCGGCAAGGCGCCCACTTCCTGAACATCGGTCAGCTTGCCGGTTCTGGTGTCCAGCACGGTGGTGGCACCCTTGTCGGTCTTGCCCGGCACGCCGCCGAAACTGTTGACGAACAGATAGCGCCCGTCATGGGAGATGCTGCCGCCGTCAGGCTGCACGCCGACGGTATAGTCGCTGATGCGGCTGATCTGGTCACCCTTGATGGCGAGCTTCGTCACCTTGGCGTCGCCGAAGCGCAGGGCGTAGGCGGTGTTGCCATCGGGGGCGATGATCACGTCACGCGGTTCCGCCTTGGCTTCCAGTTTCACCTGGCCGCCGCGCGTCAACTGGCGGTCCTTGATGGTGAACAGGGTGATGGTGTCGTCGCCGGTGCCCGTCACCAGCGCGATGGTGGCCTTCTTGTTTAGGTAGATGCCGGTGGCGCCAACCCCTGCTTCCACTGTCTGCAGCAGCTTCGGCCTGGTGGGATCGTCCAGCCCGATCACATTGACCTTGTTCTCCGGCACATTCTTGCCGTCTGCGCCCATTTTCTGGGGGCAGGTCGCCAACACGAAGCTGTAGTCCGGGGCCACTGCCAGCGCGCTCGGCGGGCCCATCTGGGTGGAGCAGACAGCGATGCTGCCGATCACCCGGGGCGCCTTGCTGCTGGAAAACTCGATCGTCGCGACGCTGTCGGGCGTGGGCACCATCGGCAGGCCGTCGCCGGCGCGCACCTGCTTGCCGTCCTGGCCCGAGATCGCCAGGTCGGCGAAGGCCGCCACCGGCACCAAAGTCAAAGCCGTCACCAGCAGGATCGCGCGCATGTTCTCTCACCTTGTTGCTCTTTATTGAGACGAACGTAGCGCTCCGACCCCACAAAAGAAAAGGGCCGGATTGCTCCGGCCCTTTTCGCATTGCGTTGCGGCATTCCCTTAGGAGAAGGAATAGGCCGTCTTGATCTGGGTGAAGAACTCCACCGCCGAGAAGCCCTGCTCGCGGGCGCCGTAGGACGAGCCGCGCGAACCGCCGAACGGCACGTGATAGTCCACGCCGGCGGTCGGCAGGTTGATCATCACCATGCCAGCCTTCACATTGCGCTGATAGTGGCGCGCATGCTTCAGGCTGGTGGTGACGATGCCCGCCGACAGGCCGAAATTGCCGCCATTGGAATGGGCCAGGCCTTCTTCGTAATCCTTGATCTTCACCACCGACACGACCGGACCGAACACTTCTTCCTGGTTGATGGTGTCGCCGATCTTGGTGTCCACGATCAGCGTCGGGCTCATGTAATGGCCGGGCGTGTCCAGCTTCAGCGCCTCGGAACCACCGGCCAGCAGGCGGCCGCCTTCCTTGATGGCGATGTCGACATACTTGAGATTGCCGGCCAGCTGGGTCTCGGTCACGGCCGGGCCCATCTGGGTGGCCGGGTCCATGGCATTGCCCACCTTGAGCGCCTTGGCACGGGCGGCGACGCCTTCGACGAACTTGTCATAGATGCCGGCCTGCACGAAGACGCGGCTGGAAGCGGTGCAGCGCTGGCCGGTGGCGAAATAGCCGCCATCGACAGCGATCTGGATGGCGCGGTCGAGTTCGGCATCATCCAAAACGACCAGCGGGTTCTTGCCGCCCATTTCCATCTGCACGCGGGCGAAGTGCGACAGCGCCGCCGACGCCACCTTGGCGCCCACGGTCTGCGAGCCGGTGAACGACACGCCATTGACGTCGGGATGCTTGGACAAGGCGTCGCCCACCAGGCCGCGGCCCAGCACCATGTTGACGATACCGGCGGGGGCGCCGGCTTCATGGATGATCGAGACCAGCGCATGCGCCACGGCAGGCGTGGGGTTGGCGGACTTCAGAACGACGGTGTTGCCGAAGGCCAAGGCCGGGGCGATCTTCCAGGCCGGAATGGCGATGGGGAAGTTCCAGGGGGTGATCAGGCCATAGACGCCCACCGCTTCACGATAGGTCTGGATTTCCACGCCCGGACGCACCGAGTCCAGGTTCTGGCCGTGGCGGCGCAGTGCCTCGCCGGCCATGTATTTGAAGATGCGGCCGGCGCGGACGGTCTCGCCGGTGGCTTCGGGCAGGGTCTTGCCTTCCTCGGTGGCCAGCAGCTTGCCCAGGTAATCCTTACGCTCGATGATCATGGTCCCGACCTTGTCCAGCAGGTCGGCGCGGACTTCGGGGGTGGAGCCCGACCAGCCCGGAAAGGCGCTGCGGGCGGCGGCGACGGCGTCATTGACGTCTTCGACGCTGCCGTCCGGGAACTTGGCGATGATCTCGTTGGTGTTGGAGGGATTGGTGCTTTCCAGGGCGCCCGGGGCGGAAATCTGCTTGCCGCCAATGAAGTGGGTCAGGGTCTCGGTCATCAATCTCTCCAGGGAAATACGGGTGCAGGGTATTTAAGGGGTCGGCCGCCGCAAGCCAACCCTGTTGACGCATTCCAGCGGTGCCGGGGCGGCATGCCTTTGACATAAAGTTGCGACAGCCGGTGACCTGGCCTCTCCGCCACTTTTCCTCATCCTGCAATCCACCGGTCCAGCCGGACGATTTGCAGCCGGGCGGCGGGCGTTTTGGGACAAAATTTGATACCCCCTCCCCCCTTGTCCAGCGAGGTCTTTCCACCTTGGAATGTTCAATCTGACACATTCATGCCGCCATCTTACACCACGCGCGCGGCGTGTGGATTGGCGCGGCGCCTGGACAAGGCGCCATCACCCGGATGGCACAGGCGAAATCAATTCCTGCTGGGGGCGGATAAGGCGTCAGCGACCGATCAGCCCGCGCTTCACCAGATTCTGCATCAGGTCGCTGATGCCGAAATTCCAGGGCGGGGCTTCCTTGCAGGTCACCACGCGGTTTTCCAGCACGCCCAGTTCAGGGGTCGAGACCCGCACCACGTCGCCGGTCTTGTGGGTGAAGCCGTGGCCGGGCACGTCGCGGTCCTGGGTGGGGGCGAACAGTGTGCCGCAGAACAGGACAAAGCCGTCGGGATACTGGTGTTCGCTGATGGTCTGCCTGACCAGCTCCAGCGGATCGCGGCTGATCTCCGCCATCGTGCTCTTGCCTTCCAGGCGGTAATTGTCGGTGCCCACGATCTCCAGCTCGACCACGGCATTGCGCACATGGTCGATGGTGAACTTGTCATCGAACATGCGGATGAACGGCCCCAGCGAGGAGGCGGCATTGTTGTCCTTGGCCTTGCCCAGCAGCAGCGCGCTGCGCCCTTCATAGTCGCGCAGGTTCACGTCGTTGCCGAGGGTGGCGCCCACCGCCTTGCCGGCGCGGTCGACCACGATCACCACTTCCGGCTCCGGGTTGTTCCAGGTGGATTGGGTGCGGATGCCGACATAATCGCCCCAGCCGACCGACGACAAAGGCGGCGCCTTGGTGAAGACTTCGGCATCGGGGCCGATCGCCACTTCCAGATATTGCGACCACAGCCCGTCCGCGATCAGCGCGTCCTTCAGCTTGGCGGCTTCGGGCGAACCCGGCACCACGGCCTTGATGTCGGTGCCGATCTTGGAGGCCAGTTCCTCGCGGATGGCCTGGGCGCGGCCGGGATTGCCCTTGGCGCGCTCCTCGATGACACGCTCCATGGCCGACACCGCAAAGGTCACGCCGGCCGCCTTGACGCATTGCAGGTCCACCGGCGCCAGCAGCTTGACCTTGCCGGCCCCGTCCCAGGCCCTGGTCAGACCCAAGTCATCAATGTCGCCCAGGTCGCGGCCATCCGGGGCGCCGCTCCAGTTTTCCAGCAGCGCGGCCGTGGTCGGCGCGGTCTTGGAAACGTCGAACACCCGGCCTTCCTTCACCACCACCGGGGTCGGGCCTTCGCCCAGGTCCATGCGGCCCACCAGGATGGCGTCGCGCCAGTCGTGCGGCAGGGGGAATTTCTTGGTGTCGGTCATGGCTATGTCTTTCGCGCAAAACAGGGAAATCGCGGGCACTTTAGTCATGGCAGCCTGTCAGACAAGCTGGGGCAAAGGTGGGGGCGGCCAGCCGCCGCAGCATGATATTGCTGCGTCGCAACATGTATTTTTGTGGTTATAACCGCCCCGCCCACCGAAGGAATATAAAGTCATGACCGTTTACGCCGGACGTTTCGCAGGCCGTACCGCCATCGTCACCGGCGGCGCTTCCGGCCTGGGCCTGGCCTCGGCCCGGCGCATCATCGCGGAAGGCGGCAAGGTCTGCCTGTGGGACATGAACGCCGAGGCGCTGGCCACGGCGAAAGGCGACATCGGCGCCCATCACACCATCGCGCTGGACATCAGCGACGCCAGGGCGGTGGAAGCGGCCGCCGCCGAAGCGCACAAGGTGCTGGGCAAGATCGACATCCTGGTCAACAGCGCCGGCATCACCGGCGCCACCCACACCGTCATCGGCTATCCCATCGACAGCTGGCTGAAGGTGTTCGACGTCAATGTGAACGGGCTGTTCTATGCCTGCCGCGCCGTCGCCGCCATGATGGTGGATGCCGGCTATGGCCGCATCGTCAACATTGCCTCGGTCGCCGGCAAGGAAGGCAATCCCAATGCCAGCTCCTATTCCGCCTCCAAGGCCGCGGTGCTGGGCTTCACCAAGTCGCTGGGCAAGGA
>JAQGLO010000184.1 GCA_028292825.1 Alphaproteobacteria bacterium | reverse complement strand
GCGAGGATCAGCTTTTTCATTTGGGGCTCGGATAGGTGAAGGTCCAGGTGCCGGTGATCGGCTTCCACCATTCGCCCACGCCGCTGGCCTTGTCGGTGTGGCGCAGCATGCCGTGGGAGGTGGGCGGCGAAATGATATAGGTCACGTTATAGGTGCCCGGCCCCGCCAGCTCCGCGGCCCCGGCATAGTGGGGGCCCTCTTTCGAAGTCATGGGATACAGCAGCCCGGACTTCTTGAAGGTGGGAATGTCGTCCCGCGTCAGGGCATAGTTGACCGTGAGATAGGAAATCCAGGCACCGACGGGAAAGCCGTGCGCCTCGCCGGCGGTTGCGTGGATGGAGGCTTCCAGATGGATGCTGCCCTCGGGGGCGGCCATGCGGTCCACCTGAATGCCGGTCTGGTAGCTGGGTATGATCTCCAGGCCATCACGCAGCAGCGGGCCGCCGATCACGACAGCGCCCGCGCCGCCCGGCCAGAAGGCAACGGAGGCGGTCGTCAGGACGGCAGCAAGGGCGAGCCCGGTTCGCATTGGCCCTGATATAGGTGCAACTCATTCTCAAGTACAGGGGACAGGAGTGAATTTCCGGTCACATCCCACCCCGTGAAACGGGGCAGGTTCTCGCGCTTACACCCCCGCCAACGGCTGGCTAAGGTACCCCGAACCAGGAAAACCGGAGAACGCCATGCAGGCCATCGTTGAAAAGATGCTGACGGATTTCGAACGTGGGGTGTTGAGCCGCCGCCAGCTGACGGCCACGCTCGCCGGTTTGGCCACCGCGGCCGCCACCCCTGCCCTGGCCGCACCCAGCCTGAAGGCGCTGACCCTGAACCATGTCACGGTGCGGGTGCCCGACCTGCAAAAGACCTCCAAATTCTACCAGGAGTTCTTCGGCATGAAGCTGGCCCAGCAGTCCGAGACCATTCACATCCTGTCGGTCGGCGAACAGTTCTTCGGCCTTGAGCAAAAGCCCGGCCCCGCGGCGCTGGACCATTATGACTTCGGACTGCAGGGCTGGGATGCGGCGGCGATGCGCGCCAAGGTGGCGGCGCACGGGCTTTCCATCACGCTAGGTTCGCGCGGCGATGATGAAAGCTTCAAGTTCAACGATCCCGATGGCTTTGTAGTGCAGGTCAATGGACCCAGATACAAGGGTCATGTCGGCGAGCCGGTGAAGAAGGGTTAGCCCTTTTCCCGCCTGCCATACAGCAAGGTCACATTGATACGGCGGTTCTCGTAACCGTCCTTGAACTTGATCGTATCGGTTTCGTGGAACAGGTCGGAGTCGAAGATCACCGCGCGGTTGGCGCGGTACGGCACCGTGACCGAGGTCGCACCGGCCTCCTTCAGGAAGCGGCGGGGCAATTCGACATCGCCGTTATACTGGTCGAAATCCCATTCCAGCGGCGCCGCCTTGTCCCACACCACCAGCCCGCCATGGTCCGGATCGAGATTGGCCTCGTCCGGCGTGATCCAGAAGTTCACATTCACTGCCGCCTCGTCAGCATGGATCTGGATGCCGCTCATCCGGGAGTCATATTTGAACGCCCAGATATAGCGCAGCGGATGGCCTGCGAAGATGGCGGGATAGGTCTGGGCGAATTCATCGGCAATCTGCGCCAGCAGCGGCGCGGCAAACCCGGCCTCCGGGAACGCGCCCAGGTAACCGGTGGGGTAGACCTGCCGCCAGACATTGGAACCCAGGCAGAAGCGGCGCAGTTCTGCCAGCGCCGCCGGCGTCAGCAGGTTGTCGATCACCACCAGCTGCGGGCTGGAGTTCTGCCAGTGATGATTCACCTCCTGCGCATTGGCGGGATTGATCGCCGGTCCCGCGACACGCCCGCCGCCATCCAGGAACAGTGGCCCGTCCACGCGGGCAAGACTGCCAAGCCAGCCCTGCTGTTCCGCATCATGCTTGTGCTTGTGCGGGGGGCTGCGTGGATCCAGCGGCGCACCCGGCCCTATGGCCTGCACCGCCGCTTCACGAAACAGCATGAATCCCTCCGCCACCCGGTCGCTTTCGCACAGCACATGGCCCCGGTAGCTGGTCAGTTCGGCATTGCCGGGCTGCAGCGCCAAAGCGCGGTCGAAACTGTCCAGCGCTTCCGGGAAGCGCTTCAGCACCCGCAAGGTGATGCCACGGTTCTTCCAGGTCTCGGCATTGTTCGGGTTCAACGCCAAAGCGCGATCGAAACTCGCCAGTGCCTCTTCTTCCCGCTTCAATTCATGCAACGCGTTGCCACGATTGACCAGCGCACCTTCATGATTGGGATTCAGCGCAAGCACCTGGTCATAGTTCGCCAGCGCGTCACCCGCGCGTCGCATCTGGCGCAATGCATTGCCGCGATTGAAATGTGCGTCGGCGAAGTCGGGACGCAGCGCCAGGCTGCGGTCATAACTTGCCAGCGCCTCGTCCATGCGGCCCAGCAGCTTGAGCACGTTGCCCTGGTTGAGCAACGCATCGGGCACATCGGGCTGCAGCGCCAGCGCGCCGCTGATCAGTTCCAGCGCCTCCTGGTTGCGGCCCTGCTGCGCCCGCACCACGCCCAGAAGATGGCGCGGAACGAAAGCCCGCGGCTCGGCTTCCAGCATCTGCAGATACAATCGCTCCGCCGCGGCCAAATCGCCGCGCTGATGCGCCGCCAATGCTTCCTGGTACATATCCATCGGCGCTTTGTGCGGCGCGCCGCGCCGATTGACAAGCCCGGTGCGGCGCGCGAGCCTTTGTTGCATAATGGGCCGCAAAACCGGGAGGAACTCATGAAATATGCCGCCGCTGCCTTGCTGATCGCCGCCACGCCCGCGCTGGCCGCCGCTCCGGTGCAGAATTTCTCCACCAGTCTCGGCACGGTCCGCATCACCCCGATCTATCATGCCGCCGCCATGATCCAGCTCGGGCGCGACATCATCTATATCGATCCCGCCAAGCCGGCGAAGATCGATGGCTTGGCGCCTGCCGACCTGATCCTGATCACCGATATCCATGGCGATCACATGGACCCGGCCGACATTGCGGCGCTGAGCAAGAATGGCACCACCATCATCGCCCCCGCCGCGGTCCAGAAAACTGTCACGACCGCGCGCGTCCTGGCCAATGGCGAAAGCACCCGCTGGCACGACTGGAAGATCACGGCGGTGCCCATGTACAATGTCACCCATTTGCAGCCCAGCGGCGCCCCCTATCACGACAAGGGTCGCGGCAACGGCTACGTGCTGAACTATGGCGGCAAGAATTTCTATTTCGCCGGCGACACCGAAGGCACACCGGAAATGCGGGCGCTGAAGGATATCGACGTCGCCTTCATTCCCATGAACCTGCCCTACACCATGACACCGGCGGAAGCTGCCGATGCGGTCAAGGCCTTCCACCCCAGGGTGGCGATCCCCTATCACTACAAGGGCCAGGACATCGAAGCGTTCAAGAAAGCCCTGGAAGGCACCGGCATAGAAGTGCGGCTTCTGGACTGGTACGCGCAATAGCGGTCGTTCGCACTACGGATCGAGCAGCGCCAGCGTCAAGTTGAAAAATTTATGATCCTCCCCGTTGTGCGCAGGTTGTGGATGGTTCACATTAATTAAGCAGTCCCCTCTGTCGGGCGCGGACTGGTGTTGCATTCCCAAAATTGAAATCACGTCGCTGCGCAAACCCTGCCGTTTGCGCGATCGGTTGTTTGTTGCCGGGGTGTGGGGAGATGGAAGACGGGGCTTTGCCGCGGGGCGATGCCGCACATGCGCGGCCGTCGGCCGACATGCTGCGGCTGTATCTCTCCCGCCTGTTCTTGCCGCTGGAAGGCGAGGTCCTGTTCGCGGATGTTTCGGCGGAAAACCGCGCCTGGCTGACGGCACATCTGGGGCCTTGTCCGATGCGCGCGGTGTCGCGCCAGGAGCTGCGACAAGCGGTGACGGCGCGACACGGCGCGGCCCTGCTGGATGATGCAGTATTCGGCTTGGCCCACCGGTTCCCGCAATTGTCTGCCCGCACCGTAATCACAAAGGCGCAATTGATTTCATTGTGTGCGCTTGCCGCGCTGCTGCTGGCGGCGCTGGTTGCCAATCCTTTGGTGACGATCCGCACTGTTGCGGTGCTGCTGTCGCTGGCGTTCAGCATCAGTGGAGCCTTTCGAGTCCTGCTGGCGCTGTTGGCCAAGCCTCGCCGTGCGCCGTCGCCGGCAGAACACACCACGCTGCCCAGCTACACCATCCTGGTGCCGCTGTATCGTGAGGCGGCGGTGCTGCCCGGCCTGGTGCGGGGGCTTGGCGCGCTGGATTATCCGCGCCATCTGCTCGATATCAAGCTGGTGGTGGAGGAGGACGATCTCGAAACCGTCGCCGCCGCGCGCGCCATGCTGGACGGCGATGTCCCGTTTGAAATCGTCGAAGTGCCGCCGGGCGGTCCGCGCACCAAGCCGAAGGCCGCCAATTATGCCCTGGCTTTCGCACGCGGCGAATATCTGGTGGTCTATGATGCCGAGGATCGCCCCGAACGCGACCAGCTGAAAAAAGCCATTGCCACCTTTCGCGCCAGTTCGCGCCGCACCGCCTGCCTGCAGGCACGGCTCAACTTCTACAATGCAGATCACAACTGGCTGACCCGCATGTTCGCGCTGGACTATGCGTTGTGGTTCGACACCCTGCTCCCCGGACTGGACCGCATCGGCGTGCCCATGCCGCTGGGCGGCACCTCCAACCATTTCCGCACCGCGGTGCTGCGCGACATCGGCGGCTGGGACGCCTTCAACGTCACCGAGGATGCGGATATCGGCATCCGCCTGGCGCAAATGGGCTACCGCGTCTCCATGCTGGACTCCACCACCTTCGAGGAAGCGCCCGTGAAGATCGGCGCCTGGCTGAAGCAGCGTTCGCGCTGGCTGAAGGGGTACATGCAGACCTGGTTGGTGCATATGCGCGATCCGGTGGCGCTGATGCGGCGCACGGGCCTGCGCGGCTTTCTGGCCTTCCAGCTCTTCATCGGCGGCGGCGTGGTGTTCGCGCTGGCCAGCCCGCCCTTGTGGTTCGCCTTTGTGGCGGCACTGCTGCTGCACTGGTCCAGCGGCGTGGGCGGCCCCGGCGCGCTGATCCCCGGCGCGGGCCTCCTGGCCAACAATGTGCTGCTGACCTATCTGGCCGTGCTGGCGCCGCGCCGGCGCGGCTGGGACGAACTGGCGCCCTATGGCCTCACCGTGATCGCCTATTGGGGACTGGCGTCGGCGGCGGGCTATCGCGGCCTGTGGCAACTGGTGACGCGTCCCTTCTTCTGGGAGAAGACGCAGCATGGCGTCATGACGCCGGAATAATGAAAAGCGCTGTCCTGTTCTGCGCGATGCTGTTCCTGCCCGGCACCGTCCATGCCGCAGCCTGGACCCAGCCCAGGGGCACCTGGCAGACGATCGGCGGCGTGATCCTCAGCCAGGCCGATACCAGCTTCGATGCCGGCGGCAACGCCGTGATCCCCGCCTTGTTCGAGCGCGTGCTGGTCACCACCGACACCGAGTATGGCCTGACCGACAGGCTCACCCTGCTGGCGCGCACCGAGACGGCCTATGTCCATTCCCGCAGCGGCGCCTCGCCGGCCGTCACCGTGACCGACAATGCCTTTGAAGGGGGCGCACGTTTGCGTTTAATGCGCGGCCTGGGCCTTCTGGCGCAGGACGATGTGCTGTCGGTGGAAGTCTCCGCGCGCAAGGCAGGCGCCTTCAATTTTGCCTATTCCGCCAACGCCTCGGCGGGCGGCGAGGATGCCGGCGTAAGGCTGCTTTACGGCTCCGGCTTTCGCCTGGGCAGCCATAGCGGCTTTGTGAACCTGGAGGCCGGCGAGCGCTGGCTGTCGCATCCGCGCCCCGACCAGAGCGCTGTCGACCTCACCACAGGATTGTGGCTAAACCCGCGCTGGATGGTCATGGCGCAGAGCTTCAACCTGGTCAGCGGGCCGGCGACGGCGCCCTATGTCCATTTCCGGACGCACAAGCTGGAAGTCTCGGCGGTGTGGCGGCTGTCGCGGCGCTTTACCCTGCAGGCCGGCGCGTTCTTTTCACCCGCCGGGCAGAACGCGCTGGATGAGCGCGGCCTGTGCCTGTCGCTTTGGTCCGACTTCTAGAAGATATAAGGCTGGCGATGCGGACGGCTGAGCCAGCTGTTGGCCTCGTCGTCATTCTTGAAGCGCTCTGTTGCAGGGTCCCAATAGAGCTTGCGCTTCAGGTGCATCGCCACCTGGTGCACCAGGCAGGTCGAGCAGGCGCGATGGCCGATCTCGATCGGTGCGCTGGGGGCCGCGCGGCTGCGGATCGACTCCAGCCAGTTGCCGTGCTGTTCCGAACTTTTATAGAGATGGATTTCGTTCGGCCCGATCTGGCTGGTGAGGATTTTGGCATCGCTGGCGACCAGGGGCCCGGGCGTCTTGGTGCCCCATGACGGATCGCTCGCGGTGACGGCGGCGTCGCGTGACACGAAGATCCAGCCCTTGGTGCCGACGAACTTGATGCCGTTGGGAAAGTCGCCGGAAATATCCATGGTCACGCCATTGGCATAGACGGCATGGGTGAGGAACTTGCCATGCACGTTCCACAATCCGCTTTTGGGAAATTCGGCATCGCCCCACACTTCCACCGGGCCCGTATGCTCCATGTCCATGCCCCAATGCGCGGTATCGACATGATGCGCGCCCCAGCCGGTGATCATGCCGGCGCCGAACTGCTCGCAGCGCAGCCAACCGGGGCGATTAAACGTGCCGTCCTGCGGATGCACCCGCAGCTCGGTATAATAGGCGTCCGGCGTCGGTCCCAGCCAGGCGTCATAGTTCAGGTTGGTCGGCACGGGCATGGGCGGCGCTTCGGGACCGGATGGATCGCCGGGCAGACCGATCTCGACATGCCTGAGCTCGCCGATGCGGCCGTTGCGCACCAGTTCGCAGGCACGGCGGAATTGCGGCCAGGGATTGTCGGAGCGCTGCTGCGAGCCGACCTGCAGGATGCGGTCGGTTGCGCGCACCGTGTCGCTGAGCTTGCGGCCGTCCGAGACAGTCAGCGAGGCCGGCTTCTGCATATAGACGTCCTTGCCCGCATGCACCGCATGGGTGGCGAGCAGCGCATGCTGGTGGTCCGGCGTCGAGATGATGACGGCGTCGATGTCCGCCCGCGCCAGAAGCTCGCGGTGATCGCCATACCCCCGGGTGCCGCTGTAGGGCTTTCCCAATTTCTGGGTATAGGCGTCGTCGACATATTGCCGGCCGGCGGTGACGCGCCTGCTGTCCAGGTCGCACACCGCGATGATCTGGGCGCTTTTGTAGTAGTTGAAGGTTTCCTTCATGTCGTGGACGCGGCTGATGCGGCCCACGCCGATGGCGCCGATGGCGATGCGGTTGCTGGGGGCGCCCTGGCCGAACACGGTGGAGGGCACGATCGCCGGCGAGGCGATCGCCGCCGCGATGCCGGTCTTTAGGATCGTGCGCCGGGTCGGAGTCATTCTCTTTGTCATGGCATGTCCTCCTGCAAACGTGGCCGCGTCTGTGGCGGCCATCGCAACGTCAGCCGGGTTTCAGCGCCCGGGTCAGAAAGCGTGTGAGATTTTCCACCACGGCAGTGCGGTCCCGGCCGGCGCGATGGGCCTCGCGGCTGGTCTGGTGCAGCGCGCCGACAATCGCCTGGCCGATGATCTCGATGTCATAGCTGGAACAGGCGCTGCCTTCGCGGATGGCGTCACCGATCAGTTCGGCCCATTCGCTGCCCCACCGCATCAGAAGCGGCCGCGCCTCGACCCCTTCGGCATCGATCAGCCGCTCATCGGTCATGGCGACGCGCAGGACACCGGGATGGTTGTCGGAATATTCGTGGATCGCCTGCAGGTTGGCGGCGATGCGCTGTTCGAAGGTCTGACCCGGCAGGCGATGGGCGCGCAAATGCGCATCCAGCTCACGGCGTGCATCCTCGACGAAGGCCAGGAAGCAGGCGCGCTTGTCGGGATAATGCAGGTAGAAGGTGCCATGGCCCAGGCCCGCCTCGCGCGCAATGTCCTGCGGTCGGGTCGCGTCATAGCCGCGCTCGACGAACAGTTTGCGCGCTGCCTGCTTCAGCCGCGCCAGGCTGTCAGGCTTGCGCCGCCCCACGACAGGCGTTGCGGGAAGCGGCATGGCATCGAGCATGGTAGCGTTACCGGACATGCGCAGACTGTCGGCGCGACCGCGCAGGCTGTCAATCGGGCAAATCCCGCAAATGTATACAAGCCGATGTATACAGGAACGGGAGTAATCCGTGGGCGGATTATTGTGCTACTGCACACGCGCGACGGCGCGCACCCAGCCCGCATACAATTGATCGCGTTCGCGCCGCAGCATTTGCGGCGTGAAGCGCCGGTCCAGCGCCCAGCGCGCGGCAATGTCCTTTTCGTTTTTGAACAACCCTGCCCCCAGCCCTGCCAGATAGGCGGCGCCCAGCGCGGTGGTCTCCGTCACCCTGGGTCGTTCCACGGCGAGTCCCGTCAGGTCAGCCAGGCGCTGGCAGAACCAGTCATTCGCCACCATGCCGCCATCCACCTTCAGCGCCCTGAGCCGCGTCAGCCCCGCCGCGCGCATGTCCTTGCGCATCGCTTCCAGCAGGTCGCGGGTCTGGTAACAGACGGCATCCAGCGCCGCCCGCACGATCTCGTTTTTTCCCACATCGCGGGTCAGTCCCAGGATGGCGCCACGCGCCGCCGGGTCCCAATAGGGCGCGCCCAGGCCGGTGAAGGCCGGCACGAAATACAACCCCTCCGCCGGTTTGGCGCGTTTTGCCATGGCGGCGGTGTCGGGAGCGCCGGCGACAATGCCCAGTTCGTCGCGCAGCCATTGCACCACCGCGCCGGCGATGAAGATGCTGCCTTCCACCGCATATTGTTTCTGCGCCAGCGCCGTCGCCACCAGCCGGTTGCGCGAATGGGGAACGGTCTTGCCGGTATTGACCAGGGCAAAACAGCCGGTGCCATAGGTGGATTTGACATCGCCCGGCTTGAAGCAGGCCTGGCCGAAGCTGGCGGCCTGCTGGTCGCCAGCCACCCCCAGGATGGGAATGGGGGCGCCCAGCAGCAACGGCGCGGTCGATCCGAAATCGCCGCAACTCTCGCGCACATCCGGCAGCATCGCGCGCGGCACGCCGAACAGCTTGAGCAGCGCGGCGTCCCAGTCGCGCGTCTTCAGATTCCACAACATGGTGCGCGAGGCATTGGTGACATCGGTGGCGTGTACCTGCCCGCGGGTCAGGTTCCAGATCAGCCAGCTGTCGATGGTGCCGAACGCCAGCTCCCGCCCCTTCAGCCCTTTCACATTCTGCAGCAGCCATTCCAGCTTGGTGGCGGAGAAATAGGGATCCAGCAGCAGCCCGGTCTTGCGCGTGATGCCCGCTTCCAGTCCGCGCTTCTTCAGTTGCGCGCAGCGCGCCGCGCCGCGCCGGTCCTGCCAGACTATGGCATTGTGCAAGGCCGCACCGGTGTTCCTGTCCCAGATCAGCGAGGTCTCGCGCTGGTTGGTGATACCGATACCGGCGACATCGCGCGGCGCCACGCCCTTCAGCACGGCGCGGCAGCAGGCCAGCGCCGCCTGCCAGATTTCGCCCGGATCATGCTCAACCCAGCCATTGGCAGGATAGATCTGGCGCAGGGGGATGACATGGCTGGCCAGCGGCCGCGCCCCGCCATCGAACAGGATGGCGCGGGTCGAGGTGGTGCCCTGGTCCACCGCCAGCAGAAAGGACTTGTGCGTCGGACGCGATATCGCCATGCCCGCGAAAGCACAGGATTTGCGCGGCCAAGGCAAGAGACTTAATCCGCTGTTAACAGTCGGTCTGATAAAAAATCCCGTGAAAAGGCCGCTGAAAGTGGCTTCTTGCAGAAGGCATGGGGTTTATTGTGGGACTTACCGCACACGATATGAGCGACATGGGCAGGCTCGCCCAGCTCGCGATGAATCCCGCCTCCGGCGCCAGCCGCGAGGAGATTTATCTCGCCGTTGCCTCCCTCTACCGCATCCAGGGTGCCGGGCTGAACAGCCGCGAGCGCGAGCTGATGCGCGAAATCCTCAAGCGCCTGACCCGTGACGTGGAAATGGCCATCCGCATCGCGCTGGCCCAGCGCCTGGCCGAAGACTCCAATGCGCCGCACGACCTGATTTTGCTGCTGGTGGACGATTCCATCGAGGTGGCGCGGCCGCTGATCATCAATTCTCCGCTGCTCACCGAATCCGACGTGCTCAAGATGATCGCCGAAGCCGGCATCGGCCATCAGGAAGCCGCGGCGCATCGCCCCAATATCGGCATTCCGGTCACCGATGCGCTTGTCCGGTCGGATCATGAATCCGTGCTGCTCGCCCTGGTGCGCAACGCCACCGCCAAGATTTCCAGCTATTCCTACGAGACGCTGGTACAGAAATCCCGCGCCTTCTCCGGCCTGCAGGAGCCCCTGGTCAAGCGCCCCGACCTGCCGCCGCAGCTGGCCACCAAGATGTGCGAATGGGTGTCCGACGCGCTCAAGACCTACATCAAGACCAACTATGACATGGCGGCCAAGAGTGTCGACGCCGCCTTGACCGAAGCCAATGTCGTGCTCACGAGCGAGCCGCCAGGTCCCAAGGACCCGCCGGCTGACAGCGCCCACAAGCTGATCGAAAAGCTGGCCGCTTCAGGCCAGCTCAAGGCCGGTTTCCTGATGCGGGTGCTGAGCCAGGGCCAGACCGACCTGTTCGACCTGGCCTTTGCCCGCCTGCTGGACATGGAACTGCCCCGTTTCCGCAAGGCCTTCTACGAAGGCGGCGCCCGCCCCGTGGCGCTGTCCTGCCGCGCCGCCGGCATCGACCGCAGCGTGTTCAACACCGTCTTCAACCTGTCGCGCCAGGCGCGCGGCCTGTCCGTGACGCTGGCTGCGCCGGAATCCCGGGATGCGGATTCCATCTTCGCGGCCTTTACCCGCCAGACCGCCATGGACGAATTGCACGCCGCCTTGCACTAGCTGCCCCCTGCCCGGCGCATGACCGGACATGCTAGGCTAACCCCATGAAGCTGCATTTCACCGCCGCACGCGAGGCCGCCGAAGCGCTTGTCGCCCTGCGCGCCCGCCACACTGATGCCGGTCCGCTGGACGCCGATGTGATCGTCGCCCTGGGCGGCGACGGCTTCATGCTGCAGACCCTGCACAGCTTTACCGGCAAGGGAAAACCGATCTACGGCATGAATCTGGGCTCCGTCGGCTTCCTGATGAACGATTATCGCGAGGACGAACTGCTGGAGCGGCTCGCCGCCGCCGAGCATGCCGAAATCCATCCTCTCAAGATGACGGCGCATTCCTCCAAAGGCGTGATCGAGGCGCGCGCCTTCAATGAAGTGTCGCTGCTGCGCGAAACCCGCCAGGCCGCGAAAATCCGCATCACCGTGGACGGCAAGCCACGCATCTCCGAACTGATCTGCGACGGCGTCCTGGTCAGCACCCCGGCCGGCTCCACCGCCTATAATCTTTCGGCCCATGGGCCGATCCTGCCGATCGATGCGGCGCTGCTGGCGCTGACCCCGATCTCCGCCTTCCGCCCCCGGCGCTGGCGCGGGGCGCTGCTGCCGCACCGGGCCAAGGTGCGCTTCGAGATCCTGGAAAGCGCCAAGCGCCCGGTCAGCGCCGTGGCCGACGACTTCGAAGTGCGCGATGTCAGCGCCGTCGATGTGGCCGAAGACCGCTCCATCGCCATGACCATGCTGTACGATGCCGGACATAACCTGGACGAGCGGATACTTTCCG
>JAQGLO010000079.1 GCA_028292825.1 Alphaproteobacteria bacterium | reverse complement strand
GCAGGCCCACCTTGAGCGCCGCCATGTAGGGCAGCTGGTTGATGGCGTTCTGCATCGGCTTGCCGACATTCATCGGGATCTGGCTGAGCACCGAGGCCGGGATGGTGCAGACGCACCAGTCCGCCGACGCCGTCTTGGGCGCGCCGCCGGTCTTGCTGTCGATATAGGAGACGGTGACGCCCTTGTCGCTTTGCTTGATCTCGACGACCTTGCAATTGTACTGGATCAGCGGCTCCAGCGCCTTGCCGAACGCCTTGCCGATCTGGCCCATGCCGCCCTTGGGCTGGAAGATCGAGGACTGCATGTCATAGGCGAGGCCGGCGCCGATCGACGCCCACAGGCCGGACTTCAGCAGCTCGCTCATCTCGATGCGCTTGCCCGCGATGGGCACGCTGTTCAGCCCGCCGCCGGGATCGCTGGCAAAGCCGCGATGTTCGCCGGCTTCCAGGCCCTTGGCATATTCGTGATTGGCGTCCAGCGCGCCCCAGTCCTTCATCGCCGCCAGCAGGATTTCCTGGTCCTGCTTGGTAACGGCCTGGTCCAGCGCGCCCTGCTTGGTGGTCTTGGACAGCAGTTCGGCGATCTGGCCGTAGAAGTCGGCCTGGACATGGCGGTAACGCTGCGGCTTGCCGCCAAAGGCCTCGGTGGAATGGACATAGGCGTTGTAATTGACCTGGGTGAAGGGCTCCAGCGTCACGCCCAGCCTGTTCACGTAATGCAGGATGCCCTGATGGTGATAGGGCAGGCGCCAGGGACCGGGATTGATATACTGGCCGGGATCGAACTGGACATGCTGGGTGGCGCCGCCCAGCTCCGTATAGGTGTCGCCGCCATAGAGCGACCAGTTACGCCCGCCGGCGCGGCCGTTATATTCCAGCACCGTGACCTTGTAGCCGGCGTCGCGCAGCTCCATCGCCGAGACCATGCCGGCCACGCCCGCGCCCAGCACCAGCACGCTGGTACCGGCAGGCGGCGGCGACAGCTTTATCGGGCCCTTGAAGGTCGAGGTGTCGGCCAGCGCCAGCTCGTTCATGGCATGATACATCGCGGCCGAGCCGGCGACGACGCCGATCATGGTGAGAAGAGAGCGCCTGCTGGGCGCCATCCCGGATTGCGGCTGGTTGGTCATTCGAAAAATCACTCCCCTATGGAAGCGCCCTTTTGGACGCACTGGTGTTATCGGCGGCGCCGATTTTACCCTGTCCCGAGAGGCCCCGTGCGCGCCTGTTTCGACGCCGTGTCGCTGCGATTCTGTGCAGCATTGCCCAGGATTAAAGCGGTGTGCCGGGGCCGGCGCAACGCGCTGTCGCGAAAATACTTCTGCCCAAATGCGCGCCAGCATGCCGTGATTGGGGGCGGTGCCTGACGTAAAATTTCTGCGGATTTCTCACGCTGGTCAGCCGCCTGGGCGCGTGGCACGGTTGCTGGCCATCAACCGGGATTTGCCATGTCGCTGCGTGCCTTGCTGTTTCTGTCTCTCCTGGCGCCGCTTCCCGCTCTCGCCGATCCCGCCACCCAATGGTGGGCCGACATGACGGCCCTGTCCGGCGACGACATGAAGGGGCGCCTGACCGGTTCGACCGATTACCTGCGCGCCGCCGACTATGTGATCGGACGGCTGAAAGCCGAAGGCCTGAAGCCCGCCGGCGTGAAGGGCTATCTCCAGCCGATCCCGTTCGAGCAGCAGGTGGTGGACCAGGCCGCCAGCAAGGCCGATCTGGTCACGGCAGACGGCACGGCGACCCCGGTCAAGGTCGGCGATGACATGCTGATCACCGCGGGCGGCGGACCCCGCCCGGACACGGTGGACGCACCGCTGGTCTTTATCGGCTATGGCCTGCATCTGCCGGGGCAGAATTACGACGACTTCGCCGGCCAGGATTTGAAAGGCAAGATCGCAGTGGTGCTTTCGGGCGGCCCTGCCGACATTTCCGGCGCCATCAAATCCAACGCCCGTTTCGACCGCAACGAGGAACTGGCCAAGGCGGGCGCCTTAGGCGTCATCGCTTTGGTGACACCCAAGCAGGTGGAAATCCTGTGGGAGCGCCAGAAGCTGCTGGCGCGCGGGCCCGGCATGTATATCGATGACGACAAGCTGCGCGACAGCAAGGGACCCTTCTTCAGCGCTACCTTCGATCCGGGCAAGGCGCAGATGCTGTTCGAGGGCAGCGGACACAGCTTCGCCGAACTGAGCGCCATGGCGGATGCGTCCCGGAAGCTGCCGACCTTCGCGCTGCCGATCCACCTGAAGGCCGGCGTGGTGGCGGCGCGCAGCAAGCTGACCTCGCCCAATATCGTGGCCGTGTTGGAAGGCAACGATTCAAAGCTGAAAAAGGAATATGTCGGCGTTTCCGCGCATCTCGACCATCTGGGCGTCGGCGCGGCGGTGAAGGGCGACACCATCTATAACGGCGCGATGGACGATGCCTCGGGCGTGGCGGCGGTGCTGGATATCGCGCACCGGCTGAAGGAAGGCCCGCGCCCAAAACGCTCCATCCTGTTCCTGTTCTTCACGGCGGAGGAAAAGGGACTGTTGGGCTCCAGCTATTACGCCCGGCGTCCCACGGTGCCCAAGGCCGGCATCGTGGCCGACCTCAACTTCGACATGCCGCTGCCGCTATGGCCGCTGAAGACGGTCTATGCCCCGGGGCAGGATGAAAGCACCCTGGGCGCCGACATGAAGGCGGTGGCGCAGGAGCAGGGGCTGCAAACCGTTCCCGACCCGCTGCCCGACCGCAATGTCTTCATCCGCACCGACCAGTTCAGTTTTGTGCGCCAGGGCGTGCCGGCGCTGGTGTTCAAGTTCGGCTTCGCCAAGGACACGCCGGAATTCGCCCTCGAGCATGACTGGCGCGCCAACCGCTACCATTCGCCGTCCGACGACCTGGAGCAGCCCCTGCTGAAGGACGAGGCGGTGAAGCTGGATGCGCTGGTCGCCGGCATCGCCGCGCGCATCGCCAATGCCGAGGCGCGGCCGAGCTGGGTGCCGGGCAGCGTCTTCAATGCCTATGTGAAATAGCGAAGAAAAAGAGGAAATTAAGCGCCGCCTCTGGGATTGGATGGGCACAGTTAGGGCACCTTTCGGCAAGCCTTGGTTCACCACCACGCCCGGCGGCAGGCCCATTCCCAATACTTGGGAGGGATGGTCACTAATCTTTGGATTTGTCCTCTGGATTTTCACCACTGGCCCATTCGTCACGTCATCGAGCGCATTGGGCATTGCATGGCTAGCACTATCGATTTTGGCAATCGTGATTGGCGTGTGGAGCAAGACCCAAACCCGGATTTAGGGCTGGGTTTGTCAGATATAATATTGCCAAAGAAAAAGCCGCCGCGGCTTTCCAGCCGCGGCGGCAGTTTTATAAGCATCCCTTATACCGGGACGTTTCCTCTGTTCTTTACAGGCGCGCGGCGCGCTGCACGATCTTGAAGCGGGCCAGTTCGCGGCTGGCCGCCGCATAGTCCGGCTTGATCGCCAACGCCTGCTTGTAGTCGCGGTAAGCGGCCTTCACGTCGCCGCTTTCTTCCGCGATCACGGCGCGGCTGAAATAGGCGGCATGCAGGTTGGCGGCGCCCAGCGCGATACCCTGCGCCACGTCGGCCCGGGCTTCGTCGTAGCGCTTCATGGCAATCAGCACGCCGGCGCGGCTGACATAGGCGTCGCCCAAGGCAGGATCGATGGCGATGGCGGCGTTATAGTCTTCCAGCGCGCCCTGGTTGTTGCCGAGACGCACCTTGATCACGCCGCGATTGCTGAGCAGCGCGGCCTGGTGGTTCATCACCGGGTCGCTGAGCGCGACATCGCAATAGGAAAGCCCGGCCTTGAGATCGGCCCTGTCGTCGGCGGCGGCAGAACACTGGGCCGCGGCGTCCACATTGTAGAGCATCTGCTGGACCTGGGGCGCAGCTTGCACTGCGGTGGCGGTCAGCGCGGCAAGGGCCGCAGAAGCGAGAAGCAGTTTCATTTTGTACTCCCTGAACTGGATCGTCTGAACGCGACCCGTTCGAGAATCCTACACCCGCGCGCAACGAATGCAGCAGCACAAAACGCAGGGCTCGAATGAAATAATGCAGGTATGGCGGGTATTTATACATGCCTCGCGATTGAGCAGCGCATGTGCGAAGTGATATTTCACTAGTGCCAATGTCCATCTTTCCTGCGCGCGATCGAGGCCTGTTCCCGCCCTGAAAATATAAACTTCACCTGACGCACCAGGCCGTTATGGCTTCGCATTGCTCTGCGCTTATCCCCGCCGTCTCGGTGTATGGTAAAATGCGCGAATGATCACGCGCGACATCGCCGCCGCCCTTGCCTGTCCACCCCTTGTCCGCACCCCAAGGGGAGGGGGGATGGCGAAATTCATCAAAACGAATAGTCCGCAAGTCTCTGGCGCGGAACGCGATGGGGACCATTGTGCGAAGGCCGGACGTCGCCAGGCCGCAAAGCCTGTCCCCCGCTTGTCCGCGTTCGCCATGGTTTGCAATTTTTTTAATCAGGCGCATGATCCCGCAAAATGGGTTGGGGGATCCATGTCGGACGTTCCGGTCAACCGGGAGTTCTGGAACAGCTTGATACGGCAGGTGCGCTCGCGCACCCGTGGCCGCGCCGATCCGGAAGAGCTGTTGCATGCCGCCTACCTGCGGCTGTTGCGCTATCGCGCCCAGCATGCTGTTGAAAACGTTGCCGCTTTCCTGGTGCGCACCGCTGTCAATATCGGCGTGGACAATTACCGGCATGAGCGTTTCATCGCCGATGTTGCCCCTGACGATGTCGGGCATGCGGAAAATTCACCGCTGCAGGATGAGGTTTTGGCCTCCCGCGCTCGTCTAGAAAGGGTACGGGAAGGTCTGTCCCGCCTGACGCCACGCACCCGCGAAATATTCCTGATGCATCGCCTCGACGAACTGAAGTACCGCGAGATCGCCGAGCGCCTGGGCATCAGCCAGAGCGCGGTGGAAAAGCATATCGCCAAGGCCGCTTTGTTCCTCACCGAATGGACGGAGGGCTGGTGAGCATGGCGACCACTCCTTCTCCTGAAATCAGGGCGCAGGCGGCGGCATGGCTGGCGCGGCTGCGGGCCGATGACCGCGACGCCGGTGACGAACGCGCCTTCCGCGCCTGGCTGGCTGCCAGTCCCGCCCATGCCGCCGCCTTTGAGGCGGTGGACCGGTTGTGGAGCGAGGTGGGGTCTTTCCGCGACCTGCGCGGTCCGGTCCGGCATCCGGCGCCGCGCCTTGCCAGCCGCCGCGCCTTGCTGGCGGGTGTGGGTCTGCTCGCGGTCACGGGCGGCAGCGCCCTGTTCTGGAAAAGTGCCCAGGCCAAGGTCTATGAGACGGATGTGGGCGAACAGAAGCATGTGGCGCTGGATGACGGCAGCCAGCTGTTCCTGGATGCCCAGACCCGCATTTCGGTGGCGTTCAGCGACACGGTGCGCGCCGTGGACCTGCAATATGGCCGCGCCAATTTCCGCGTCGTGCCCGATCCGGGCCGGCCCTTCATTGTCGAGGCCGCCGAACGCAAGATCGTCGCCACCCGCTGCAGTTTCGATGTGCGCTGCGAGGACGGCAAGGTGCAGGTGACGCTGATCCATGGCGAAGCCCAGGTCACGCCGAAATCGGCGCCCGATGCCCAGGGCGAACGCCTGCGCGCCGGCGAGCGGCTGGTGGCATCCGTGGATACCGAAAAGCGTGATCGTCCCGACATGACGCGCCAGCTTGCCTGGCAGACCGGATACGAAAGCTTCGAGAATACCGATCTCGCCGATGTGGTGGACGAAATGAACCGCTATTCCACGGCGCGGCTGGAAGTCGATCCCAGCGTCGCCAATCTCAAGGTTTCCGGGGTTTACCGGGTGGGCGACAACAGCGCCTTTGCCCGCTCTTTGGCCAAGCTTCTGCCCATCACGGTCCGCCAGAATGGCGACACGCTGCTTCTGGCAGCCGACGAATAAAAAGGAGGGGGTGGGGAAAGTCCCGACCCCGAACGTCTCTTCTCCAACAGCGGCCCGTCAGTGGCCGCGCGGAGCAGAGGGGAAACACATGGTCATCTCGCGCATGCGCGTCTTGCGTTCGGCTTTGTTCGGCGGCGTCGCCGTCTTCAGCATCAATGCAGCCGCAGCGGCCCAGGACGCCAAGATCAATATCGCCGAACAGCCCATGTCGGATGCGCTGCGCAGCGTGGCGCAGAAGACAGGCGAAAGCATCCTGTTCACCCCGGAGTCAGTGCAGGGCCTGCGCGCGCCCGCCATTTCCGGCGACATGAACGCCCAGCAGGCCGTCAGCATGCTGACCCGGGGCACGAACCTGGAAGTGGTGTCCGACGGCAGCAGCGGGCTGATCGTGCGCCGCCCTTTTATGCGGCGCGCCGTCACGGCAGCGGCGGCGGAGCCGGCTGGCGGCAGCGCGACCCAGGTCGAAACCGTGGTGGTGAGCGGCTTCCGTTCCAGCCTTGAACAGTCGCTGGACATGAAGCGCAACGCGCTGGATTCTTCCGACAGCATTATGGCGGAAGACATCGCCAAGTTTCCTGACCTCAATGTGTCGGAATCGTTGCAACGCATTCCCGGCATCACCCTGGCCCGCGATCAGGGCGAAGGCCGCCAGATATCGGTGCGCGGCCTCAATTCCACCTTCACCCGCGTGCGCATCAACGGCATGGAGGCGCTGGCCACCACCGGTTCGGAAGATGTGTCGGGCGGTTCCAATCGCGGCCGCTCGTTCGACTTCAACGTCTTTGCATCGGAACTGTTCAGCCAGCTGACGGTGCACAAGACGGCATCCGCCGAAGTGGAAGAGGGCTCGCTTGGCGCCACGGTGGACCTGCACACCTCCCACCCCTTCGACAAGCCCGGCTTCACCTTGGTGACGTCCTTCCAGGGCGGTTACAACGACATGTCGGGCGGCTTCAATCCGCGCGCGGCTGTCCTGGTGTCCGACACCTTCATGGGCGGCAAGCTGGGGGTGCTGTTTTCGGCCGCCTACCAAATCCAGAACGGCCTGGAGGCTGGTTCCTCAACGGTGCGTTGGCAGAATGACAATACCGCGCAGAATGCCGGCCACACCTCGCCGCTGATCGCGGGCTGTTCCACCATTACCGGCGCCACCTCGAACTGCGCCACCAGCCAGCGCTTCGCCTATGTCGGATTCAATCCGCCGGCCCCGCTGCCGGGCACGCCCGGCGTCCAGGCCTTCACGGCCGCCAGCGCCACCGCGCCGAACCGCCAGACCAGCACCAATTCCTCGACCGCGGCGCTGACAAATTATGACGTGGTGAACGAGGCCTTCCATCCGCGTTTCCCGCGTTATGACGACATCACCAATCATGAAAAGCGCCTGGGCCTGACCGGGTCTCTTCAGTACCAGCCGGACGACGCCACGCTCTTCACCCTGGATGCGCTGTTCGCCGACTTCGCGGTGGTGCGCAACGAATATTACCTGGAAGCCGAATCCTTCTCCAACAACAACGTCAACAGCAGCGTTGCGGGCCTGAACGCCCCCATCCTGGGCATCGGTTCCATCGGTCTTTTGAACTACAATGTGAACCAGGCGACGAACAACCTAGACTATGTGCAGGCGACGAATGTCGGCCTGCGATCAGAACACCGTCTCGATCATCTCGACACCCGCTTCAAGGAAGTGACGCTGGATGGCAGCCACGACTTCAGCGAGGCCTTCAAGATTCACGGCATGCTGGGCTGGTCGGAATCCAATCACAGCAACCCGATCCAGACCACGCTGACAATGGACTATGACTGTACCGCCGCGACCTCATCTACCGGCGCGGTGTCGGGCTGCCCCGGCGGGCAGGGCGGTGGTGCGGGTACGACGGCCAATCCTTATTCCTTCGACTATCGCGGCGGCCTGTCCCAGCTGCCGGCGCTGAATTATGGCAATGTCGACGTCACCTCCACCAATGGCTGGTTCCTGTCGCAGATCCGCGAGCGCCAGAATTTTGTCCATAACAGCTATCGCACCGCGCAAGCCGATTTCCAGTGGAAGGCAACGGACTGGCTGAATGTGAAGGGCGGCGTCGATTACAAGAATTACGGCTTCAGCGCCCAGATCAACGGGCGTACCAATGGCACCACCGCCAGCCAGGACAACGTCATTCCGGCGGCGCTGGAAACCCCGGCCGCGCTGGCGGCCAATTCCCAATTGATAACCCTGCATGGCATCGGCGTGGGCGCCGGCACACCCACGACCTGGGCCGTGCCCAACATCGACGCTTTCAACAATCAGTTCCATATCTTCGACCAGACAGCATCGCCGCTGGTTTCGGCGACGGGTGCGGCCCCCTGCAACGTCGCGCCGGGTTGCAGCGCATTCCTGCAGGGCTCCGGCCAGTTCCTCAGCCAGAACGGCATTGTGCGGGAAAACGATCTCGGCCTTTGGCTGCAAGGCGACTGGGACGCGCAATTCTATGGCACGCCATTCCGCGGCAATGTCGGATTGCGCTATGTTGAAACCACGCAGCATTCCGTGGGCTACAGCTATGATCCCACGGCCAAGGCCATCGTAACCTCGACGATCGGGCGCAACTATCACGATGTCCTGCCGTCGATGAATGCGGTGCTGGAGCCCGCCGACAATTTCCTGATCCGCTTCGGCGCCGCCTATGTGATGGCACGGCCCGACCTCAGCAACCTGTTGCCGGGCGGCGCGACCGCCACGGTGACGGGCAGCAATTTCAATGTCACGGAAAACAACCCGAACCTGAATCCCTTCCGGGCCAAGACCGCCGACATGTCGTTTGAATGGTATTATCATAAAGGTGCGCTGTTCTCGGTCGCCTTCTTCTACAAGCACTTGGATTCGCTGATCCAGACGGTGAAGCAGAGCATTCCCTTCAACCAGAACACCGATGGCGTGCCGGTCAGTCTGGTGCAGCCGGCTTGCGGGGTCGCCTATGTCGCGCCGCCGGCCACCGGCTGCAACGAGAATGCCATCTGGCTGTTCTCCAAGCCGATCAATTCCAAGGGCGCGCCGCTGTACGGTACGGAAATCTCCTGGCAGCAGCCGTTCGACTTCCTGCCCGATCCCTTCAGCAATTTCGGCTTCACCGGCAACGTCACTTTCGTGCAGGCGACCCAGACCTACTACAACACCGATGGTTCGGTGCTGACCAAGGCGGACCTGACCGGCCTGTCGCGCACCTCCTACAGCGCGACGCTCTACTATGACGATGGCCGCTTCGAGGCCCGCGGCAGCGCCGCCTTCCGCAGCCATTACATTCCCGCGGGCGGCGTCAATCCGGGCAACCTGAACGATTTTGTCGTCAATGGCTCGACCCTGAATTTCGATGCCAGCGCCAGCTACAAAATCGATGACAATTTCACCGCCACCTTCGACGGCATCAACCTGACCAACCAGCAGAGCTTCCAGTACACGGATTCGGTCGGGCAGCGGCTTTACTACAACCACTATACCGGCCGGAACTTCTTCCTCGGCCTGCGCTACAGCTACTAGCCCATCCCCTTGGGCCAAGACTGGCGGGCGGGACTTCCACGGTCCCGCCTGTTTTTTATTGCGGCGGCGAAATGACAGCGCGTCAGCCGCGCCTGCTGGTAACGCGATTGTGTTCGGCTATGCTCCCGGCCAACAACAAGGGGGATGGCGATGCGGGTAAGATTTTTCGTGGGCATGGCCTTGCTCTGCGGCCCGGTGTTCGCGGCGGTGCCGGTGCGCCCGCCCATCACCTCAGTATCACACCTGGCGGTTTATGCCGCCGACGCGGCCAAGACCGAGCATTTCTATGTCCATGATCTGGGCGCGGTGAAGATGGCCGATCCCGAGAATCCCGCCGGTGTGCGCTATTACTTCTCGCCTGCGCAGTTCGTGGAAGTGCTGCCGCTGCCGGCCAGCGCCGGGCTGGATCGCATGGACCACATCGCTTTCAATACCGCTGACGCCGAAGCCATGCGCAAATACCTGGCATCGAAAAAGATCGCGGTGCCGAAGGCGGTGACCAGGGGTGTCGACGGCAGCCAGTGGCTGGCGGTAAAGGATCCCGAAGGCGTGACCGTGCAGTTCGTGCAGCCGCCCGCGTCGCTGCCGGCAGTACCCACCAATCCGCTGTTCCCGCACATCATCCATGTCGGCGCGGTGATCCGGGATCGGGCGCTGGAAGATACGTTTTATCGCGATATCCTGGGCTTCAAGCCCTACTGGTTCGGCGGCATGAAGGATGACGCCCCGCCAAGCTGGGTGTCGCAGCAGGTGCCCGACGGCACCGACTGGCTGGAATATATGGTCACCGCCAACACCCTGACCCAGGCGCAGATGGGCGTCCTGAACCATATTGCGCTGGGCGTGCCCAACATGGAGGCGACCTATACCGTGCTGTGGAACGGCGACCGGCTGCAGGGCCAGGCGCCGAACACCGTGCCCAAGATCGGGCGCGACGCCAAATGGCAGCTCAATCTTCTGGACCCCGACGGCACCCGCGCCGAGGTGATGGAACTGCACGCCATCGGCAAACCCTGCTGCTCGCCCTTCACCGCGACGGATCCGGAGAAGTGAAATGAAGCGCGTCTGGCTGGCGCTGGCGGCACTGCTGTTCTGGAATGGCGCTGTGATGGCCAGGCCCATCAAGTTGATGATCTTGGATGGCGCCAGCGCGGCCGCCTATCACGACTGGAAACTGGGCACCCAGATTCTCAAGCGTGAGCTGGAAGAGACCGGGCTGTTCGACGTGACGGTGGTGACCGTGCCGCCGGCCGATGGCGATTTTTCGAACGTCAATCCGGATTTCGCGCAATATCAGGTGGTGGTGTCCAACTATGACAGCCAGGACTGGCCGGCCACGTTGAAAACCGAATTCGAGACCTACATGAAGAATGGTGGCGGGCTGGTGACCGTGCACGGCGCCGACAATGCCTTTCCCGACTGGTCGGCCTTCAACGAGATGACTGGCATCGGCGGCTGGCGCAAGCGCGACGCGCCCGCAGGTCCGAAATGGTTCTATGACAATGGCAAGCTGGAATCCGATGCCGCGCCCGGTCCTGCCGGATTGCATGGCAAGCGCAAGCCTTTCCGCATCACGGCGCGGGCGCCGGCGCATCCGATCATGCGCGGGCTGCCCACCGAATGGATGCATGCCACCGACGAGCTCTATACCCGCCTGCGCGGACCGGGAAAGAACATGACGGTCCTGGCCACCGCCTGGGCTGATCCGGCCAATCGCGGCACCGGCCATGACGAGCCCATGCTGCTGGCGTTGAGATATGGCAAGGGACGCATCTTCCACACCACCTTGGGCCATGACGCGGTGGCGCTGTCCTGTGTCGGCTTCATCACCACCTTCCAGCGCGGCGCGGAATGGGCGGCGACCGGCAAGGTGACGCAGAAAGTGCCCAAAACGTTCCCCACCGCTGACACGGTCAGCTATCGCGCCGACCTGGCGGCGATGGACCCGGAGGGGCCGACGGAATTTTGACCACCCTGCCCAAGCCGAAGTAGGCTTCCCAAAAAGGGGAATGCCATGAAGAGCTTTTATGCCGCGACGACGCTTGTGCTGCTGATGCTGCCCATCAATGCGCAAATCGTGCATCCCGCCACCGAAACACCGGCCTCCTGCGCGCCGTCGATGGGGCTGAGCTTTGTCTGCGGTCTCGACCAGCCGGAAGACCTGCTGCAGGTGGGCGCCGGCAAATGGGTGGTTGCCAGCGGCATGGGCGAACATGGCGGAATTTTCCTGATCGACAGTGAGGCCAAAACCGCAAAGCGCCTGTTCACCGGGCAAAAGAAACCTGATGCCAGGATGTATCCCGGCTGCGAGGCGCCCGACGTGGCGGCGTTCAACAGCCATGGCATCGCGTTGATCCCGGCGAAGGTGCCCGGCACCTATATGCTTTATTCCGTCACCCATACGCCGTTCGAAAGCATTCATGTCTTTGCCCTGGATGCGCGCGGCGCCGAACCCGCCGTGACCTGGATTGGCTGTGTCAAGGAACCGGCCGACTTTAAGGCCAATAGCGTCACCGCCACGCGCGACGGCACCATCCTGATCGATGTGCAGTTTCACGGCGGCAAGACCGATTTCATCAGCGGCAATGTCACAGGCGGCGTCTGGCAATGGACGCCCGCGGCCAAGACGCTGACGCTGCTGCCCGGCACCGAACTGCAGGGCAATAACGGAATCGAGATTTCGAAGGATGAGAAGGAATTCTATGTCGCGGTGTCGGGCACCCAGACGGTGGCAATCTATGATCGTGCCGATACGTCGAAGCCCGCGCGCGTCGTTCGCACGCCCTGGTACAATCTGGACAACATCCATTGGAGCGGCGACCGGCTGATCGCGGCCGGCATGATGGCGGACGAGCCCAGTTGCGGCGGCACCCGCAAGCAGATGCAGGACGCGCATGCCGACATGAACTGCCATCGCGGCTGGGTGGCGGGGCAGCTCGATCCCACCACGATGCAATGGAATATCCTGGCCTACGGTGAGCCCAACCCGGCGTTCGGCGGCATCGCCACCGCGCTGGTGATCGGCAAGACCTTGTGGATCAGCTCATTCCAGATGGACAGGGCAGCGTATCGCCCGTTACCTGGCGCCCACTGATCCCATCTTCGCGGCCAGCAGCAACGCCTGGGTCATGGCTTCGGCATTGGCCTTGCCCTGTCCGGCAATATCAAAAGCGGTGCCGTGCGCGGGCGTGGTGATGGACGCCGGCAGTCCGCCCTGCACCGTGACACCGCGCGAAAAGCCCATCAGCTTGATCGCGACCTGCCCCTGGTCGTGATACATGGTGACGATGGCGTCCAGCACGCCGGCCTGCGCCTTCAGGAAGATGGTATCGGCAGGGTAGGGCCCTTCGATCGGCAAGCCTTCCGCGTTCAGCTCGCGCGCTGCCGGTTCGATGATGTCGATTTCCTCGCGCCCGCAGGTGCCCCCATCGCCGCCATGCGGGTTCAACGCCGCCACGGCAACGCGTGGCGCAGCAAAGCCCGCGCGCTTGAGGGTTTCATAGGTCAGTCGTGCCGCCGCCTTGATGCGATCCTTGGTGACGTATTTCGGAACCTCCGCCAGCGGGATGTGACTGGAAATGCGCGACGTCCACAGCGTGCCCAGGGTGTTGAACTCGCAGAAATAGTCGGTCACCCCGAACCAGTCGGCGAAGAAATGCAGCTCATCCTCGAAATGCATGCCGCCTTTCTTCATTGCCTGCTTGTTCAGCGGCGCAAAGCAGATGGCATCGATGTCGCCGCGTCTGAAAGCCTCCAGGCAGGCGGTCAAGGCCAGCCGCGCACCCTTGCCTGCCGCTTCCGTCACTTGGGCCAGGATGACGTCGTCCTTGGCCACTGTTTCGATTTCCAGGAACATGGGTGTGCCGTCGCCGGACCGTGCCTGTTTCCAGTCATGGATCACCTGGATCGGGGTGGTGATGCCTGCAATGCGCTGGCCGTCCTGCAACGCCCAGGCATCACCGACAACCACGATCTGCGCCGCCGCCACAGCCTCGGGCCGCGCCAGGAGCCGCGCCACCAGTTCCGGGCCGACGCCCGATGCATCGCCGAAGGTCACTGCAATAACAGGCTTCATGTCACATTCACCCAACTGCGGCTTTGGGCACTGGCCAATTCGGCTTCCAGGATTCGCATCTGGCGCAATCCGTCGGCCATCTGCGGATAGTCCGGCGTCAGCGACGCGTCCGCAATCGCCGCATAGAAGCGGCGGAAGAGCTGCTTGTGGGTGTCGGGATAACCTTCGGCATGACCGCCGGGAAAATCGGCAAAGCCGCGCGCCTGGGCGTCCAGCAACGAAGGGTCTTTCATCAGCACCTGGTTGGGAGAATCGCGGTGGCCCAGCCATAATTCTTCCGGTGTTTCCTGGCGCCAGGCGGCTCCGCCCTTGGTGCCATAGATTTCCAGAACCAGCCCGTTCTTGCGCCCGGCCGAGACTTGGCTGGCGGTCATGGCGCCGCGCGCCTTGCCCATGCGGAACATGGTCATGCCGAAATCCTCGGTGACGATAGGGGTGTCCACCGCCTCGCCCGCCACGCCCAGCTTGCCGCTGAAGCTTTCGCCGCCACTTTTCGGCTGCTTGCGGGTGGGCCAGAAAACAGCCAGGTCGCTGCATACTTCGCTCACGCGCAGACCCGTCACATGCTCCGCCATGTCGAAGAAGTGCGAGCCGATATCGGCCATCACCCGCGAGGCGCCGCCAATCGCCGGCTCCACGCGCCAGTTCCAGTCGGTCTCGTACAGCATCCAGTCCTGGGAATAGGTGCCATGGACCACCAGGATGTCGCCAAAATCACCGGCCTCGCGCATGCGGCGCATCTGCTGCACCATCGGATAATAGCGCAGATTGTGGTTCACCGCGCCGCGCAGGCCTTTCGCCGCCTGCAGCGCCACAAGTTCCTGGGCTTCCGCCACGCCCATCGCCAGCGGCTTTTCGCACAGCACATGCTTGCCGGCTTCAAACGCTGCCTTGGCCATGGGGAAATGCTCAGCGTTCGGCGTGGTGATATGGACCGCGTCAATCGAAGGATCGCGGATCACGTCCTGCCAGTCGCCCGTGCTGTTCAGCACATTGAAGCCTTCCGCAGCGATGCGGCCCTTGTCCGCAGATGTGGCGGCGATCTCCACCACGTCCACATTCTCCACGCGGCGCAGGGCTTCCAGATGCACCCGGCCCATGAAGCCGGTGCCGATCACGGCAGTACGAATGCGGCTCATCACACCCACCAGGCCGCGGCAGGCTTTTCCTTGATGACCAGCTGGTTCAGCAGCGACGCCGCCTTGGCCAGGCCCTCATCGGGGGACATCAGGCTGTCTTCATGCTCGATCGACAGCACATTGTCATAGCCATACATGCGCAAGGTGGAGATGAATTCGCTCCACCATTCCGCGCTGTGGCCATAGCCCACGGTGCGGAACATCCAGCTGCGGTTGCGCTCGTCGGTATAGGGCTTGGTATCCAGTACGCCGGTGCGGGGAAGGTTGATGGGGAACATCTGGGTGTCCTTGGCATGGACATAATGAATGGCGTCGCCCAGCACGCGGACGGCATCAATGGGCTCGATGCCCTGCCAGAACAGGTGGCTGGGATCGAGATTGGCGCCCACCGACTTGCCGGCAATGTCGCGCAGCTGCAGCATGGTCTCGGGGTTGTAGACGACAAAGCCCGGATGCATCTCGATGGCGATCTTCACACCATGGTCGGCCACGAACTTGCCGCGCGCCTTCCAATAGGGCGTGACGACTTCATTCCACTGCCAGTCCAGAATTTCCAGGAAATCCGGCGGCCAGGGGCAAGTGACCCAGTTGGGGAATTTCGAACTGGCGCTGTCGCCGGGACAACCCGAAAATTCCACCACTGTGTCCACACCGAGCTTTTCGGCCAGCAACACCGTCTTGCGGCAGACTTCCGCATGCTTGGTCGCAATCGCCTGGTCGGGATGCAGCGGATTGCCATGGCATGACAGCGCCGAAATGGTCAGCCCGGAATCGGCGATCTTGCTCTTGAAATCCGCCAGCTTGCCGGCATCGTCCAGCAAAGACAGATGCAGATGGGCGTCCCCGGGATAATTGCCGGTGCCGAACTCCACCATGTCGATGCCCAGGCCCTTGAGCTTCTTGAGCACCGCGTCCAGCGGCAGCGCCGACAGCAAAGGCGTGAAACAGCCGACCTTCATGACATCCTCCAAGACCGAGCAACGGGATTTGGCGCGGATATCAGACCATCAGGCGAGCCGGCGCAACCTGCTTATTTCGATATCCGCCATACGCTGTTGCCGGTGTCGTCCGCCACCAGCAAGGCGCCATCCTTCGCAAGCGCAACACCCACCGGGCGGCCTTTCGCCTTGTTGACGGCGTCCAGAAAGCCGGTCAGCACATCGCGCGGCATGCCTGACGGTTTGTCGCCCATGAACGGTATGAATGCCACCCGGTAACCGTTCAGGGGACTCCTGTTCCAGGAGCCATGCTGGCTTATGAACATGCCGTCCCCAAAGCCCAATGCGTTACCGCCCGCCCAGGCCAGCCCCAAGGTTGAAGTGTGCGCGCCCGTGGCATAGTCCGGCACAATGGCCTTGGCCACCAGGTCAGGCCGGCGCTGCTCGGGCTTGATGCGGTCCTCGACATGATTGCCGTACCAGCTGAACGGCCAGCCGTAAAAGCCGCCATCCTGCACGCTGGTGATGTAGTCGGGATCGGTGTCGCCGCCATTTTCGTCGCGCCCATTCACCGCCACCCACAGCTTGCCGTTCACCCAGGCCAGGCCGTTGGGATTGCGGATGCCGCTGGCATATACGCGATGGCTGCCGGTTTTGGGATCGACCTCCCAGATCCGGGCGCGGTCCTTCTCGGCTTCCAGCCCGTTCTCCCCGGCATTGGAATTGGAGCCGATGGTGACATAGAGCTTCGAGCCATCGGCGCTGGCAAACACATTCTTGGTCCAGTGATGGTCGATGGGACCGCCCGGCAGGTCCGTGACCTTGCGGCCGGCGCCGTCGATGTGCGTGGTGCCGGGTGTGTAGTGGAAGGCCATCAGCGAGTCGGTGTTGGCGACATAGAGCGTGTCGCCCACCAACGCCATGCCGAACGGCGCGTTCAGTCCCTGACTGATGAAGTCGGTCCTGATCTCGGCGGCGCCGTCCTTGTCGGCGTCTCGCAGCAGTACGATCTTGTCAGGGCTTTTGACGAACATGCCGCTGACGCGCTGGACCAGGCTTTCCACCCAGCCGCCAAAGCCCATGCTGTCGGCCCATTGGGTGCCGTGATTGCCTTCCGACACCAGCACATCGCCATTGGGCAGGACCAGCAGCCAGCGCGGGTGGGTCAGGCCACTGGCGAAGGGCTTGACCGTCATGCCGGGGGCAACAGGGGCGCTGCCCTTCCAGCCCACATTGGACGGCACATTGTAAAATGGAATCAGCGGATTTTCGGGTGTGGGCAGGGTCGGGCTGGCGCCGTATCCGGCCTGGGCGGGCAGGCGGGCATTGTCGCCGCAACCGGCCAGCGTCAGGGCGACGGCGCCCGAAAGAGCAATAGTCCTGAATGTATGCATGTGGGACATCTCCGGGGGCTGCATAAAAGCGTACGGAGATAGTGTTGGTTCCGGTGGGAACCCGGTCATGCGGTCGCGGCTTATTACCAAGCGACCACGCGTCTATCAGGAGTGTCCATGGCTCTTTTCAAAAAGACGGACGAACATGCGGGCAGCGGCATCGACAAGCCGGAGCCCAAAGGCATCGTCGAAAAGCTGGCTGAAAAGGTGAAGGCCGTTACCACCTCGGCAACACCTGCAGCCTCACCTTTGGCGCCCGCCAAAGGGCCGGCCGCGCCCTGAACACGTGGTAGCGCTACCGTTTCTCTGCTAGAACCGGCTTAGAAGCGGCGCATAGGATGACGCCGCCCGCCGGGGAGACGTCATGCGCTTGCTGTCTTTCGTATTTGCATTGCTGTGTCTGGGCGCGCCCGTGCGTGCCGAGTCGGGTTATGACTTGTGGCTCCGCTATACGCCGGTTGAGGCGCAGTATCGCGCCCAATATGCGACGACCTGGTTGCTGGCGCCCGGCGATTCACCGACTTTGCGTGTTGCCGTCCAGGAGTTGAACCGCGGCCTCGCCGGCATGCTGGGCTCCGCGCCGCCGACGGAAAACCGCGCCGCGATGGACGGTACCTTGCTGGTAGGAACACCCGCCTCGCTGCCGGCCCTCGACCGGCTCAACCTGCCGCTGAAAGAGCTGGGTGCCCAAGGCTATCTGATCCGCAACGTCACCTATGGCGGGCACAAGGCGTTGGTGATCGCCGCCAACAGCGATATCGGCGTGCTGTATGGCGTCTTCGCCTATCTGCGCCGCGTCCAGATGCGCCAACCCATGACCGACCTGGTCAGCGCCCCCAAGACCCAGCTGCGCATCCTGAACCATTGGGACAATCTCGACGGCACGGTGGAGCGCGGCTATGCCGGCCAGTCCATCTTCAACTGGCATGTGTTGCCCGGCTATGTATCCCCGCGCATCACCGACTATGCCCGCGCCAATGCCAGCATCGGCATCAATGGCATGGTGCCCAACAACGTGAATGCCCGCGCCGACAGCCTGTCGCCGGAATATATCGAAAAAACCAAGGCGCTGGCCGACGCACTGCGGCCCTACGGCATCAGGGTCTATCTCTCGGTTCGCTGGAGCGCGCCGATCGAGATCAGCCATCTGAAGACCGCCGATCCGCTGGACCCGGCGGTGAAGGCCTGGTGGGCGGCCAAGATCGCGGAGATCTACAAATCCATTCCCGACTTCGGTGGCTTCCTGGTCAAGGCCAACTCCGAGGGGCAGCCGGGGCCGCAGGACTATCACCGCAATCACGCCGACGGCGCCAACATGATCGCCGATTTGCTCAGGCCCCATGGCGGGGTGGTGATGTGGCGGGCCTTTGTCTATGCCAATGATCCGAAGATCGACCGCGCCAATACCGCCGTCAATGAATTCGCGCCGCTGGACGGCCAGTTCCGCGACAATGTCGTGCTGCAGATCAAGAATGGTCCGCTGGATTTCCAGCCGCGCGAACCCTTCTCGCCGCTGTTTGCCACCATGCCCAAAACCTCGCTGATGATGGAATTCCAGATCACCAAGGAATATCTGGGCCAGCAGACCCATCTTGCCTATCTGGGGCCGCTGTTTGAAGAAGTGTTGAAGTCGGACACTTATGAACACGGCCCCGGCTCGACCGTGGCGAAGATCATCGATGGCAGCATGGACCATCACGCCATTTCGGGCATGGCCGGTGTCGCCAATATCGGCAATGATGCCGACTGGTCGGGGTCTGTCTTCAACCAGGCCAACTGGTATGTCTTCGGCCGCATGGCCTGGGATCCGGAGATGTCGGCGCGCGCGGTGGCGACCGAATGGACACGCCAGACCTTTACCGCCGATCCCGCCTTTGTCGCACCTGTGGTGGACATGATGATGTCCAGCCGCGAAACGGTGGTGAACTACATGACACCGCTGGGACTGGAACTGATCATGGCGCACAGCCATCACATGGGCCCCGGCCCCTGGGACATGATCGGCCCGCGCGAAGACTGGAAAGCGCCCTATTATCACCGTGCCGACGAGACCGGCATCGGCTTCGACCGCACGATCACCGGCAGCGACAATGCCGGGCAATACAAGGGCGCGGCGAAGGCGGCGTTCGAGGACGTGACCAAAACGCCGGAGGAGTATCTGCTGTATTTCCACCATGTGTCCTGGGACTACAAAACCCGCTCAGGCCGCACCCTGTGGAATGAACTCATCGCCCGTTACCAGCGCGGCGTGGAAGATGTCGCGGGAATGCAGCAGGTGTGGGCTGCCCAGAAGCCTTATGTCGATGTTGAACGCTTCGACAAGACCGCGTCCTTTCTCGCCATCCAGCATCGCGAGGCGATCTGGTGGCGCGATGCCTGCCTGGCCTATTTCGCGCAATTCTCGAAGCGGCCTTTTCCGGGGGGCTATCAGCCAAAATATCCGCTGGAATATTATGAGAAGATGCCGATGTTCGCGTCGCCCCAACCTTAAAGCGCGATGGCTGTCCGCAGTCCCACTATCAGGGCATTGCCCTCGCGCTCCAGCGGGCGGCTGACATCCAGTACCCGGCCGCCGGGATGCATGACCCACTGGACATCCGGCTGAATAATCCACCAGGGGGCAAGCTGGGTCTGCCACGACAGTTCCAGGGTGGATTCAAAATCGGGATACGGCGCTGCCAGTCCTGTCAGGGCGCGGAAGTCGCCGGTCAGGTCATGCTGGGCGCTGCTTGTTTCTTCCAGGCTCAGGCCGATGCCGATCACGTCGGTGTCGTGCCCGAAAGGCCCGGCATAGGTCAGCCCACCATCCATGTGGAAGGCGATCAGGTTGCGCTCGGCGGGGGCGCCGGCGATACGCAGGAAGGCGCCCAGGCCGGCGTCGCTGGTGCCGCTGTTGCGCCACAGAAGTTGATCGATGATGAAATAGCCACCATAGTCGCCGCGATGCAGGGCAGGTGTGCCGCCCGCAGCCAGCAGGGTGCCGCCGGCGCCGAACCGCTGGTCCGCGAAACGGCCGCTATGATACCAGCCGCCCAGCTTCACGGTGCCGGGGAGTTCGTTCAGGGTAATGCCATACGCCACCTCGCCGATGGCAAAGGCGCTGCCATCAACATGGACATTCAATCCGCCGGCATCGGCGCGGCCATCGCCGCTGAACACCGCGCCCGATACGGTGAGGCGCGGTGACAGCGCCACCCGCACCCGCGCGCCTGGCCGCGCCAGCGGATAGGAAGGCCCACCACCCGGCAGATTGATGCCCAGGATGGACGGCCAGCCGAAGCTGGAATTGACGAACAGGGGCGCATACTGGCTGACGAAGAATTCGTCATCGGCCGCGATTTGTCCCGCCCGCAGCGAAACCGTGTCACCGGCGAAGGATTGCTGCAGCCACAGCCCGAACACCCGCGTGGCGGGCTGCGATTCGATGTTGCTGGGCGTGACCAGGCTGCCCAGGTCGTTCTGCAGCCCCCGGCCATGGATCTGGTACAGGTTGGCGTGGAACAGCGCGCCCTGCCAGCCCAGTGCCTGTTCCAGATCGACGGTGGTGAAGAGTTCGAAGCGCCCTTCCATCACGACGTCCTGGTCGCGGCCCCCGCGCGGATTGCCCAGCGTCTCCACAATCTCGTCGCCGCCCAACTGGATGCCATCCTGCTCCAGCCCGGTACGCGCACCGTTCCAGTCGCCGGTCAGGGTGGTGCGCCGGAACAGGTCATCGGCTTGCGCGCCTGTCGTCAGGGCCAGCAGCAGCGCCGTCGCCAGGATACGCACCAGGCCCATGTCAGGGCGCGGTTCGATGCGGGGCGGGCGTCATGTCGGTGGCGCGCCAGGCGCTGTGCAGCGCAAGGGTGAGCTTGGCGATGAAGGTGGCCAGCACGGCATCGCCATCGCCGCCCTGCACCGCTTCCTGTCCGATGGCGACGGTCTGGTACTGGCCGCCCAGATAGAGCCGGGCCTGCGCCGCCACCAGGCGGCGGGCGCCCAGCTTGGGCGACTGGCTGGCCATGGGAAAGAACTGGCGCACACCGCCGCCGGCATAGGGCAGCAGTTCAAAGCTCCATTCAATGCGGTCAGGGGCGGCGCTGCCAGGGTCGCGCGCCGTGAATTGCCATTCCGCCAGGTCGGACTGGCCCATCTGCGCCGCCAGATAAGGCGCGGCCTCTTCCATCCGGAAGCCGGGCAGTTCGCCCATCGCCTGCACGGACAATGGCAGCGCGGCTGCGGGACACGCCAGCAACAGGGCCGCCAGGATCAGGGCACGGATCGTCATGGCCGCCAGCATATTGCGAGGGCCGTGACAGTCCCGTGTCAGACCCCATTACCTGGGTGTGATCTTCAGCAGCGCCTTCTGTTCGGTCAGGACATAGACCGCGCCGTCCGGGCCCACCCGCACGTCGCGCAGCCGGGTCTTCATGTCGGTCAGCATCGGTTCTTCGGCGACGATCTTGTCGGCCTTCATTTCCAGCCGGTAGATGCCCAGGCCCCGCAGTGCGCCGACAAACAGGCTGTTCTTCCATTTGGGAAACAGCGTGCCGCGATAGAAGGCCAGGCTGGACGGTGCGATCACCGGGTCCCAATAATATTGCGGCTGTTCCAGGCCGGGCTTGGCGACGATGCCTTCGCCGATGGGGCCGCCGCCATAGTCCTTGCCGTGGGTGATGATAGGCCAGCCGTAATTCTTGCCTCGGTCGATGCGGTTCAGTTCGTCGCCGCCGCGCGGGCCGTGTTCGGTCTCCCACAAGTGGCCGGTCCTGGGATCGAAGGCCAGCCCCTGCGGATTGCGCATTCCATAAGTCCAGATTTCCGGCAGCGCGCCGGGCATTTTCAGGAATGGGTTGTCGGAAGCCGGCAGGCCCTCAGGCGTCAGGTGCAACACCTTGCCCATATGATTGTCCAGCTTCTGCGCCAAGGCGAGGTCGTAGTCCGCCTTGATGTTGCCGTCGCGGTCGCCCATGGACAGGAAGATCGAGCCATCTTTGGCAAAGGCAATGCGGCCGCCCTGCTTGCTGGAGAAATTCTTCACCGACTCATACGGCTTGCCGCGAAACAGCACCGTGACGCCATGCACCGCGCCTGCCGCTTCGTCCAGGATACCGGACGCCAGGTTGGTGTTGCCGTTGCGGTCGGCCATCAGCGCGAAGAAGGTGAAATAAATGCGCCTGCTTTTGGCGAAGTCCGGCGCCAGCGCCACATCCAGAAGCCCAAGCTTCTTCGCCGGCGCCAGCATGTCGATGCCGGTCAGCGGCTCGCCGAAGGATCCGTCGGCATTGACGATGCGCAGATGGCCGGGAAACTTCTCCGTCACCAGCATCTTGCCGCCGGACAGGAAGGCGATGGCCCAGGGCAGGTGCAGCTTGTCGGTCAGGGTGGTGACCTGGAAGTCCGCGGCATGGTGATAGGGCGCGCGGGTCTGTTCCTTGAACAGCGGCGCATCGTCTGCCTTTTCGGGCGGGCGCATTTCGAAGGGCTGGCCCTCCACCATCTTGGGATCGGGGAATTCGCGGGTATCGCCGAGGGTGGGGGCCGCCCGGGGCAACTCCTGCGCGCCCAGGGACAAAGGCAGGATCGCCAAAGTGGCGGCCAGCAACAGCTTTCTCACGCAATTCTCCCCGATTATGTGCCCGCCCTTGGTGACGGCGGCGTTTGTGCCTGTTTAGACTAGCCGCAAACCCGGATACAGAAAAAGCCTCCAAGGCAGCCGGGCGGGGGACGAATGGACACCGGCTCAACCCTGGCGATGCTGCCGCTCGACTATGTCGAGTTTTTCGTTTTTCTGGCGGCGCTGTGCGTGGTGGGCATTGTTTCGGGCCGGGGCAAGCGCGGCTCGACCGCCGACTATTTCCTGGCCGGGCGCAAACTGCCCTGGTACGTGGTCGGCGGCAGCTATGTCGCCGCCAATGTCTCCACCGAGCATTTCATCGGCCTGGTCGGCATCAGCTATATCCAGGGCGCGGCGCCGGCGCTGGCCCAGTGGAATACCTCGCTGGTTGAGATCCTGATTGTCTTCCTGTTCGTACCCTTCCTGATCCGGGCGCGGGTCACCACCGTGCCGCAATATCTGGCGGGCCGCTTCGGCCCCGGCGTGCGCCAGGCCTTCGCGCTGCTGACCATCTTCGCCAACATCACGATTTTCATGGCGGCGGTGATGTATGCTGGCGGGCTGGCGCTGGCCGGCTTCTTTGGCTGGCCGCTGCTGTGGTGCATCATCGGCACCGGCATTTTCGCCGGTGGCTGGGCGGTCTATGGCGGGCTCAACACCGTGGCCTGGACAGGTCTGCTGACCGCGGTGGTGAAGATCGGCGGTGTCGGTCTTCTCACCATTCTTGCGCTGAAAGCGATGACGCCGTCGGGTGGCATCGTCGATGGCTTTTTCTCCGTCATCCAGCACAATATCGCCACCACCGGTGTGTGGCGGCAGGCAGCAGACGCGGCGTCACCGCACCTCACCCAATATGGCGCCTACAACCGGCTTACCGTATTCCAGCCGCCCGACCATCCGCTGATTCCCTGGACCGGCATCTTCCTGTCCCTGTTCGCGGTCGGCGTCTGGTACGGGGTGATGAACCAGTTCATCGTCCAGCGTGTGCTGGGCGCCAAGGATATCTGGCATGCCCGCATGGGCATGCTGGTGGCCGGTTACGCCAAGCTGCTGCTGCCGCTGATCGTGGTGCTGCCGGGCCTGATCCTGTTCACCCGTCATCCCGAATTTATGCTGGGCGACTGGAAGAATGCCCAGCATCTGGCGGATGGCGGCTTTGTGGTGCTGGTGCGGGAATTCCTGCCGGTGGGGCTGCGCGGATTGTTGCTGGCGGTGTTGATCTGCGCCGTGCAATCCACCGTCAGCTCGGTGGTCAATGCTACGGCGGCGATCCTGACCCTGGATGTCTATATGCCGCTGCTCAATCCCGGCGCCAGCGAAAAGCAGAAGGTGCGTTTCGGCATCTGGGCCAGCATTGCCGCCATCCTAGCCGGCATCGCCATGGCGATCTATGTCAGCCGGCAGAGCACCGGCATCTTCCAGTACATGCAGACCCTGAACGGCTTTGTCGCGCCGCCATTCGCGGCCATCCTGTGGGTGGGACTGATGTGGAAGCGCACCAACGGCTTCGGCGCCATGACCGGCATCATCGGCGGCTTCGCCGTTGGGGCGCTGATCAAGCTGGCCGGATACTGGGCCGCAATGCCCGGTTGGTACTATGCCTTCGCCAACCAGGCAGCCTTCTGCCTGTTCGTCTCGTGCGGCTTGTGCGTGGCGGGCACCCTGCTGCATCCCGCCCTGACGCCGGGCGTGCAAACCGATCCCGTCACCTTCTGGGATTCCGGCGACGCGCTGACCGCCGGGCTGGGAACGCGCTGGTACAGCAGCGTGATTTTCTGGGCCGGTCTTTTGCTGGTGCTGACTTTGGCCATGATGCTGGTATTTTCCCAACTCTTCTTTCCGACGAGGGTGACGTGAGAAACCTGTCCGACCTTGTGATCCGCCAGTCCGAATTCAAAGGCGAGATGGGCGTCGCCCGCACCGACCTGACGCCGCCCGTGGGCATCTATGCCCGCTCCTGGGGCAGCGCGAAGCATGATGCAGCCGAAGGCATCCACCGCCCGCTGTTCGCCACCTGCCTGTTCCTGCGGGGGGGCAATCCGCAGCTGGAGCTGTATCTGCTCTGCCTCGACCTGGGCTGGTGGTTCGACAATGCGCATGAGCAGGAAATCCGTGTCCAGATCCTGGAACGCGCCGGCATCCGTAACGACCAGCTCATCACTCATATGGGTCATACCCATTCCGGCCCCGCCTCCAACCTGCAGAATGTGAGACGTGAAGGCGGTCATCTGATTCCGCCCTATCGCGAAAAGATCGTGCAGGCTTGCGTGGATGCGATCAAAGACGCGAAAGCGAATGTCCGGCCCGCAGTCGCTTCGTGGACGACAGGTACCTGCAACCTGGCGCGCAACCGCGATCTGGTGCTGGACAGCGAAACCTTCCTTTGCAGCGTCAATCCCGAGGGCCCCAGCGACGACACCGTGCTGGTGGGTCGCGTCGCCGACGCGAATGGCGCGATCATTGCCACTCTGGTCAACTATGCCTGCCATCCGGTGTCGCTAGGTGGCGGCAACAAACTGATCTCACCGGATTATTATGGCGCCATGCGCGAAGTGGTGGAGCGCGATACCGGCGGCGCCCCCTGCCTGTTCCTGCATGGCGCTTCGGGCGACATGACGCCCCTGCGCAGCTACGAAGCCGACACCGCCATTGCTGACCAGAACGGCCGACAGCTTGGCTATGCTGCTTTGTCGGCGCTGACCGGCATGCTGCCGCCGGAGCAGGAACTGGCCTTTGACCGCATCGAGGATTCCGGCGCACGCCTGGGCCGCTGGAGCTTGCGTTCGAAACCCGCCAGCACCGCCCTGAAAGTCACGGTGTCGCAAACCGAACTGCCCTATGTCGACCTGCCCACAGAGGCCGAGCTTGTGGCCCAGATCCGCGATTGCACAGATCGCCCGCTGAAGGAGCGGCTGGAGCGCCGGCTCATGGTCCGCCGCGACGTGGGCGACGGGACCTCGCGCAAGGTGAAGACGACGCTCTGGCAGATCGGCGACGCCTTCCTGGTCGGTGCGCCCGCTGAACCCTACAGCGCCTTCCAGGTGGAGATGCGCCGCCGCTTCCCCGGCCATGCCGTGATGGTGCTCAACATCGTCAATGGCAATGTCGGCTATCTCGCCCCGGCGCAGACCTATGACAAGCCCGGCCTCTACCAGATCAAGATTTCCCTGTTCCGTCCCGGCTGCATGGAACAGGTGATCGACGATACCGCCAAAAGCCTTCAGCAACTGGAAACCGCATAAGCACATGGCCAGCGAAAGCATTCTCGATCACAACCGCCGCTACATTCCGGGCGGCATCTCCTCGGTCAATCGCAGCATCGACCCGGCCATCACCTTCGTGAAAGGCGAGGGGGCGTATCTGTGGGATGCAGGCGGCAAGCGCTACATCGACTATCACGCCGGCTTCGCGCCCTATTTCCTGGGGCACAATTTCGCGGCCGTAAATGATGCCGCCGCCCGGGCATTGACCTCGGGCGACAGCCTGTTCGGCGCGGGGCCGTCGGCGGCCGAGGGTCAGCTGGCGCGGCTGATCTGCGATGCCGTTCCGGCGGTCGAGAAAGTCATCTTCCTCAACACCGGCAGCGAGGCGACCTCGCTCGCCATTCGCATCGCCCGCGCGGTCACGCGCCGGCAGCACGTCATCGTGATGCAGGGCGGTTATAACGGCAATCACGATGAGCTGGCGGTGAATGTCTTCAATTCATTGGCCGAGATCGGGCCGCGCGTCTCGCCGGGCGAATATCCGCTGCGGCCGCTGGGCGCCGGCACCACCGTCACCGACACCCGCTTTGTCCATGCCGTGAATTACAACGACTTGGAATCGGTGCGTTACGTTAGCCGCCGCCATCCGGTCGCCGCCCAGATCACCGAGCCGCTGCTGCAGAAAATCGGCGTGGTGAAGCCCGGGCCGGGGTATCTGGAAGGCCTGCGCGATCTGGCGGACGAGTTCGGCTTCCTGCTGGTGTTCGACGAAGTAAAGACCGGCTTCCGCCATGCCCTTGGCGGCTACAGCGCGCTCTGCGGCGTGACGCCGGACCTGCTGGTCTATGGCAAGGCGGTGGCCAACGGCTTTCCGCTGGCCCTGGTCGGCGGCAAGACGGAGTATATGGACTCGATCATCGATCCCGATCCGGCCCGCCGGCCCTTTGTCGCGGGCACCTATAACGGCCATCCTGTCGCGGTGGCGGCGGCGATCGAGACGGTGCGCCATCTCGCCGCTCACCAGGACACGCTCTATCCCCGGATGGAAGCGATGGGGGCGACGATGGAAGCCGGCATTCTGGATATCTTCGTGCGCAAAGATATCACCGCCTGCGTGGCGCGGCAGGGCTCGGCCTTCTCCTTCTATCTGATGCCCGAACCGCCGGCCGACCTGCACGACATTATCGCCCGCCACGACTTCGCCCGCGATGTTGCACTGCGGCGAGCCTTGATTCAGCGCGGCGTGTTTTTTGTCCCCATTGCCACCAAGCAATGTTCACTCTCCGCTGCCCATACGGATGCGGATGTGCAATACACGCTCGAACAGTTCGAATCCGCCGTTGC
>JAQGLO010000218.1 GCA_028292825.1 Alphaproteobacteria bacterium | reverse complement strand
GATTTTGCGGGCGCTTGACGGCCCGGACCCCCATCCCTAAAACCCGCCTTCCCCAGCGATGGGGCGGTTCGGGGCTGTAGCTCAGTTGGGAGAGCGCTTCGTTCGCAATGAAGAGGCCAGCGGTTCGATTCCGCTCAGCTCCACCATCCCCTTCGCGGGACGGCGAACCGCCATCGCTCCATCGCTTGCGCCCGCCGGGCGGCCATCCTAGAAAATCCCCATGCTGAACCCCATCGCCGCCCTCCTGATCGAAGTCCTGGAAATCTACAAATGGATCGTGATCGCGGCGGTGATCGTGAGCTGGCTGACAGCCTTCAACGTCATCAACGTCCATAACAATTTCGTGCGCACCCTGCTGCGCATCCTGATGACCCTGACCGAGCCGGTGTTCCGCCAGATCCGCCGCGTGGTGCCGCCCATCGGCGGGCTGGACCTGTCGCCCATCATTGTCTTCGTGATCATCTGGTTCCTGCAATATTCGATCACCTGGCTGTCGTTTCGGTACGGGCTCTAGGCCGTGTCCGCCACCATCATCGACGGCAAGGCCAGCGCCGCGAAATTGCGCGAGAAGATCGCCGCCTATGCGGCCGAACTGAAGGCCGCGCATGGGCTGCAGCCGGGCCTCGCCACCGTGCTGGTGGGCAATGATCCGGCGTCCGAAGTCTATGTCCGCAACAAGGGCAAGACCGCCGAGGCGCTGGGCTTCCGCTCGGTGCATATCGCGCTGCCCGCCGACACGCCGCAGAATGAACTGCTCGCCACCGTGCGCCAGCTCTCCGCCGACAAGACGGTGCATGGCATTCTGGTGCAGCTGCCCTTGCCCAAGCACCTGGACGAAGCCGCGGTGCTGGATGCGCTGGACCCGGCCAAGGATGTCGATGCCCTGACGCCGACCAATGCCGGGCTGCTGCTGTCGGGCCGCGCCCATCTGGTGTCGTGCACGCCGGCGGGGGTGATGCTGCTGCTGCAGGAATATGTCGGCGACATCGCCGGAAAAGAAGTGCTGGTGATCGGCCGCTCGCTGCTGTTCGGCAAGCCCGCGGCGCAATTGCTGCTGGCGGCCAACGCCACCGTCACCATGGCGCATTCGCGCTCGAAGGACCTGCCCATGCTGGCGCGTCGCGCCGACATCCTGGTGGCCGCCATCGGCAAGCCCGGATTCGTCAAGGCCGACTGGATCAAGCCCGGCGCCGTGGTGATCGATGTCGGCATCAACCGCATCGATGCCGGAGACGGAAAAACCAGACTGGTCGGCGATGTGGATTACGACGCGGCCAAAGAGGTCGCGGGCGCCATCACCCCGGTGCCCGGCGGTGTCGGCGCCATGACCATCGTCTGCCTGATGCAGAACACGCTGATCGCCGCCTGCGCCCAGAACAATCTGCCGCTGCCCACCGGGCTCTAGCGCACCGGCAGTCCGGGGCGCAGGAACAGTTGCTGGATGCGCTTGTCGGCGGCGCGCAGCTTGGCGCAGATCTCATCGCTGGCCACCGCGACCTCTTCGCCACTCAGGCCGCTGCGAAAACTCAGCGTCGCTGCTACCAAAAGCACATTGGGCCCCAGGAACATGGTGAGAATCTCGCACACCGATTCAATGCGCGGATCGGCCGCCATGATTTCGCGCAGCCCATCCACCACCGGCCGCGCCGCGCCTTCGCCGGTCAGGAGGCTGTGGGTCTCTGCCACGATCACGCCGGCCAGCAGCATCAGCAGCAGCCCGATGGCGATGGCGGCCCAGCCGTCGGCGGCAAGCCAGCCCAGCCAGGCCGATCCCGCGACGCCGGCAAAGGCGATCAACAGTCCGATGATGGAGGCGACATCTTCCGCCAGCACTTCGAAGATGCCCGGGTCAGGACTGACATGGATAACCTGCGCGATCGACAGCCGCCGCTTCTGGCGGCGCTTGAACAGAGGCGAGCGATTGTTGTCGCTCTGGCGCAAGGCGACCGCCAGCGAGGCGATCTCGAACACCATGCACAGCGCCAGCACCGCCACCGACAAGGTGACATGGGTCAACGGTTCGGGATGGCGCAGCTTTTCGATGCCCTCATAGATCGAGGCCAGTCCGCCGGCGATGAAGATCAGCAGGCCGACCATGAAGGTCCAGAAATAGGCTTCCAGGCCATAGCCGAAGGGATGGCTTTCATCCGGCGGCCGGGCGCCGCGCCACTGGCCGAACAGCAGCAGGCCCTGGTTCAGCGTATCGACGGCGGAATGCACCGCTTCCACCAGCATGGAAGAACTCCCGCCCAGCATGAAGGCGAACAGCTTGACGCCGCCGACCGCGACGTTGCCGGCCAATGCCGCCAGGATGGAGATGCGTGAGGGGGATGCCACGGCGCCAGTCTAGCGCGGCGCGGTGCAATAGCGAGGGGTCAGAGCTTGCCGCGAAGTTCCTTCGCCAAGTCGTCCGGCGAGATCGCTTCGTCATAGAAGCTGATCATCCGGCCGTCCGGTCCCATCAGGTACAGCACCGAGGAATGATCCATCCCATAGCCGCGCTTGGGGTTGCCCGGATCGATCGCCTTCTTCACGGCATAGACGCGATATTCCTTCTCGGCCGCCTTGATGGCGTCCGTGCTGCCGGTCAGCCCCACGAAGTTCGGCCCGAAGGCTTTCATGTAATCGGCGAGCACCCTGGGCGTGTCGCGTTCGGGATCGATGGTGATGAAGACCGGCACCACGCGCTTGTCGCCCAGCTTTTCCAGCGCCTGCGCCATCACGGCCAGGGTGGTGGGACAGACATCGGGACAGAAGCTGTAGCCGAAATAGATCAGCATGAAGCGGCCGCGAAAATCCTTGTCTGTCCTGGTCGCGCCGGTCTGGTCCACCAGCTTGAACGGTCCGCCCACATCCGGGGTGCCGGTGGTGACGACCTGGCCCAGCCGCGGCACTTGATTGCTCTCGTACCACAGGACGCCGCCCGCCAGCGCGGCGGCCAGGAGCAGGGTGGGCAGCAGGGCTTGCTTGTTGCGCAACATGGGCAATGCTTTAATCCGTCCCGCCCGAACTGAAAAGAGACACGTTGCCTCCCAGAATAAAAGAGATCACGCGCGGCTTCGCGCCCGGCATCGGGTCGGCGGGGCGGGTGCGGCTGCGCACTTTGTCGAACCTGCGCTGGCTGGCGATCGCGGGACAGTCGGCGGCCCTGTTCCTGGTCTATTTCGCGCTGGGCTATTCGCTGCCCATCGCCTATTGCGCCGTCGCCATCGCGGTCAGCGCGGCGCTGAACACGTTGCTGGCGCTGCGCTATCCGCCATCGCATCGCCTCACCAACCGGGAGGCGACCTTCTATCTCGCCTTCGACGTGCTACAGCTGGCGGCGCTGCTCTATCTCACCGGCGGCATCGCCAATCCCTTTGCACTGATGTTCGTGGCCCCGGTGGTGATCGCGGCGGCGACGCTCAACCTGGGCAATGTCCTGATCCTGGCCTTCATCGCCTTCGCCTCGGTGTCGCTGATCGCCATTGTGCACAAGCCGCTGCCCTGGCCCGAAGGCGAGGCGCTGTTGCTGCCGCAGCTTTACCAGGCAGGCATCTGGACGGCGCTGGTGATCGGTATCGGCTTCACATCCGTCTATGCCTGGCGCATCGCGTCAGAGTCCGCGCGCATGTCGGCAGGCCTCGCCGCCACCCAGCTGGCGCTGTCGCGCGAACATCGGCTGGCGGCCTTGGGTGCGCTGGCCACGGCGGCGGCGCATGAACTGGGCACGCCGCTCGGCACCATCGCGGTGGTGGCGCGCGAGCTGGAGCGGGCGCTGCCCGAAGGCTCCGCCGAAGCCGAAGACGTGCGCCTGCTGCGGGCCCAGGCCGAACGCTGCCGCGCCATCATCGCGCGGCTTGCCAATCCCGAGGAAGCCATGCTGGGCGCCACCGCTCGCCTGCCATTGGGGGCGCTGCTGGACGACATCGCCATGCCCCATCGCGGCGAGGACCTGGACATCGTGGTGACCGTCACCCCGCCCTCCATGTCTCGAAGTGGGGGCGACAACGCGCAGCCCCAGGTGTGGCGCGCGCCCGAACTGCTGCACGGCCTGGGCAACATCATCGAGAATGCCGCCGATTTCGCCCAGACCCTGGTGGCGGTGACGGCCGGCTGGGACGACCAGTATCTCTTCATCGCGGTGGCCGATGACGGCCCCGGCTTCGCCCCGGAAATCTTCGAGGCGTTGGGCGAGCCCTACATCACCTCCCGCCCGGGCCATCACGCCGTGGGGGACAGCGACATGGGCCCCAGCGGCCTGGACAAGCATGAAGGCATGGGGCTGGGCTTCTTTATCGCCAAGATCCTGCTGGAACAGACGGGGGGAGAAGTTAAGGCTGACAATCCCGCTTCCGGGGGCGCGCGGGTGACGATCCGCTGGCCGCGGGGGGTGATTGACGGCACCCAGCCGCCCGCCCAATTGGAAACAAGCTGAATTCATTGACCTATTGTCAAAAGCGACTATACAGCGGCTCGGTATGAGCGACGAAAAAACCCTGTTGCTGGTCGAAGACGACCGCCCCCTGCGCGAGCGCCTGGCGCGGGCGCTGGAGACCCGTGGTTTCACCGTCACCCAGGCGGAGTCCGTGGCCGAGGGCAAGGCCCGCGCCAAGGATGCGCCGCCGGCCTATGCCGTGGTCGATCTCAAGCTGGATGACGGCAACGGCCTGGATGTGGTGGAGACGCTGCACGTCACCCGTCCCGACAGCCGCGTCGTGGTCCTGACCGGCTTCGGCAATATCGCCACCGCCGTCGCTGCCGTGAAATACGGCGCCATCGATTACCTGCCCAAACCCGCCGATGCCGATGATATCCTGGCGGCGCTGCTGGCGGTGCCGGGCTCCAAGCCCAAGCCGCCGGAAAATCCCATGTCGGCCGACCGCGTGCGCTGGGAGCATATCCAGCGGGTCTATGAGCTGTGCGGCCACAATGTCAGCGAGACTGCGCGTCGCCTGAATATGCACCGGCGTACCTTGCAGCGAATCTTGGCCAAGCGCTCGCCGCGCTAGAGTCTCGACACTTATTTTTTCGTCTTCACCGGTGTCTTGGCGGCACTTTCCACCTTTGCCGTCTTCTTCGGCCGCCGCTTGATCGGCGGCATCTGGGCCAGCTGGGCGGCGCGGCCCGTCAGTATTTCTTTCAGCGTTTTCGCCGTCAGCGCCTTCAGCCGGATCAGCACAAACGGAAATTTGCGATAATGGTCGGTGATGTAGAAGAGCCTGGGCTCCGCCTCCAGCATCATGTCGCGCATTTCCATCGAGCCGACCTGCAGGGTGACGGCCTCTTCCTTGCGGTGAACCTTGCTGAGGAAGCGGTCATGGATGAAGACCGAGGGTTCGTTGAACCACAGCCGCTCGTCGGTGCCCGCGATTCCCAGCATGATCTTGCGGGCTTCAGCTTTGCTCAGCGGCATCGGGAATGACCAGATTGGGGGTTTGCGACAAGGCGATGGCTTCGAGGTTGCGCGACAGGCGTTCGGCGGCACAGCGCGCGAAGCTGACGGTCACGGCCTTGCGACGGCTGGCATGCAGCGCCTGGGCTTCGGCTTCCTTCACGATCGCGCCGCCATAGCGGTCGGCCACGATCAAGCCGGTCTGGCTGGGCACATGCTCATCGGGAAAGTCCGGCGGGATGGCGAAATAGAACAGGTCGCAATAGTCGAGATATTCGGGCCATTTGCCGTCGCCCTTGAGGTCGGCCAGCGCCACCTTGATCTCCACCCCCAGCATCTCGCCGCCGGGGCCGATGGCGGCGACATCGAGGCGGCGGCCATTGGGCAGGGTGAATTCCAGGATAGGCGAATAGCCCTCTTCCAGCAGCAGGCGCGACACGCCGCGCGCAACATCCAGGGCGGTGGAGGTAGAGATCATTCTGCAATTGGAACATTGCAGGAACAGAATTTCAATGGGCGGCTATCTGGCGGCCTTGCCGTCGAAGTCCGTCCGGGCGGCGTGAATCTCACCGACATGGCTGCGCGCCCACAGGCCCAGCGGCTCCACCGCCGCCCACAGCGAGCGGCCCAGGTCGGTCAGTTCATAATCCACCCGCGGCGGCACGGTGGGAAACACCGTGCGCGTCACCAGCCCGTCACGCTCCAGCCCGCGCAGGGTCAGCGTGAGCATGCGCTGGGAAATGCCGCCGACCATGCGCTTCAGCTCATTGAAGCGCATCTTGCCGTCGCCCAGCAGCACGATGATCAGCACGCTCCATTTGTCGCCGACCCGCGCCAGCACCGAATTGACGGCGCCGCACTCTGCGCTTTGGTGGGGAATGGCAGTCACTTCGGTGTGCTCCGGTATCAGGATTGTGCCTTCTTGCGCGGTTTATCAAAGGTATCCAATTGTGTCCAGGTAACAAAATTATACTGGAAATCGCATGAAGCTCCTGCATCTCGACTCCTCCGTCCTGGGCGCCAATTCGGTCAGCCGCCAGCTCTCCGCCGCCGCGGTGGAAGGCCTGCGCAAAACCACGCCGGGCCTGGAAGTGACCTATCGCGACCTGGCGGCCCAGCCGCTGTCGCATCTGTCGGCCGACCATCTCGCCGCCGCCCAGGGCGCGGTGCCGGAAACCAAGGCCGTGCAGGAAGACGTGGCGCAGAGCCAGGCCGTGCTGGAGGAATTCCTCGCCGCCGACATCGTGGTGATCGGCGCCCCGATGTACAATTTCAGCGTCTCCAGCCAGTTGAAAGCCTGGATCGACCGCATCGCGGTGGCGGGCAAGACTTTCCGCTACGGCGCCAATGGCGTGGAAGGCCTGCTGGGCGGCAAGCGCCTGATCATCGCCATTTCGCGCGGTGGCCTGTACGGCCCCGGCGCGCCCGCTGCCGCCTTCGAACATCTGCAGACCTATCTGCAGGGCGTGTTCGGTTTCCTGGGCGTCACCGACCTGGAATTCATTGTCGCCGAAGGTGTGATGATGGGACCGGAAGCGCGCGAGAAGGCGGTGTCCGCCGGATTGGCGACGGCGGGCGCGTTGCGCGCCGCCTAGAGCAGCCGCTCGTAGAAACCGCCGAAGCTGCCATCCAGCTCGACCAAGTGAATCTCCCCGATCCAGTGTCGCGGCCGGCCATTGCCGTCCGGCCGCGACATGGGTTCGGGATTGTCGGGATAGATGCGGGTCAGGTCCTTGGGGCCGGGAATTTGGGAATGGGAGAATTCGCTGACGATGTGGCCGGCGATGACCCCGCCGAACTTCCAGCCCGCATCTTCGGCGGACTTCACCGCAAAATCGTACAGCGCCGCGCCGGTGATGTCGGGGTTGCCGCGGAAGTGCCGCTGCACCTTGTCGAACTGCCGCGGCAATTCCGCCACCAGCGCATTCCTGCGCGGGTCATCGCCCAGCGCATAGCTCTTGCCGATATCCGCTTCCCAGCCTTCAAACACGGGGCCGAGATCGAGATAGACGATGTCGCCCGCTTCGATGTCGCGCACCGGCGGATGATCGCCCGCCGTGGTGATGGAGTTGGGACCGCTGCGCACGATGCGACGGTGCCAGTGGGTGGTGACGCCGAATTTTTCAAGGGCAAGCGCCTTGATCTCGTCTTCCACCACGCGCTCGCTGACGCCGGCGCGCACCAGACCAGCAGTCTCAATGGCAGTGAACATCTGCAAGGCGCGAGCTTCGGCAGCTTCCAGCGCGGCGCGTCGCTCACTATCGGGCACGGGAAACAGATTCAATTACAGCGAACCCTTTGACGACGGCGACGCGCCGTCCAGCCGCTCATCCGGCGTGATCGCCTGGCGCAGCGCGCGCGCGAGCCCCTTGAAGCAGGTCTCGACGATGTGGTGGCTGTTCTCGGCATAGAGATTTTCGATGTGCAGGCACACCCCGGCATTCTGGGCGAAGGCCTGGAACCATTCCTTGAACAGCTCGGTGTCCATCTCGCCCAATTTCGGCTTGGGAATATTCACCTTCCACACCAAATAGGGCCGGTTGGAGATATCCAGCGCCACGCGGGTCAGCGCCTCGTCCATCGGTATCAAGGCCGAACCGAAACGGGTGATGCCGGAAAAATCGCCCAGCGCCTGCTTGATCGCCTGGCCGATGACGATGGCGGTGTCTTCGGTGGTGTGGTGATAGTCGACATGCAGGTCGCCGGTGGCGCGCACTTTCAGGTCGATCATGGAATGGCGGGCAAAGCTTTCCATCATGTGATCCAGGAAGCCGATGCCGGTATCGATGTCGGCCTCGCCTGTCCCGTCCAGGTCGATGGAGACGGCAATCTCGGTTTCGCGGGTCTTGCGTTCCACTGTCGCAGTGCGCATGGGCTTTTCCTTGGCTTTCCCGCTGTATAGCAGGGGGTTCCTTAAGCCCAAACGTCATACTACGCCAGAGCATATGTCAAAATCGGCATATCCTGTTGACCCCCTGCCCAAACCCTGTAAACAGAGGGCCGCTTTATAAGATCAAAGGCTCCCGCATGGCGCGTTCCGACTATCTGTTCACCTCCGAGAGCGTCTCGGAAGGTCATCCCGACAAGGTGTCGGATCGTATTTCCGATGAAGTGGTGGACCTGTTCTTCCGCGAAGGCCCCAAGGAAGGCATGGACCCCTGGACCATCCGCGCCGCCTGCGAAACCCTGTGCACCACCAACCGCGTCATCATCGCCGGTGAGACCCGTGGCCCCGAAAAGGTCGGCAAGGCCGAAGTCGAAGACGTGGCGCGCGCCGCCATCAAGGATATCGGCTACGAGCAGGAGGGCTTTCACTGGAAGAACGCCCAGGTCGAAGTGCTGCTGCACGCCCAGTCCGCCCACATCGCCCAGGGCGTCGACGCCTCCGGCAACAAGGATGAAGGCGCGGGCGACCAGGGCATCATGTTCGGCTATGCCTGCACCGAGACCCCGGCCCTGATGCCGGCGCCGTTGTTCTACAGCCACAAGATCCTCAAGCTGCTGGCCGATGCGCGCCACAGCGGCAAGGAAAAGACCCTGCTGCCCGATGCCAAGAGCCAGGTCACCCTGCGCTATGTGAACGGCAAGCCGGTGGAAGCGACCCAGATCGTGCTGTCGACCCAGCATGCGCTGGAAAGCCAGACTTCGGCCGACATCCGCAAGATCGTCGAACCCTATATCCGCCAGGCTTTGCCGGGCGAATGGATCAACGAAAAGACCGTGTGGCACATCAATCCCACCGGCAGCTTCGTGATCGGCGGTCCGGACGGCGACTGCGGCCTCACCGGCCGCAAGATCATCGTCGACACCTATGGCGGCGCGGCCCCGCATGGCGGCGGCGCGTTCAGCGGCAAGGACTCCACCAAGGTGGACCGTTCGGCTGCTTACGCCGCGCGCTACCTGGCCAAGAATGTCGTGGCCTCGGGCGTTGCCGACCGCTGCACCATCCAGCTGGCCTATGCCATCGGCGTTGCCGAACCGCTGTCGGTCTATGTCGACCTGCACGGCACCGGCAAGGTGGACGAAGCCAAGCTTGAGCTGATCCTGCCCCAGCTGATGAATCTGAAGCCCCGCGGCATTCGCGAGCATCTGGACCTCAACAAGCCCATCTTCGCCCGCACCGCCGCTTACGGCCACTTTGGCCGCGAGCCCGATGCCGAAGGCGGCTTCTCCTGGGAGAAGACCGACCTGGCCGAGAAGATCGTGGCGGCGCTCTAAGCCGTTTTTCGACGCGCATTCTCCGCCGTCCTGCTCGCGCAGGGCGGCGGAATGCTGTTTAAGGCATGGCATGTCCGAAGCGCCGCATCCCGACCGCAACCGCCGCAAGCTGTATGGCCGCCGCAAGGGCCCCAAGCTGTCCTCGCGGCAGGCGGGCCTGCGCCAGACCTTGCTGGGTGAACTGGCCTGGGCGCCGGGCGGCGATCCGCTGGCGCAATTTCCGGACAATGTTCAGGAGGTCTGGCTGGAGGTCGGTTTCGGCGCCGGCGAGCATCTGATCTGGCAGGCGCAGCAGCATGCTCAAGTCGGCCTGATCGGCGCCGAGCCCTATGAGATGGGCATGGCCAAGCTGCTGACAAAGCTGGAAGAAACACCTCTGAACACGGTTCGCCTGTACGAAGGCGATGGCCGCGAAATCATCGAGGCGCTGCCCGACGCCAGCCTGGGCCGCTTCTTCCTGCTGTTCCCTGATCCCTGGCCCAAGACCCGCCACCACAAGCGCCGCTTCCTGCAGATGGAGATGCTGGACCAGCTGGCCCGCGTCCTGAAGCCGGGCGCGGAACTGCGTTTCGCCACCGACGACAAGTCCTACCTGCCCTATGCGCTGGAACGGCTGATGGCCCACCCCAAGTTCCGCTGGCTGGCCGAAGGCCCCGCCGACTGGAAAACCCGTCCTGCCGACTGGCCGCCGACCCGCTATGAAGCCAAGCAGATCCGCGGCCTGCCCACTTTTTTGCGTTTTGTGCGGCACTAGCCTTCGTTCCGCCCCGGTAAGGCGGTAAAAAGCGCCATGATTTTCCGCAAACCCACTTTCTTCTTGAAAAAAAGAGACCCCGACCATCGACCCATCTACGGGACTCATCCCGGCGACCTGGGAATCGTGGTTATCGCCTTCCTCATTACCCTGGGCTTCATCTATCTGCTGCTGACGCCCCAGAATTTCGGCGCCATGTTCGCCGGCGGTCCTGACAAGGCCGCGCCTGCAGCGCCCAAGGGGGAAACCCCGATGATGATTTACGACGCGAAGAAGAAGTAGCTGGCTTGAATTAAAGGCTTTTGGGGCGTATATCCCGGCCATCCCAAACAACAACAGACGGTTGTGTGGCAGTCCGAAAGGGCCGCCGCGGGCGAAAGGCATTTTATCTTGGCTGTCAGTGCAGCGACCAACCTCGAACCGATCTTTGAACCCGTGATTGAAAAAGCGGGCTTCAACCTCGTGCGCCTGCGCATGATGGGCGGCGCCGCGCGCACCCTGCAGGTGATGGCCGAGCGTCCCGATGGCAGCATGGATGTGGAAGGCTGCGCCATTCTTTCCCATGCCCTGCTGGATTTCATCGAGACGCAGGATCCGATCGAAGGCGAATACGAGATCGAGGTTTCCTCGCCCGGCATCGACCGGCCGCTGACCCGCCCGATGGATTTCACCCGCTGGTCCGGCCATGAGGCCAAGATCGAACTCAGCGACTTCGTCCCCACCCCCAAGGGCGACCGCAAGCGCTTCCGCGCCACGCTGCTGGGGCTGGACGGTTCGGATGTCGTGATCCGCGACACCAGCCTGGGCAGCACCGACATCAAGTTTCCGTTTCGCGTGCTTGTAAACGCGAAGCTCGTGCTCACCGACAAGCTCATCAACGAAGATCTGAAAGCGCGCGCCGCGCGTGAAACCCAGGAGTAGACGTTATGGCCACCGCAATTTCCGCGAACCGCCTTGAACTGTTGCAGATCGCCGACGCGGTCGCGCGCGACAAGTCCATCGACAAGCAGGTCGTGCTGACCGCGAT
>JAQGLO010000177.1 GCA_028292825.1 Alphaproteobacteria bacterium | reverse complement strand
AACGCACGGTGCTCAAGGGCATCAGCTTCGAGGTGCCCGCCGGCAAGACAGTGGCCGTGGTGGGCCCGTCGGGCGCGGGAAAATCCACCATCAGCCGCATTCTCTACCGCTTCTACGACATCAAGAGCGGGCAGGTGACAATCGACGGCCAGGATATCCGCGACGTGACGCAGGAATCTTTGCGCAGCGTGATCGGTATCGTGCCGCAGGACACGGTGCTGTTCAACGACACCGTCAAGTACAACATCGCCTATGGCCGCATCGGCGCCAACGAGTCCGACATCAAGGACGCGGCGCGCCTGGCCCAGATCGACAAGTTCATTGTCGAATTGCCGCTCGGCTATGACGCCATGGTGGGCGAGCGCGGGCTCAAACTGTCAGGCGGCGAAAAGCAGCGCGTCGCCATCGCCCGCACCATCCTGAAAAATCCGCCCATCCTGCTGCTGGACGAAGCCACCAGTGCGCTGGACACCGGCACCGAACGCGAAATCCAGAGCGCCCTGAACGAAGTCAGCCGCGACCGCACCGCGCTGGTGATCGCGCATCGTTTGTCCACGGTGATCGATGCCGACGAAATCCTGGTGCTGGATCACGGCACCATCATCGAGCGCGGCCGCCATGGCGAGCTGCTGGCGCAGAACGGCCACTATGCCTCGATGTGGAACAAGCAACGCGAGGCGGCTGCCGCGCGCGAGAAGCTGAAGGAAGTCGAGAACGATCCGGATGTAGCGCCGGGCATCGCGAAGGCGACGCCGGCATGATCCTCCGCTCAGGCGGGGGTCTTCATGCAATCGGGATTGAACACGCGCTTGGTGGAAGGCGGGTTGTTCGCCAGCTTGCCCGCAGGGCGGATCGGCCGCGGCGCAAAATTCCCGCCGCAGTTGGGACACACGCCGCCAAGCTGGGTGTCCACGCAATCGCGGCAGAAGGTGCATTCAAAGGTGCAGATCATGGCGTCTGGCGCGCTTGGCGGCAGGTCCTTGTTGCAACATTCACAATTGGGCCGAAGTTCGAGCATGGCGTTTCACAATGTGAGCGTGAGAGATTTCGGTTTCTGGCCAGCAGCGTCGCGCGGAGCGGGCTTCACGCCCGTGAGCACGCGCGACAACGCCAGGGACCGAAAGATTCGCGCGGGCTAAATGATCTCTACCTTGTCGACTTCGACGCCCTTGTTGCCCTGGCGCGTGGAATAGCGGATGCGCTGGTCTGGCTCGACCACCTGCACCCCCGAGCGCCGCAATGCGCTGGCATGCAGATAGATGTCGCCCGAACCATTGTCGGGCATCACAAAACCGAAGCCCTTCTGGTCGTTGAAGAACTTGACCTTGCCTTCGACCATCGGGCCGGCCGGACCGCTGTCGTGATTGCGGCCGCCGCCAAACCCGCCGCCGCCGTAACCGCCGCCACCGCCGAAGCGATCACCGCCACCGCCAAAGCGATCGCCGCCGCCGAAACGGTCGCCGCCGCCAAAACTGTCGCGGCGCGGGCCGCGCGAAGGCGCTTCCGCCGTGGAGGCATCGACGCTGTGCACCGCCACCACCTGCAGGCCGCGCTGGCTGTCGGCCAGGTCACAGACGATGGTGGCGCCGGGCGCCACTTCGCTATGCCCCGCCGCCTGCAAGGCGCTGGCATGACAGAAGGCGTCGCCGCCATTGTCCATGGTGATGAAGCCGAAGCCCTTGGTGGCGTTGAACCACTTAACCTTGCCCTTCACAGATGCCTGCGAAATGGACTTTTCATTGCCGTATGCCATGTGAACCGACGCCAAACCCCAAGCCGGCAAAACACCCCAAGCCGCCCCCCGGACCGGCTGCACGGGGGCGACTGCGACATGATGACTACAGAAAGCCCCACTCCGCAACGGGGTTAAGGACACAAATGTTACGAACCCGTACTTGTTGCGCTGCAGCAACAATGGGTTGACTTCAGGGGCGAACAGGCGGATACACCCGCCATCCGCCGCGACCGCACAAGGCGCTTTTGCTAGCGCCGCCATCGCCGGGTCTCAGCTTTGACCTCCGTTCCCTCCAGTGTGCGTGGAAGACGGCAACCAGCCGTAAACCCGTGCCTTTTGGCGCGTTCCCGCGGTTTTTAAGGACTTTTGTGACTGACGTGACTTTTGAATCGCTTGGCGTTGCCGAGCCGATCCTTCGCGCCCTTGCGGCCGAAAACTACACCATTCCCACCCCCATCCAGACCAAGGCCATCCCCGCCCTGCTGTCCGGCCGCGATCTCCTGGGCATCGCCCAGACCGGTACCGGCAAGACGGCCGCCTTCGGCATTCCCCTGCTGCAGAAGCTGTCGATCGGCCATGTCCCGCCCCAGCCCAAGCAGGCCAAGGCGCTGATCCTGGCCCCCACCCGCGAACTCGCCGTGCAGATCGAAGAGAGCCTGCGCACCTATGGCAAGTTCCTGAACCTCAAGATGACCGTCATCCTGGGCGGCGTGAACCAGAACACCCAGGTCAAGAACATGGCCAAGGGCGTCGACATCCTGGTCGCCACTCCTGGCCGCCTGCTCGACCTGGTGCAGCAGAAGTTCGTGCGCCTGGACGCGGTGGAGACCTTCATCGTCGACGAAGCCGACCGCATGCTGGACATGGGCTTCATCCGCGATGTGAGGAAGCTTGTCGCCTTCATTCCCAAGAAGCGCCAGTCGATGCTGTTCTCGGCCACCATGCCCGAAGACATCGCCAAGCTGGTGCATGAGATGATGAACCAGCCCGAACGCATCGAGGTCGCGCCGCAGGGCAAGACCGCCGACCGCGTCGAACAGAAGCTGTACTTCGTGCCGATGGCGCAGAAGCGCCAGCTGCTGAGCGAGCTGCTGAAGGATGCGGCCATGAACCGCGTCATCGTCTTCACCCGCACCAAGCACGGCGCCAACCGCGTCGCCGAGCATCTGGCGCGCACCGGCGTCGTGGCGGAAGCCATTCACGGCAACAAGTCGCAGAATGCCCGCCAGCGGGCGCTGGACATGTTCAAGACCGGCAAGGCCCGCGTCCTGGTGGCCACCGACATTGCCGCCCGCGGCATCGACGTGGACAATATCAGCCATGTCGTGAACTTCGAGCTGCCCAACGAACCGGAAAGCTATGTCCATCGCATCGGCCGCACCGCGCGCGCCGGCGGCGAGGGCATTGCCATCAGCTTCTGCGACTCCAGCGAGCGCACCTATCTGCGCGACATCGAACGGCTGACCCGCATGAAGATCGAGCCGGTCGCCCATGACCTGCCGGAACTGACGGCGGAACAGAAGGCGCAGCAGGAAGAGCCGCGCCGTCCCCACGGCCACAATCGTGGCGGCAAGCCGGGCGGTCACAAGCCGCATGGCGGTGGCCATCGTGAAGCCGCCAATGCCGATCCGCATGCGCCCAAGAAGCGCAATGGCAGTCGCGCCCACTGGAACCGCGGCCGCGACAAGCAGCGTGGTACCGCCGCTTAATGCAGTTGTTCGTTGATGGCGATGCCTGCCCGGTAAAAGCAGAAGTCGAAAAGGTGGCGGCCCGGCATGGCCTGGCCGTCACCATCGTCAGCAATGGGGGCTTGCGTCCATCGGCCAATCCGCTCCTGCGCCACGTCACCGTGGCGGAAGGGGCGGATGCCGCCGATGACTGGATCGTCGAACATATTGCGGCGGGCGATATCTGCATCACCGCCGACATTCCGCTGGCCGCGCGCTGCCTGGACAAGGGTGCCCTCGTGCTGGGGCCGAATGGCAAGCCTTTCACCCAGGAAGGCATCGGCATGGCGCTGGGCATGCGCGAACTCAGCCGGCATCTGCGCGAACTGACGGCAGGCGGCCAGACCCATCACAGCGGCTTCAGCAAACAAGACCGTTCGCGCTTCCTGGGCGAACTGGAAAATTGCATCATGAAGCTGAAACGCGCAGTTTCGCCCCATGTCTGATTTCGGCCTGAAACTCGAAAACCATTACACCCGCCTGCCGGGCGAGTTTTATACTCTGATGCCGGCAGAAAAGGTCGGCGTGCAGCCGCGCCTGCTGCACGCAAATCCAAAGGCTGCCGCGCTGGTCGGCATGGACCCCGCGGCGTTCTCCAATCCCGCTTTCACGCAAGTCTTTTCCGGCCATGCGCCGCTGGATGGTTTCTCGCCACTGGCGATGGTCTATTCCGGTCACCAGTTTGGAGTCTGGGCCGGGCAGCTGGGCGACGGCCGCGCCCTTTTGATCGGCCAGGCGCGCGCGCCCGATGGCGCGTTGTGGGACATCCAGCTAAAGGGTGCCGGCGAGACGCCTTATTCGCGCCGCGCCGATGGCCGCGCCGTCATGCGCTCCTCCATCCGCGAATATCTCTGCAGCGAGGCCATGGCCGCGCTTGGCATTCCCACCACCCGTGCGCTGGCGCTGGTCGCCAGCAACGAGCAGGTCTACCGCGAAATCCCGGAGCCCGGCGCGGTCCTGACGCGGCTGGCGCCCAGTCACATCCGCTTCGGTCACTTCGAGCACTTCTTCCATGCCGGTCGGCCCGAACAGGTGCGGCTGCTGGCCGATCACGTCATCGAGGAATATTTCCCGGATCTGGTCGGCGATCACGCCGGCTGGTTTGGCGAGGTGGTGAAACGCACCGCGGAACTGATAGCCGGCTGGCAATCCGTGGGCTTTGCCCATGGCGTGATGAACACCGACAATATGTCCATCCTGGGCCTCACGCTGGACTATGGCCCCTTCGGCTTCATGGAAGCCTATGATCCCGGCTTCATCTGCAACCACACCGACGAGCAGGGCCGCTATGCCTTCGACATGCAGCCGGCCATCGCGCACTGGAACCTGCGCGCGCTGGCCTATGCCTTGTCCAGCCTGGTCGCAAAAGATGCGCTCATCACCGCGCTGGACAGTTATGAGCGTCATTACCGCGCCCGCTATCGCGCCCTGATGTGCGCCAAGCTGGGGCTGATGCGCGACGAGCCGGGCGACGACATGCTGATCGGAAACCTGCTGACCCTGATGGCCAAGGCGCGCGCCGACTATACCTTGAGCTTCCGCAATCTCAGCGGCGAGGATATCGACTGGCTGCATTTGTTCGGCGATGCCAATCCGGACGCCGAAGCCTGGCTGGCGCGCTACCGCGTGCGCACCGAAAGTGAAGACCTGTCCGGGCTGGACAAGGTCAATCCGCGCTATGTCCTGCGCAACTGGGTGGCCGAAACCGCCATCCGCGCGGTGGAAGACCGAGGCGACATCGCCACCCTGGACCGCATCTTCCGGCTGGTGCAGGCGCCTTTCCAAACGCATGACGGCGACGAAGCTTTCGCCGCGCCGCCGCCACCGGAATTGTCCGACCTTGAAGTCAGCTGTTCTTCGTAGCTACCACGTCACCGCCACATAGCGGCATTCGGTGAACTCGATCAGGCCGTGATGACTGCCTTCGCGGCCCAGGCCCGACTGCTTGACGCCGCCGAACGGCGCCGCCGTGTCCGATACCAGTCCGCGGTTCACGCCGATCATGCCGTATTCCAGCTTCTGTGCGATGTTCAGGCCTTTCTTGATGTCCTTGGTATAAAGATACGCCGCCAGCCCATATTCGGTGTTGTTCGACAGGCGGATCACCTCTTCCTCGCTGTCGAAGGCGACGATCGCCGCCACAGGTCCGAAGATCTCGTCCTTCAGGATGGTGGCGTCAGCCGGCACATCGGTCAGCACGGTGGCGGGATAGAAATAGCCCGGCACATTCGGCCGCGACCCGCCCAGCGCCACTTTCGCGCCTTCGGCAATCGCACCTTCAACAAGACCGGCGATCTTGTTCGCCTGCTTCTCGGTAATCACCGGACCCAGCGCGGTGTCGGGATCGGTGCCATCGCCCAGCTTCATGGCGCCCATCTTCCTGGTCAGCTTCTCGGTGAACTCGCCCAGCACACCCTTCTGGATATAGAAACGGTTGGTGGCGGTGCAGGCCTGGCCGCCATTGCGCATCTTGGCAATCATGGCACCGTCCACGGCGTCATCGACATTGGCGTCGTCGAACACGATGAAGGGCGCATTGCCGCCCAGTTCCATGGAACAGTTCAGCACCGTGTCGCTGGCGGTTGCCAGCAGCTTCTTGCCCACGGCAGTCGAGCCAGTAAACGACATCTTGCGCACGCGCGGGTCGTGCATGATGGCGGCACAGACGGGGCCGGGGTCCTTCGGCGTGATCACATTGATGACGCCCGGCGGGACGCCGGCCTCCAGCATGATCTGCGCGACGGCGAGGGCGGTCAGCGGTGTTTCGATGGCGGGCTTGAGTATGACGGTGCAGCCGGCGCCCAGCGCCGGCGCGATCTTGCGCGTCGCCATGGCGGCCGGGAAATTCCACGGCGTGATCAGCAGCGAAATGCCGATCGGCTGGTACTGCACCAGGATCTTGTTGGTGCCGTTGGGACTGTCCTGCATCTCGCCGCGGATGCGCGCGGTTTCCTCGGAATACCAGCGGAAGAATTCGGCGGCATACAGCACTTCGCCCTTGGAGTCCGGCAGCGCCTTGCCCATTTCCAGCGAGATGAGATGCGCCAGCCAGTCGGCATTGGCGATCATCTTGTCATAGCATTTGCGCAGGATCTCGGCGCGCTGGCGCGCCGGGGTCGCGGCCCAGCCGGGCGCGGCCTTCTCGGCGGCGGCGATGGCGGCCATGCCGTCTTCGACCGAGGCATTGGAGATCGTGGTGATGACCTCGCCGTTGGCGGGATTGTGCACCGGGATGCGCTCGCCCGCGCCCTGCACCCACGTGTCGCCGATCAGCAGGTCGGTGGGAATGGCGTCATTGGCGGGCACGGCGATGCCGGATTTCGGCTTGGCCAGGGCGAAGGTGTTGGCGGCTTTCATAGGATACTCCTTACGAAACAAGAGAGGCGCGGTCGCCGCTATAGGCGGCGCGAGTGATCGCCTTGATGGCGTCCAGGTCCAGCTTGCGGGGATTGTTGTTGACCAGGCGGGCGGCGCCGATGGCGGCTTCGGCGGTCCAGTCCTGCTTGTCTTCCGGCAGGCCAAGGTCCTTCAGCGTCACCGGAATGCCGATGTCCTTCAGCAGGCTGGCAACTTCATCAATCAGCTTCTTCGACAGTTCTTCGTCGGTGCCGGTCAGGCCGATGGCGCGGCCGATCTCGGCGAAGCAGTCCACACAATTGGGCCGGTTGAATTCCATCACATAGGGCATCAACAGCGCCACGCCCATGCCGTGCGGCGTGTGGGTTTCGTTGCCGACGGGATATTGAATGGCATGCGCCGCCGCCGTGCCCGCCGCGCCAAAGGCGCAGCCAGCCGCCAGCGAGGCCAGCATCATCTGTTCGCGCGCCGCGATGTTCTTGCCGTCATTCACGGCAGTGCGCAGCGCCTTGAAGATATTCTGCAAGGCCAGGATACCGAACACGTCCGACAGCACATTCTTGCCGACGAACACGTTCTTCACGGTCAGGCCCGGCGTGATTTCGCGCCGGGCGGCGGTGAAGCTTTCGATGGCGTGGGTGAGGGCGTCCGCACCCGACACGGCGGTCAGTCCGGGCGGGCAGCTCAGGGTCAGTTCCGGATCGCACACCGCCACGCGCGGGATCAGGTAGGGCGAGGAAATACCCACCTTGGTGCCGCGCTCGGTATCGGCGATCACGGCCACCGGCGTCACTTCCGAGCCGGTGCCTGACGTCGTGGGCACCGCGATCACCGGCGCCACGGGCCCAGGGATTTTGTTCTCACCATAATAATCGCGCAGCGTGCCGCCATGCTGCAGCAATACGGCCACGCACTTGGCCATGTCCATGCAGCTGCCGCCGCCGATGCCCAGCACCACGTCAGGCTTGAAGTCGGCGCATTCGGTGACACAGCCGGAAATGCCTTCCATCGGCAGGTCGGCCTCGGTGCGGTCATACACCTTCACCGCCACGCCATTGGCCTCGATGTCGGCGATGATGGCCTTGAACTGCGCATCCTGGCCCATGCGGGCGTCGGTGCAGACCAAAGCACGCTTGCCGATCTGGGCCGTCATCATGCCGATGGCGGCGCGCTGGCCGGAGCCGAACACCACCGAGGCGGGCAGGCGCAACGCGCCGAAAATTCCAGACATCAGACATTTTCCTTTCGAGATTCCGCCGCCAGCTTCTGCAGGTCCGCCCACAGGCCGTCGTCGATATACATGCCCTTTGCCAGCGACTGGCTGCGGGCCTTCTGGGCGCGGTCGCCGGGCGCCAGCACCGGATGGTCGGGATCGGCCGGCGCGGCGGACCGGATATCGTCCAGATAGCCGCTGACCAGTTCGCGCGCCGCGTCGGCATGCGGCGGCGCGATGACAATGAAGATGTCGCCCTTGTTGCAGGGATTCACGGAATCCAGTGTGCCTTTGACGCCGGTACCGATGGCCGCGCCTGCCAGGCTGGAAACCAGCACTTCAAAGGCGATGCCCAGCGCATAGCCCTTGGGCCCGCCGAACGGTGCGATGGCGCCTTTCTTGGCGGCGGTGGCATCGGTGGTGGGGTCGCCATTCTCGTCCAGCGCCCAGCCCAGCGGGATCGGCGCGCCGCGATTGGCGTGGTCATGGATCTTGCCCATCGAGACAAGTCCGGTGGCCATGTCCAGCACCATCGGATGCGGCTCGGCCGGCACGCCGATGGCGATGGGATTGGTGCCGATCATCGCCTTGCGCCCACCCCAGGGATGCACCAGTGCTTCGGACACTGTCAGCGCGATGCAGGTCAGGCCCAGCGCGGCGACATGCTCTGCGTAATAGGCAAGTGCGCCCAGGTGATTGGCGTTGCGGATGGCGGCAATGGCGATGCCGTCTTCCTGCGCCCGCGGAATGATGGCGTTCAGCGCCGCCATGGCGACAACCGGGCCAAGCCCGCGTTCGCCATCCACACTGAGGAAAGACCGCGCCGTCCATTCCAGCGTGCCGGTGATGCCGGGCACCGTGGCGCCGGAGTGAATCCGCTCGATCACCCGGCGCAGGCGCAGCAGGCCATGGCTGGGGATGGCCCGCATCTCTGCTTCCAGGAGCAGACTGGCCTGGGTGCGGGCCTGGTCGGCCGGCACACCATTGGCGACAAGGATGCCTTCGGCCAGTTCTCGGACCTGTTCGACTGGGACCAGCATCTAAAATCCAATATCCTATAGGATCGCGGGACCGTATGGGGTAAGCTGCACTTGGTCAATGGTGATTTGCGCGGCTTTCTGTGGGGAAGTTCCGACCATGTCGGCGGTAAATGAAGTGGCGGACAAGGCCATCGCGCGGCCTTCGGGCCTGGCGGAGGAAGTCTATCGCCGCATCCGGGCCGACATCATGTCGCTGCGGCTGCCGCCCGACACCCGCGTATCGGTGGACAGTCTGGCGCGTGAGTTGGGCGTCTCGCAGACCCCCATCCGCGAAGCGCTGTCCATGCTGGAAGCCAATGGCCTGGTCTCCAAGCGCCACTTTGCCGGCTATGCCACCTCGCCGCGCATGGACCGCGCCCAGCTCGACGAGCTGTTCGAATTCCGCCTGCTGATCGAACCGCATGCTGCGCGCAAGGCCGCAGAGTCCATGAAGGGCGCCGACATGGCGATTTTGGCCAGCGGCGAAGGCGCCACCAGCCATGACGCCTTCGCCGACATGGACACGCAATTCCACAAGCTGATCGCGCAGGGCGCGGGCAATCACCTGATCGCGGACTCGCTGGCGCGGCTGCATATCCATGTCCACATCTTCCGCAGTTGCTTTCGCAGCGAGATCGCGGAAGAGGCGGTGCACGAACATGACGACATCATCGCCGCCATCCGTGCCCATGACGGCGCGACGGCGGAAGCCGCCATGCGCAGTCACATCGAGCGCAGCTATGCGCGGTTACGCGACTTTATAAGGGATTAGCTTTTCTTCGCCTTGAAGGCGGTGTAGCGCGCCTTGGCCTCTTCGTTCGGCGGATAGAGGCCGGGCAGGGGCACGCCGTGCTCGATCTCGGTCATTACCCAGGCCTCCTGGGCTTCCTGCTCGACCGCCGCGGCCATCACTTCGGCCAGCAACGCCTGCGGGATCACCACGGCGCCGTCGCCATCGGCCACGATGGCATCGCCCGGGAAGATCGCCACGCCACCGCAGGCGATCGGCTCCTGCCAGTTGATGAAGGTCAATCCTGCAACGCTCGCCGGCGCCGCAGCACCCGCGCACCACACCGGCAAGCCCGTTGCCAGCACGCCTTCCATGTCGCGCATCACGCCATCGGTGATCAGCGCGCCGACCTTCCGCTTGGCCATGCGGGCGCACAGGATGTCGCCGAAGATTCCGGCATCTGTGACACCCAGCGCGTCGGCGACGCAGATCACGCCTTCCTCCATCGCCTCGATGGCGGCGCGGGTGGAGATGGGCGAGGCCCAGCTGGCCGGCGTCGCCAGGTCCTCGCGCGCCGGCACGAAGCGCAGCGTGAAGGCGGTGCCCGCAACGCGCTTCTGGCCGGGCTGCTTCGGGAACGCCCCGCGCAGCCAGACATTGCGCAGGCCCTTCTTCAACAGCACTGTCGTCAGGGTGGCGGTGGAAATGCCTTCCAGAATGGCTTTGGTCTCGGCGTCCATGTCGTCCTCTAGTTGGGCAGCGCAAAGATGGCGAAGACATCGCCAAAGGTCGGGCGCCCGTCATTGTGCATCAGAATCTCGCCGCCGTGGCAACCGCTTGCCCCCACTGCGACATACTGCACGCCCTTGATCCTGTAGGTGATGGGCGGCGTGCAGACGCCGGCGCCAAGCGGATAGCGCCACAGCTTTTCGCCTGTCTTCGCATCAAAGGCGATGAAGTCGCCATTCATCTCGCCCGTGAACACCAAGTTGCCGGCCGTGGCCAGAGCGCCGCCATACATGGGCCGTTCGGACTTGTACTGCCAGGTGATCTTGCCCGTGTCGGTGTTGATCGCGCTGAAGGTGCCGCTGGGCGGGAATGCCTTCAGGTTGGTCGGCATGTTGCCGCCGGTATATTGCCCCACGACCGGCGTGCCGGGCTTGTAGACATCGGGCAGCTTCTTGTTGAGCACGAAGTCATGCGCCTCGTTCACGCCCATGGTGTAGAAGTGGCGCGTCAGCGGCGACCAGGCCGGCGGTGACCAGATGGCGCCGCCCTTGTTGGCGGGAAAGATCGTCATCGGCGTTTCGCTCAGCGGCTTCATGAAGGTCGCGCTCACATCCACGATGGAGGGCGACTTGCGGATCAGCTTGCCGGTCAGGCGGTTGACGATGAAAAGGTTGCCGACCTTTCCAGCCTCTGCGGCGGCGGGCACTGTCTTGCCGTGTTCATCCAAGGTGTCGAACAGCACCACCGGAGCGGCGGCGTCATAGTCCCACACATCATGGGCGACCTGCTGGTACCACCATTTCAGTTTCCCGTTTTTCGCATCAACCGCGACGATGGAGTCGGTATAGGCATTGTCGCCCTTGCGGCTGGTGCCATCGAGATCGGGATTGGGATTGCCGGTGGCGAACAGGATCAGGCCGTTCTTGATGTCGATCGCCGGCGTGTTCCACACCGAGCCACCGCCATATTTCCAGCTGTCGCCGCTCCACGTCTTGCCGCCCGGCTGGTCCGGCGCCGCGGTGGTGTTGAAGCGCCACACCAGCTTGCCGGTATTGACGTCCAGTGCTTCCACGAAACCCCGCGTCGGCCACTCCGCCCCCGCATTGCCCACCAGCACCAGCCCGTCATAGACCAGCGGCGCCATGGTGAAGGAATAGAAATAGGCGGGTGCGGGCAGGGCATTGGCCTGATCGGTGCGCCACAACAGCTTTCCGGTGCGGGCATCCAGCGCCACGACATGGCCGTCCAGCTGCGCCATGAAGACCTTGCCATAGGCCACCGCCACGCCGCGGGCCTGCTGGCCGCAGCACAGGTTGCTGTAGCCCAGCGTCGGCGCATAGGCCCACAACTCCTTGCCGGTGATTGCGTCATAGGCCTGGACATTGTTGTCCGCGCTTTCCAGATACAGCACGCCGTCCACTTCTATCGCCGTCGCTTCCAGAGTCTTGGTGATGCCGGTCTGGATGATGGCGGTGGGCCGCAGCTGCCTTACGTTTTTCGCATTGACCTGGTCGAAGGGCGAGAAGCGCTGATTGTCATAGGTGCGGCCGTGTAGGATCCAGCCATCGGAATGATCGCTGTCCGCCATCATCGCGTCGGTAATGTCGACATTCTGCGTAACCGGTTGCATCGGGAAGCTGCCGGGATTGGCCACCACCGCGCCCAGCGCGATGGGATTGATGCCGTTGGTGGCGGCGGTTGCGCCGCGCGTCGCCGCATCGGTCGTTGTGCCCGCCGCTTCGCCGGCGCTGCCCGCGGGCGCGCCTTGTCCCGCGGCGCTGCCGGCAATGATACAGAGGGCGGCCGCAGCCAGCAGCCGGTTCGCAGTCTTTCGCATGACGTCCCCCAAGATATCGTTCGCCGTTTTTTATGGCGTGACTTTTACGTCTTTCAGTCCGGCGCCGCCGCGTGCCAGCGCGGCGGTTCCTGCCGGATAGCTGTTCTGCTGCAGAATGTAGGCGGTGACGGCGCCCACCTCCTCCGGCTTCAGCGAGCCGGGATCGGACTGCGGCATGCTGGAGGCGATGACATCCAGCAGCGAATCCACTGTCAGATTCTGTGCCGTTGCCATCTCGCCGAAAGCGGCGCCCTTCAGCGCCGGCGCCGAGACGCCTTCCAGCGCCGCGCCATGGCAGGCGGCGCAGGCCTGGGTATAGACGGTGACGCCGGCCGTCGCCTGGTCGGCCGTATAGAGTGCGGGCTTGGCCGCCTGGGCGCGCAGGGCAAGCGGCGAAAGCGCCAGAAGGGCTGCAGCGGCAGCGGCAATCAGTTTCAGCGAATGGGCCATGACGGTTCCTGTTGGGTGCAGCGACTATACGCCGGCGGTTCGGCAATGAAATCCGCAGCCACACGCGCCGCGTTCATCTTTCTTAATTTCGAGTTAGCGGCAAGCGCGCAGAATCAACAGTGATCGCAAATCGCGTTTCGAATCTTTGGCGTGACGTCGCGATCAATCCTTGTGCAGAGCGTGCGCCGCGCAGCGCTCATGCATCTGCACTTATATAATTGCGTGATCGATGTTGATGCCTGACAACACGTCATCTCGCACATGCGAGATAGACCCGTTTTTATTGCTTTTTACGCGTTTCATTCGGGATCGAGGCCGCATGATTTTTTGCACTGCACAATAAATTTTGCGAAGCATTTGCCGTGATAATTATGTGACGTTGACCTGTTTCCGCTCTCCCGGCCCGTATTTGTGGCCAATATTCTCTCGATTAGCGGCGCGATCCTCTGCTATCCACCCCGCGTGGTCCGGCATCGTGTCGGTATAAAAACGTTCCAGGGGGAATATCCTATGAATTACGGTTTGACGAAGACGCGCGTCCGCCTCGCCGGTGGCGCCGCCATTCTGGCGCTGAGCGCCGGCGCCGCCATGGCGCAGGAAGGCGTCGAACAGGTCGTTGTTTCCTCGACCCGTCTGCAGAGCGCCGGTTTTGACGCTCCGACCCCGACGACGGTCGTGAGCGCTGCCGACCTTGAAGCTGCGGCCAAGCCCAGCGTCTTCGACGCCATTACCCAGCTGCCCGCCCTCCAGGGCTCCACTGGCGTCGGCTACAATACCGGTTCCACCACCACCGGCCTGATCGGCCTGTCGGCCCTCGGCCTGCGCGGCCTGTCTCCCCTGCGTACCCTGGTCCTGATCGACAGCCAGCGCATGGTCGGCGGCAACTTCAACGGCGTGGTTGACGTCAGCCAGATGCCGCAGATGCTGATCCAGCGCGTCGACGTCGTGACCGGCGGCGCCTCGGCCTCCTGGGGTTCGGACGCCATTTCGGGCGTGATCAACTTCGT
>JAQGLO010000174.1 GCA_028292825.1 Alphaproteobacteria bacterium | reverse complement strand
CAATCCCGAACGTCTCTCCATGCCGGACTTCGATATCGACTTCTGCCAGGAGCGGCGGGACGAGGTGGTGCGCTATGTCCGGAGCAAATACGGCCATGACCGGGTGGCGCAGATCATCGCGCTGGGTTCGCTGCAGGCGCGGGCCGCGGTGCGCGACGCCGGCCGCGTCCTGCAGATGCCGCTCGGGCTGGTGGACCGTATCGCCAAGCTGATCCCCAATCCGCCGGGCAAATCGATTTCGCTGCGGGAGGCGATCGAGAGCGAGCCGCGCCTGCAGACCATCGCCGAACAGGAGCCGCTGGCCCAGCGCCTGTTCGAGATCACCCAGCAGATCGAGGGCCTGTACCGCCACGCCTCCACCCATCCGGCAGGCGTGGTGATCGGCGATCGGCCGCTGGACGAGATTCTGCCGCTCTATCGCGATCCGCGCTCCGACATGCCGGTGACTCAGTTCGACTACGAGGATGCGGAAAAAGCCGGGCTGGTGAAGTTCGACTTTCTGGGCCTGAAGACGTTGACCGTCATCGCCAAGGCGGAGGAACTGCTGAAGCGGCGCGGTATCGCGCTGCACACCCAAACCATCGACTTCGACGATGTGAACACTTTCGAGATGTTGTCCCATGGCGACAGCGTGGGCGTGTTCCAGCTGGAAGGCCAAGGCATGCGCGACCTGTTGCGCAAGATGAAGCCCGACCATATCAACGATCTGGTGGCGTTGGTGGCGTTGTACCGCCCGGGCCCGATGGATGCGATCCCCACCTATATCGCGCGCAAGAACGGCAAGGAGGTGGTGGAATATCTCCATCCCTTGCTCGAGCCGATCCTGAAGGTAACCTATGGCGTGATGACCTATCAGGACGATGTCATGCGCATCGCCCGCGAGCTGGCCGGTTACACCATGGGCGAGGCCGACATCCTGCGCCGCGCCATGGGCAAGAAGATTCCGGCGGAGATGATTCCGCAGCGCGCGAAATTCATGAAAGGCGCGGAGGAACGCAAGATCCCGCGCAGCGCCGCCGAGACGATTTTCGAGCAGGCGGAGAAGTTCGCCGGCTATGGCTTCAACAAGGGCCATGCCGCGGCCTATGCGCAGGTCGCCTACCAGACCGCCTATCTGAAGGCGAATTACCCGGTCGAATTCCTTGCCGCGTCGATGACGCTGGATATCGGCAACACCGACCGGCTCAACATCTTCCGCCAGGAAGCCCAAAGGCTGGGCGTCACGGTGGCGCCGCCCGACATCAACCGGTCGGAAAGCGTGTTCAGCGTCGATGCGACCGCCAACACGGTGTTCTATGCCCTGGCGGCCGTGAAGGGCGTGGGCAAGCAGGCGATGGACCATGTCGTCGAGATGCGGACCGCCGGCGGCAAGTTCAAATCCATTTCCGATTTCGCGCGGCGGGTTGATCCGCGCCAGGTCAACAAGCGTTCGTTCGAGAATCTGGTGCGGGCGGGCGCGTTCGATTCATTGAGCCCCAATCGCCGCCAGCTGGTGGAAAATTCCGACCGCATCCTGGGCGGCGCCCAGGCGGCGCAGCGCGAACGCGAAAGCGGGCAGGTGTCGCTGTTCGGCGGTGGTGACAGTGCGGCGGAGGAATTGCGGCTGTCGTCCATGCCCGACTGGCCGGTGCATGAACGGCTGGGCGAGGAATTCTCGGCGATGGGCTTCTATCTGTCCGGCCATCCGCTGGATGCCTATGGCCCGGCGCTGAAGCGGCTGGGCGCCAGCACGTACCTGGCGCTGGCCGATGATCGCCGCCGCGCCGGTTTCAAGGCCAAGCTGGCGGGCACCGTGATCAAGAAGTCTGAGCGGCGCGGCCGCAACGACCAGATGTTCGCCTTCGTCAGCTTCTCCGATCCCACCGGCATGTTCGAGATCATGCTGTTCCCCGAAGTGCTGGCGGCGTCGCGCCCGCTGCTGGAAGCGGGCAAGTCGCTGCTGATCAATGCCAGCGCGGAATGGGACGGCGACGAGCTGAAGCTGCGGGCGGCCAGCATTCTCGATCTCGACAAGGCGGCCGCGGATGCGGGCGAGGGCATGACGGTGCGGCTGGCGGATGCTTCGTCGCTGTCGGCCCTGTCGGCGGAACTGAATCAGGCCGGCAAAGGCCTGGTGAACATCGTGGTGCCGGGCGCCTCGGGCGAAGAAGTCGAGATCGAACTCAAGAAGCGCGTCGCCGTCACCGCCATCCTGCGCAGCCGCGTTGCCGCGATGCCGGGGGTGATGAGCGTGGAAGCGGTTTAAGTCAATTCACCATGGCCGCCCTTGAGGCGGCCATCCAACTTTCCATCTCGCGGCACGAAGTTGGATGGGCGGGTCAAGCCCGCCCATGGTGGAGTTATATTTTCCTTATCGCGCCTTCCAGCCGTCCCAGCGCCTGTTCCAGCTTGGCGGGGTCCTGCGCGAAGCACAGGCGCAGATAGCTGTCGTCGCGTTTGTCGCCCAGGCTGAAGGCCCAGCCCGGCGCCATGCCGACCTTGTCGTCGGTGACCATGCGCTGCGCGAAGCCCAAGCTGTCGGTCAGGCCATCGACCTGCAGGAAACCATAGAAGGCGCCTTCGGGGCGCAGCCAGCGCACACGGTTCTGGCCACGGATCCATTCCTCCACCACATCGCGGCCGCCGCGGCAGCGTTCCAGCAACGTGCCGCGAAAGGCATCGCCCTCCGGCGACAGCGCGGCCAGTGCGCCATATTGCAGGAAGTGTGTGCTGCCGGTGTTGTTGCACTGGGCCATGGCGGCGGCGGCGGGCTCGACGCTTCTGGGATGCACCAGCCAACCGATGCGCCAGCCGGTCATGGCCCAGGGCTTGGAGAAGCTGTTGACCGCGAACACCGCGTCTTCGTCGTCGGCGATGGACAGGAATGACGGCGCATGCGGTGCACAGTCATAGACCAGGGTGCCATAGACTTCGTCCGCGATGATGGCGATGCCGCGTTCGCGCGCGAAGTCGAGAATGGTCTTCTGTTCCGCCGCCGTCAGCGTCCAGCCGGTGGGATTGGAGGGCGAGCAGATGAACATCGCCCTTGTGCGGTCATCGCAGGCATCGAACAGCTTGTCGAAATCCAGCGTCCATTTGCCGGTGTCCCAATTCTCGTCCAGCCGCACCAGGCGCGGCTCGGCGCCCACGACCTTGGCGGCCTGGAAGATGTTGGGCCAGATGGGCGAGACGATGACGATATTGTCGCCGGTCTCGCACACCATCTGCAGCGCGGTGACGACCGCCAGCATGGCGGCGCCAGGTATGGTGATGCGGGCCACGTCGATATCGGCGCCGCAGGTGCGCTTGTGGAAATCGCGGATCGCCTCGCGCAGGGGCAGGATGCCGCGCGCATTGGTGTAGAAGGTCTTGCCGTCCTCCAGCGCGTCGATTGCCGCCTTCCGGATAAAAGGCGGCGTCGCCAGGTCGGTCTCGCCGAACCATAGCGGCAGCACATCGGGATTGCCCAGGCCGAGCGCGGTCACCTTGGTGATGCCGCTGGGCTCAAGCTGGCGGATGACTGACCTAATGGGGTCGCGGATGGGATCTTTGCGCATAAGCGATGTTTACCACGCAGATTCTACCAATTGGTAATCTTGTTGGCCGAAACTGGAGCATGGCTGATCGTCCTGCAAAACAGCGCTTCCGCGGTCTCGACGGCCTGCGCGGCGTCTGCGCACTCACCGTCGTCTTGCTGCACAGCGAAATGCTGTTCAATGCGGGCGCGATCTTCTGCCATGGCTATCTGGCGGTGGACGTCTTTTTCATCCTGTCGGGGTTTGTGATCTGCGCCAGCTATGACGCGCGGCTGGCGAACGGGCTTGGCGCCTGGGCGTTTTTGAAAGCGCGCATCGTGCGGCTGGCGCCGGTCTATTGGGCCGGCACCGCGCTGTGCATTGCCGCGGCGCTGGCGCGCAGCCATTACGATCCGGCGATGTCACCGGCGAATGTTCTGACCTTGGGCCCCATGGCGCTGATGCTGGTGCCGTATTTCGCGGCCGGTGTCTTTGCCTATCCCGTCAATTTCGTGGCCTGGACGCTGTTGTGGGAGCTGATCGTCAATGTCCTGTTTGCCAAATGGCTGCGCCGCGTGACGACGCCACTGTTGCTGGCGGCTGCCGCGCTGCTGTTGGCGCTGGCAACTGCCCAGGCCTTCGCCAGTCCGGGCGGCTGGTCTTTCGGCATGACCGGCGCTGATCTCTGGTTCGGGGGCTTGCGCGCCCTGCCGGAATTCCTGATCGGCGTGGTGCTGTATCGCGGGCACCGGGCAGGGGCATTCGCACGCTTGCCGCAGGTGACGCCCCTGCTGCCGCTGGCGGCTTGGCTGGCCCTGGCGGGTTTGCCGCCGGGACTGTCGCCGCTGGTCGATCTGGGAATCGTGACCCTGGCGGCGCCGTTGCTGATTGCCTTGCTGGTGCGGGGCGAGGCCCGGGCGCCCGGCTGGTTTGCGCCACTGGGGGCGGTTTCCTATCCGCTTTATGCGTCACATCTCAGCGTGATCTGGCTGGCCCAGCATACCCCGCTGTTCGGGCTGGATCGGGGTCCCAGGCCGATGACTGCGGCCAGCGTGGTCCTGCTGGCCGTTGCCGTGGGCTGGGTCATCCATCTGCTGCTCGACCCCGCCGCTCGCCCCCGGCGCGTGGTTTCAGGCTTTGCGCCGGAAAACCACGCACGCCAAGGGTAACCGGTTTACAGCCGTTCGATGCGCTGCGCCGCGTCGTCGAGGATGGCGGTCACCGCATGCAGGGTTTCGGGACTGGCATCCTCGCCGCCCAGCCGGTTCATCAGCACGGTGCGCAGGTTGCCCATGGCGCGGCGGATGGAGGTGGCGTCCACGCGTTCGCGCTGCTGGCCCATTTCGGCCAGGCGCGCCATCAGCGCTTCCACTTCGGCCTTGCGGGCGTCGAGGAAGGCGATGCCTTCGGCCGTCACCGCATAGGTTTTGCGGCTGGTGTCGGTCAGGTCTTCGCTGGTGTGGCCCATTTCGGCCAGCAGGGTGAGGGTGGGATAGACCACGCCGGGGCTGGGCGAATAGGCGCCGGCGCTCAGTTCTTCCACGGCGCGGATCAGGTCGTAGCCGTGGCGCGGCTGGTCTTGCAGCAGCTTCAGCAGGACCAGGCGCAGTTCGGCGGCGTCAAAGACCCGGCGGCGGCCACGGCCATGGCCGCTCTCTTCGCCCCAGGATTCGCCGCGATGGCGGCCGAAATGGCGGGCCATATGGCGGACAAAGCCGTGCAGGTGGTGGCCGTCATGGCCGTGGTTATGGTGATGTCTCATATGTACTCCAATAGTGACTTAGACGACTCAAGATATATCTTGAACTATCGGAATTGCAAGGAGCCCCGGTATTTTTCTGATAAGCCCCTGAAGCGGTTCCCAATTCCCGGCCCCAGAAAGCTGTTGCGGGGGCGGGGATCACTGCGTATAAGCCCGCCATCTCGCATGCGCGGGTGGCTTTCGCAGGGTGTTCCTGTGTCGCCGTCCGGTGTCCCTCATAAGGGGATAACCCGCGCATCTGGCCAACCGGTAAAGGAGACTGAACAATGGCTCTGCCAGAATTTTCCATGCGTCAGCTGCTCGAATCGGGCGCTCACTTCGGTCATCGCCAGCAGCGCTGGAATCCGAAGATGGCCCCGTTCATCTATGGACAGCGCAACGACATCCACATTCTCGACCTGACCCAGACCGTGCCGTTGCTGCACCAGGCACTGGTCACCCTGCGCGAAGTTGCTGCCGGTGGTGGCCGCATTCTTTTCGTCGGCACCAAGCGCCAGGCGTCCGAGCCGGTCGCTGCCGCCGCCAAGCGCTGCGCCCAGTATTATGTGAATCATCGCTGGCTGGGCGGCACGCTCACCAACTGGCAGACCATCAGCCATTCGATCCGCCGCCTGCGCACCATCGAAGAGACCCTGACCACCGCCGAACAGTCGGGCCTGACCAAGAAGGAACTGCTGGGCCTGCTGCGCGAGCAGGACAAGCTGGAACGCTCGCTGGGCGGCATCAAGGAAATGGGCGGCGTCCCGAACCTGCTGTTCGTGGTCGACACCAACAAGGAAGCCATCGCCATCGCCGAAGCCAAGAAGCTCGGCATCCCGGTCATGGCCATCCTGGACTCCAATTCCGATCCGGACGGCATCGCCTTCCCGATCCCGGGCAATGACGACGCCGCCCGCGCCATCGCGCTGTATTGCGACCTGGCCGCGCGCGCCGTCATCGACGGCCTGTCGCAGGGCCAGGTCGAAGCCGGCGTGGACCTGGGTGCGGCCGAGGAAATCGAAGACACCTCGCCGCAGCTGGTCGAAGCCGAACCGGCGACCGCCTAAGCATCAAACTGTTGCTGTGCCCGCATGCGAAAGCATGCGGGCCACAATCCACGAACTGGAGATTCCCATGACCAACATCACCGCATCGATGGTGAAGGACCTGCGCGACAAGACCGGCGCCGGCATGATGGACTGCAAGAACGCGCTGACCGAGAGCAATGGCGACATGGAAGCCGCCATCGACTGGCTGCGCAAGAAGGGCATCTCCAAGGCCGCCAAGAAGGCCGGCCGCGCCGCCGCCGAAGGCCTGGTGGGCGTGGCCGTGGACGGCGGCGCCGGTGTGCTGCTGGAAGTGAATGCCGAAACCGACTTCGTCGCCCGCAATGACGATTTCAAGGATTTCGTGAAGTCCGCCACCCAGCTGGCGCTCAAGGAAGGCGGCGACCTGGAAAAGCTGCTGGG
>JAQGLO010000131.1 GCA_028292825.1 Alphaproteobacteria bacterium | reverse complement strand
GCGATGGCGAAATTGTTCATCAGGCTGCGGAAGGCGGCGCCTTCCTTGTGCATGTCGATGAAGATTTCGCCCAGCCGCCCGTCTTCATATTCGCCGGTATGCAGATAGACCTTGTGGCCGCCCACGATGGCCTTCTGGGTATAGCTCTTTCGGCGATGGGGCAGGCGCTCGCGCTCATGGCTGCGCACCTTCTCGATGACACGCTCGACGATGCGCTCGGTCACAACCGTCTGTTGCGCGGCCACGCGCGGCGCTTCCAGTTCGTCGTCTTCCTCGTCGGCAAAGGCGAAGACCTGGCTGGACAGCGGCTGGCTCAGCTTGGAGCCGTCGCGGTACAGGGCATTGGCCTTCAGCCCCAGCTTCCAGGACATCATATACGCCTCGCCGCAATCCTTCACCGCGGCGCTGTTGGCCATGTTGATGGTCTTGGATATGGCGCCCGAGATAAAGGGCTGCACCGCCGCCATCATGCGGATATGGCTTTCCACGCTCAGCGCCCGCTTGCCGGTGCGGCCGCACGGATTGGCGCAGTCAAACACGGCCAGATGCTGTTCCTTCAGATACGGCGCGCCTTCCAGGGTCATGGCGCCGCAGACATGCAGGTTGGCGGCGTCGATGTCGGCGCGGCTGAAGCCCAGCGACTTCAGCATGTCAAAATCCGGCGCGTCCATGGTAGCGGCGTCCAGCTTCAGCACCTCCGTGCAGAATTTGGCGCCCAGCGTGTATTTGTTGAAGACAAAGCGGATATCGAATGCCGCCTCCAGCGCCCCCTCGATCTCACCGATCTGCTCCTCGCCAAAGCCCTTGGCTTCCAGCGAGTCCTGGTTGATGCGGCCCTGATAATCTTCCAGGGTGCCATGACCCACGGCATAGGCGACGATGGCGTCGATCTCGGCCTGGCCATAGCCCAGATTCGCCAGCGCTTCGGGCACGCAGCGGTTGATGATCTTGAAATAGCCGCCGCCGGCCAGAGTCTTGAACTTCACCAGCGCGAAGTCCGGTTCGACGCCGGTGGTGTCGCAGTCCATCACCAGGCCGATGGTGCCGGTGGGTGCAATCACGGTGGCCTGCGCGTTGCGGAAGCCGTGTTCCTTGCCCAGCGACAGCGCATCGTCCCAGGCGCGCCTGGCGGCTTCCGCCAGCGCCTTGTCGTCGATCGCCTTCAGGTCCAGCGACACGGGCGCGGTGGCCAGCTTTTCATAACCCTTGTCCTCGCCATGCGCGGCGCGGCGATGGTTGCGGATCACCCGCAGCATGGCGTCCTTGCTGGCGGCGTATTCCGGGAAGGCGCCAAGCTCGCCCGCCATTTCGGCACTGGTGGCATAGGATACGCCCGTCATCAGCGCCGAGATCGCGCCGGCGGTGGCGCGGCCTTCGCGGCTGTCATAGGGCACGCCGGCGCTCATCAGCAGGCCGCCGATATTGGCGAAGCCAAGCCCCAGGGTGCGATAATCATAGGAGAGCTGGGCGATTTCCTTGCTGGGAAACTGCGCCATCAGCACCGATATCTCCAGCACCATGGTCCACAGCCGGACGCCATGCTCGAAGGCTTCGACGTCGAAGGTCTTGACGCCTTCACCCTTGCGAAACTGCATCAGGTTCAGCGACGCCAGGTTGCAGGCGGTATCGTCCAGGAACATGTATTCGCTGCACGGATTGCTGGCGCGGATTTCACCGCCGGCCGGGCAGGTGTGCCAGTCATTGATGGAGTCGTGGAACTGGATCCCCGGATCGGCACAGGCCCAGGCGGCATAATTCACCTTGTCCCACAATTCGCGCGCCTTGATGTTGCGCGCGACCTTGCCATTGCCGCGATTGGTCAGCTGCCAGTCGCCGTCTTCCTGCACGGCTTTCAGGAAGGCGTCTGTGACTCGCACAGTGTTGTTGGAGTTCTGGCCGGCGACCGAGGTATAGGCCTCGCTGTCCCAGTCGGTGTCATAGGTGCGGAAGTCGATGTCCTTGAAGCCCTGGCGCGCGAAGCTGATGACGCGCTCGATCAGGTTGTCGGGGATCAGCGACTTGCGCGCCGCCTTGATCTCGCGGCGCAGGGCCGGGTTCTTCTGCGGGTCATAGCAGTCGCCGCCCGAGCCTTCACAGTTGACGCAGGCCTTCAGCACGGCCTTCAAATGCCGTTCGGCCAGCTTGGACCCGGTCACCAGGGCAGCAACCTTCTGCTCTTCGATCACCTTCCAGTCGATGAAATCCTCGATATCGGGATGGTCGATATCCACGATCACCATCTTGGCGGCCCGGCGCGTGGTGCCACCCGACTTGATGGCGCCGGCGGCGCGGTCGCCGATCTTCAGGAAGCTCATCAGGCCCGACGACTTGCCGCCGCCCGACAGCTTTTCTTCCGCGCCGCGCAGGGGCGAGAAGTTGGTGCCGGTGCCGGAGCCGTACTTGAACAGGCGCGCCTCGCGCGTCCACAGATCCATGATGCCGCCGTCATTCACCAGGTCGTCCTTGACGCTCTGGATGAAGCAGGCATGCGGCTGGGGATGTTCATAGGCGCTGGCCGACTTGGTCAGCCGTCCGCTCTTGTGATCGACATAGTAATGGCCCTGGCCGGGACCATCGATGCCGTAAGCCCAGTGCAGCCCGGTGTTGAACCATTGCGGCGAGTTGGGGGCGCATTTCTGCGACGCCAGCATGTGGCAGAGCTCGTCATAAAAGGCCTGGGCGTCGGTCTCGGCGTCGAAATAGCCACCCTTCCAGCCCCAATAGGCCCAGGTGCCGGCCAGGCGGTCGAACACCTGCTTGGCGGATTTCTCGCCGGTGGTTTCCTTGCTGTCCTTCGACGCCGCCTGCTTGCGCCACAGGAACTCCGGCACGCCTTCCTCGGGCACCGGCTTCAGCGCCTTGGGCACGCCGGCCTTGCGGAAATACTTCTGGGCCAGCACGTCGCTGGCGACCTGGCTCCAGGCTTCCGGCACTTCGATGTCGGTCTGGGCGAAGACGATGGAGCCGTCGGGATTGCGGATCTCGCTGGCGGCGCCGCGAAAGGCAATGCCCTCATAGGGGGAATGGCCTTCGACCGTGAAATGACGGGAAATGCGCATGGCTTGCGATCCTGCGATTGCGTGATGAACTCGGCCCCAGCGCCGCCTGGCCACCGTTCCGGAGACAATTTCCCGCCCACGAAAGCGGCTTTTCGCGGCGGGATGGCTTGCCAGATATGGTGGTTACGGGCGGCGACTGGCCCAAAGTATGGACACGCCGGAAAGGAGCGCGCAAGCGAATAGTGGTTAGGAAAGGCTTACGCACTAGTACTGGTAGGCTGGAACTCTGTGGAAAAGCCGCGAGTCAAGCGGGTCAAGTATTAAGGCTCCGAAATATTTTTCCGCGAGATTTCATCACAGCGTCACAGCCGCCTTTGGAGGGATTGGGGATAACCCCAAAAGCGGGATTCTCACGCATTGCAGCATTGGCGGAATTCCCGGCCCGGCCCTATAGTCCGGTCGAATCCTCACAGCGGTTTTGCATGCTTTTTTCGTGGTGGAAGTCCCAGACCCTTGGAACCTGGGTCCAGACCAAATTGTACGGCAGCCCGGT
>JAQGLO010000162.1 GCA_028292825.1 Alphaproteobacteria bacterium | reverse complement strand
TCATGCGGGATGCCCTTGCCGCGGTCCAGTTCCAGGATCCACGACGTCACATTGTCGAGGAAATAGCGGTCATGGGTGACCAGGATCACGCAGCCCTTGTATTCGCGCAGCGTCGCTTCCAGCCATTCCACCGATTCCGCGTCCAGATGGTTGGTGGGTTCGTCCAGCAGCAGGATGTCGGGCGCGTCCAGCAGCAGCTTGCACAGCGCAACGCGGCGGCGCTCGCCGCCCGACAGGGTTTCGACCTGGGCGTCGCCATCGGGGCAGCGCAGCGCATCCATCGCCTGGTCCACCTTGCTGTCGAGATCCCACAGGCCCTGGGCCTCGATCTCGTCCTGCAGCTTCGACATCTCATCGGCGGTTTCGTCGGTATAGTTGTTGGCGATCTCGTTGAAGCGATCCACCAGCGCCTGCTTCTTGGCGACGCCTTCCATCACATTGCCGCGCACATCCTTGGTCGGATCGAGCTGCGGCTCCTGCGACAGGTACCCCATGCGCACGCCGTCAGCGGCCCAGGCGTCGCCGGTATATTCGGGATCCATGCCGGCCATGATCTTCATCAGGGTGGACTTGCCCGCGCCGTTGACGCCCACGATGCCGATCTTGGCCCCGGGATAAAAGGACAACCAGATATCCTTCAGGATCTGCTTGCCGCCAGGATAGGTCTTGGAAAGACCCTTCATCACATAAACGAATTGCGGCCCGGCCATGGGGATGTCCTTTGTACGAAACGAAGTGGGTTTTAGGACGTCAGGCGTCCCAGCGGAAGATCAGAACTTGATCTTCGCGCGGCTGAGCAGCGACACGCTGGTGGCGCCCGGCTGGCCCTGGAAATTGGTCTGGTAGGCGGCATTGGTCTGCAGCGCCACCGCGCCGTTCAGGAAGTTGGTGACATAGCCCAGCTGGATATCGTTCTCGGTGGCTGCGCGGCCCAGTGCCAGCGACGGTGCGCTCGCCACCACCAGCGGCGGCAGGTCGCCCGACCCCATCAGCGTGGAGAGGCTGCCGGCCATGCTGGGGGCGGGACGCGAGAATGAGAGACCCAGCGTATCGTCACCGAACAAGCCATGCTTGGCGACGGCGATGGAGTAGGATTGTTCCCGCAGATTGGTGTTCAGGCCGGGACGCTGTTCCAGCTGGGTCAGGCCCTCGCTGAAGGACGCCGTGGTCACCCAGCTCTGGCCAATATTGACATGGGCGGCGACGCCCAGCGCCTGGGTGGACGCCTTGGGCGCAATGATGCTCGCATTGGCAATGCCCAGCGGCACGCCTGAGCGGTCGGACGAAATGCCGGTCAGGTCCACGCCCAGAAGCCCGGAGATATCCCAGGACAGGCCGGCCAGCAGCGAGCGCGTCTGGCTGGCATCATAGATGAAACCCAGATTGCCGGTGGGCGCGGCGGGACCGAAATGAAAGCTGTCCAGCCGCTCGCTGTTCACCGATGTGCCCAGGCGCACACGCACATCCGATGTGGGCACGAAGGTGACGCCGCTGTAGCGGCCGCCATTGGCAAGGTCGAGAAAGGGCGCACTGACCGCCGACAGGAAGGGCGAAGCCGGCGCTGCGGCGGCGTAGTTGGTGAAGCGCGATGCGATATCCAGGCCCGCACCGGCGTCCAGCGCCAGGTTGGGCGTGAGCACAGTGCTGGTGGCGAAGGACGACATCAGCGGCGCGCCATAGGCGGCATCGGCCAGGCGCGCACCGCTATGGTCCAGCGCGGCATCGACCGTGGGCTGCAACGCGTAGCCGGTGACGCCGGTGGCGGACAGCTGATAGGCCGAAATGGCGTTGGAGGCGCCGAAGGATTGCAGGCTTGGCGAGATGTCAGCCGCGTACACAGAGGCTCCCATCGCCGAAGCGACAGCAAACCCCGCGGCGAAGACCGCAGTGTGCACAAGCTTTCTCATCGTCCAGCCCTGTCAGGGCCCCCTCTGTAGGTGGCAGGAAATTACCAGACCGGAGGTTCCACTCCAACCGAAACAAGAGGTTTTCTGCGGCTTTCCGGTCACATACCGGGTCTGCAATGGGGACAGGGTTGCCCGGACGTTAAGGAACCTTGAAACAAAATTTCAAGTATCTGGCCGATTTCCCGAAAAAGCCCGCTAGGCCGCCAGAGGCGTGATCTTGTCGAGGGCGAGCCGCAGGTCTTCCGGGGAAAAAGGCTTCTGCAGCACCGGGCGGCCGGCAAAGCGCTCGGGGACGCCGCGTTCGCCATAGCCGGTGGCAAAAACAAAGGGGGTGCCGTTCTGCGCCAGCCGGTCGGCGAAATCGAACACGCTCTTGCCGTTGAGATGCACATCCAGCACCGCCCCGTCATAATCGATGTCACGGTTCATGGCGTCGGCCAGATGGCCCACCACCCCGGCCACCTGATAGCCGAACTCCGCCAAGACATCCTCCATGAACAGCGCCACCACGATTTCGTCTTCCACGATCAGGATTCGTTTCACGTCATGCATCACGAAAGCCTCATATCCCATTCACACACCAGCCCGCCGGGGGCGAAATTCACCGTCACCGCACCGCCCAGCTCGCGGCCCAGTCCGTGCTCGATCAGGCGCAGGCCGAAGCCGCGACGTGCCGGCTCCTGCACCGCGGGCCCGCCACGCTCTTCCCAGTGCAGCTTCAAACTCTTGCCATCCGGAACGATGGTCCAGCTGACATCAACGCTGCCATCGGCATTCGACAGGGCACCATACCTGGCCGCATTGGTCGCCAGTTCATGGAAGCCCATGCCCAGCGCCAAGGCGCGCTTGGGATCCAGATGCACCGCCGGGCCTTCGACCGTGAAGCGGCTGCGGTCATCGTCGCGATAGGGCCGCAGCGCCCGCCGTACCACGCCTTCCAGCGAGGCGCCTTCCCAGTTGTCCAGGGTCAGAAGATCATGCTGGCTGGACAGCGCGAACAGCCGCGCCAGGAAGGCGTCGCGCGCCGCCACGTCCACGCCCTTCAGGGTCTGGATCGCCATGGCCTGGACGGTGGCCAGCGTGTTCTTCACCCGGTGATTGAGTTCATCCAGCAGCAGGTTCTGGTGTCGCTCGATGCGGCGGCGATGCTCGATCTCCAGCCCCAGCATGTCCGCCGCCTTGGCGCGTTCGCGGTTCAGTTCGGCGGTCTCAACCGCGACGATCGCGCTGGCGATCTGGCGCGCCACCAGGGCGGCGAAATGGTCGAAGCTGTCGTCTTCACGCCGGCGAAAAGGATTGGCCGCCAGCACCAGCACACCCCGCGGCGCGGCGTCGGCGCTGGTGACAAGCGGCAGCAGGACCGCGTCATCGGGCGCTTCCAGCCAGGCACCACGCGGCAGGTTGGCGAATTTCTGTCCGAGATGGGCGACATGACGGCGCGTGCCGCTGCGGATGGCCTCGCTGAGCGGCCAGAGCGCCGCGCTGTCCAGCGCCAGGGATTCCGGCGCTGCGGCATGGCCCACGTCGATGCCGGCGGTTCCGCGCAGGGTGGCCCGCGCCCCATCATCGTCAAGCCGGTAGATCAGGGCGAAAGGCATGTCACGCGGATCGGTGCCGAGCGCCTGCGCGGCCAGCACATAGACCTCCGCCACCGACCTGGCTTCCCAGGTGCGGGTGGCGATCTCGCGCAACAAAGCCAGCCGCCGCGCCCCGATCACCCGGTCGCTGTCATCATTGTTGGCGCAGACGATGCCGCCGATGCTGCCATCGTCCTGCGGCACAGGCGAGAAAGAGAAAGTGTAATAGGTTTCTTCCGGATAGCCGCTGCGGTCCATCACCAGCAGTTCGGCTTCGGAATAGGAGGCTTCCCCCGCCATGGCGGCGGCGATCCGGACCTCGATCTGGCTCCAGATCTCCGCCCAGACCTCGCGCGCCGGCCCGCCCAGGGCGGCAGGATGCTTGTTCTGCAACACAACGCGATAGGCATCATTGTAAAAATTGATCAGCTGTGGCCCCCACCACACCCACATGGGCTGGCGCGAGGCCAGCATGATGCGCAGGCAGGTCTGCAAGGTCCGGGGCCAGGCCTGGGGCGGACCCAGTGGGGTGGCCGACCAGTCAAACGCCCGCATGGCCGCGCCCATCTCCCCGCCGCCATTGAGGAATTCGGGTACGGGCCGGTCCGTCATCGGTGTTTTGGCATGCAGGTTCATGCTTCTACGTCTTTCGGCGCGGAATGCACCTACCCCGACGCCTCAACGCCTCCGGACCATGAAAAGTTCCAAATCACACCAAATTGCTGGAATTATTGTGTATTAACAGGAGGAACTTTGGCCCGCGCCGCCTGTTTTCCTTCCAGTTTGTTTGTATTTCCGGGGCGTGCGCCTACCTGTCTTTCAGGGGCATCCTGTCGAATGGGGACCAGCATGAAAGCCGCCGTCCAACAGTCCGTTCCGCTGGCGCAGGCCTATGCGGCGATACGCGCCCATAGCGTAGCGTTGGCGGCACCCCTGTCGGCGGAAGATGCCGGCGTCCAGTCGATGCCCGATGCCAGCCCGGTCAAATGGCATCTGGCACACACCAACTGGTTCTTCGAAACCGTGGTGCTGTCCCAAGTGCCGGGGTATCGGCCCTTCGATTCCCGCTTCGCCTATCTGTTCAATTCCTATTACGAGGCGCTGGGCCCCCGGCATCCCCGCCCCAGGCGCGGATTGATCACCCGGCCCTCCCTCGACCAGGTCTATGCCTGGCGCGCGCATGTTGATGCGGCGATGGCCGGCGCGTTCGACGATGAAAGCCTGCAGGATGCGATCCTGTTGGGGCTGCATCATGAACAGCAGCATCAGGAGCTGATCCTCACCGATATCAAGCATGCCTTTTTCAGCAATCCGCTGCTGCCGACTTACTGTGCAGCGGCGCCGGCGCCGCATGCGATCACGCCGCTGGACAGGATTTCGCTGCCGGGCGGCGTCTCGCTGATTGGCCATGATGGCGGCGGCTTCGCCTTCGACAATGAAAGCCCGCGCCACCAGGTCCTGCTGCAGCCCTTCCGCATCGCCTCGCGGCCAGTCAGCAACAGCGAATACAAGGCTTTCATCGCGGACGGTGGCTACCGCCGCGCCGAATTCTGGCTGTCGGACGGCTGGGCCAGGGTACAGGAAGAAGCCTGGGAAGCGCCGCTCTACTGGTTGAAGGACAATGACGGCACGGAAAGCGTGTTCACCTTGTCGGGCGTACAGCCGCTGGACCCCAATGCGCCGGTCGAGCATGTGAGCTTCTTTGAAGCCGCAGCCTATGCCGCCTGGGCCAAGGTCCGCCTGCCCACCGAGTTCGAATGGGAAACTGCCGCTCCCCTCTTCGCGCATGGCGCCGTGTGGGAATGGACGCGCTCCTCCTATGATCCCTATCCCGGCTTCAAGGCCTTTGAAGGCATCGCCGCCGAATACAATGGCAAGTTCATGGTGGGCCAGGTGGTGCTGCGCGGCGGCTCTGTCGCGACGCCACCGGGGCATATTCGCTCCACCTATCGCAACTTCTTCCCGCCCGCGACACGCTGGCAGTTTTCGGGAATTCGCCTGGCAGAGGACATCTGATGGACACCCCACTTGCCCGCCTGCATCCGGCCTGCACACCGCCGGCCGACAGTTTCGCCGATGCCCTGATGACAGGCCTGCGCAAATCGCCCAAGCAGATTTCCGCAAAATATTTCTATGACGCGCCGGGCTCGCAGCTGTTCGATGAAATCTGCGACCTCCCCGAATATTACCAGACCCGTACCGAGACCGCATTGCTGCGCCGCCATGCGCCGGAGATTGCCGCGCTGATGGGCGATGGCGCGGAGATTGTGGAATTCGGCGCCGGTTCGCTGCGCAAGATCCGCATCCTGCTGGATCAGGGCATGGCGCACACCTATGTGCCGCTCGATATCTCCGGCGAATATTTGCAGGACGTGGTGCAGACGCTTGCCGCGGATTATCCCGCATTGGAGGTGCGGCCGGTGGTGGCCGATTTCACGCTGCCGATGGATATTCCAGGCCAGGCGCGGCGCGCGGGCTTCTTCCCCGGCAGCACCATCGGAAATTTCCGGCCCGAGGCAGCAGCGGCCCTGTTGCGGCGGATGCGTGCCGTGCTGAACGGCGGCGGCCTTCTGATCGGGGTCGATCTGGTGAAGGACCCGACGCGCCTGCACGACGCTTACAACGACGCGGCCGGCGTTACGGCCCGCTTCAACAAGAACCTGCTGGTCCGGGCGAACCGCGAGCTGGGCGCCGATTTCGACATCGACGCCTTCGCCCATTATGCGCCCTACAATGTTCCGATGCAGCGGATCGAGATGTACCTGGTCAGCCTGAAGCGGCAGATCGTGACCCTGTGGGGCGAGCAATTCGAATTTGCCCAGGGCGAAGCGCTCTACACCGAAGACAGCCACAAATACACCATCGAAAATTTTCGCGAGATGGCGGTATCGGCCGGCTTCAGCCCCCGCGCCGTCTGGACCGACGAAGAGCGGCTGTTCAGCGTGCATTGGCTGGAAAGCCGCTGATTTGCCTTTGGGCGCGGGGCGCGCCAAAAAGGCGGCCCCAAAAGGAATACAGTCATGGTGCTGAGGCTGGTGCAATTTCGGACCAAGGACGGGGCGCGCGCCATCGCCGCCCTCGGCAATGACACCCATGGCCAAGTGATCGCCGGCGTCGCCACCACCTATGAACTGGCGCGCAAGGCGATCGCGGCTGGCGTCTCGCTGGCCGCCATGGTGGAAAGCCTGGGACTGGGCGAGACGGTGGATATCCGCGAGGCGCTGGCCGACGGCCGGGTGCTGGCGCCGATCGATCATGCCGATCCGGCGCATCTGGTGGTGACCGGCACCGGGCTGACTCATCTGGGCTCGGCCGAAGGGCGCGATGCCATGCACAAGAAGCTGGCGGGCGAAGACGTGCTCACCGACTCCATGAAGATGTTCAAGCATGGCGTGGAAAGCGGCAAGCCGAAGCCGGGTGAAACGGGATTCCAGCCGGAATGGTTCTACAAGGGCGACGGATCGAGCATCGTGGCGCCGGAAGCGGGTTTTTCTTCGCCCGCCTTCGCGCAGGATGGCGGCGAGGAGCCGGAGATCGTGGGCCTCTACATCATCGGCGATGACGGCACCCCCTGGCGCGTCGGATTCGCGCTGGGCAATGAATTCTCCGACCATGTCACCGAGAAGTTCAACTATCTGTGGCTGGCCCATTCCAAGCTGCGCCAGTGCAGCTTCGGGCCGGACCTGCTGACGGGCGATCTGCCCGCCGCCGTCACCGGCCGCAGCCGCGTGCGGCGCGGCAACGAGATCCTGTTCGACAAGCCCTTCCTGTCGGGCGAAACCAACATGAGCCACACCATCGCCAACCTGGAAACCCATCATTTCAAGTATCCGGGCTTCCGCCGGCCGGGCGATGTGCATGTGCATTTCTTTGGCACCGCCACCCTGTCCTTCAGCGCCGACATCCAGACCCGGGACGGCGATGTGTTCGAGATCGAGGCCGATGCCTTCCTGTTCCCGCTGCGCAACGCGCTGGGAACGGCGGCTGCCGCAGATGCGAAGGTCAAGGCGCTCTAGCTTGCCAGCGCGCGGCCAACGCGCCAATCTGCGCCAAATTTTGAGGGAGTGACGTCATGAAAACGCTATTGCTTGCCGGTGTTGCCGTTCTTGCCGCGACCGCGGCCTTTGCCCAGTCGGGCGGCCAGATGGCGGTCCCCACCGGTCCTGACAAACAGATTTATGACATTCCGGCCGGCAGCAAGGACCAGCAGATCATCATCCAGACCCGCAGCCTGCAGGATGGCGAAAGCGTCACGCCGCATATCCACAACGGCGTGGAGATGACCGAGGTCGTCCAGGGCACTTTCGAACTCTATGTGAAGGGCCAGCCGGTCAAGATCATCCATGCCGGCGAAAGCTTCCTGGTGCCGCGCGAGGCGCCGCATGACGCCCGCCCCGTACCCGGCACCGGCCCGGTCAAGCTGGCGGTGACGCTGGTGATCGACAAGGGCACCGCGCCGCGCACGCCCGTCAAGGACGTGTTGATTCCCGGCAAGTAGTTCAGAGCAGGCCCGGAGATGTGGCTTCTCTACGCCTTCTCCGGGCCGCTGCTGTGGGCGATCTCCACCCACATAGACAAATTCCTGGTCGATAAATATTTCCGGCACAGCGACACCGCCGTGCTGATGGTGTTCACGGCCTTTCTGGGCGTGTTCGCGCTTCCCGTCATCTGGCTGTTCGAACCCAGCGTCCTGGCGCTGCCCTGGCTGGCCACCGGCGTGATGACGGTGTCGGGCATCCTCTACATGGCCGCCATGCTGTTCTATCTGCGCGCCATCCAGAGCGAGGAGGCGTCGGTTGTGGCACCGCTGTTCCAGGCCAACACGCTTTTCACCTTCGCGCTGGGACTGATCCTGCTGCATGAAATGCCGCGCTGGACCCAGTTGCTGGGCGCGGGGCTGATCGTGATCGGGGCCGTCGGCCTGTCGCTCGACAGGAAGCTGCATCTGGGAAAATTCAAGCCGCGCCTGGTGCTGCTGATGTGCGCCGCCACCTTCGTGCTGGCGCTGTCCAGTGTCGTATTCAAGGTCTTCGCCATCCATGACGAGTTCTGGAGCACCACCTTCTGGACTTTCGTGGGCGAAGGCGTGTTCGGGGTCGCGATCCTGGCGGTGCCGAAATACCGCAAGCAATTCGTCCACCTGTTTCGCAAAAACCCCGGCGCGGTGATGGGTGTGAACGCCGCCAACGAGTTGATCAACCTGGGCGGCGGGCTGGGGGTGCGGTTTGCCTCGCTGCTGGCGCCGGTGGCGCTGGTCTCGGCAATTTCAGCAACCTCGACCTTCTTTGTTTTCCTATTCGGCGTCCTGCTGACCGTTTTCTTTCCCCGGCTTGGGCGCGAAGACCTGTCCACCCGCAATCTCGTTCAGAAGGCGGTTGGGGGTCTTCTGATCATGGCCGGCGTGGTGTTGATCGAAGCGTATGGCGGCGGCGCGTCTTGAAAAGACTTGCCGGGCCTGGACCGTCATGCCCCAATCGCATTCATGAAAGGCAGCGGCATGCGCAGACTCGGGATTTTGCTGGCCGCCGGATTGTTGTTGGACGGCGCTGCGCTCGCGGCGCAGAATTCTGATCCCCTGCCTTACTGGGCCAACACGCCCAGCCACCCGGGGCGGGCCCGGGTGGTGGAAACCGACAAAGTGCCCAGGACCACCATCGGTCAGCGCGGCATGCGAGCGATACCGGGGCGCAGGGAGCCGATCGGCAGGCGTATCATCGAGGTGCCGGAAAACCGCACGAATGCCGGACCGCATGCTTCTCGCCCTGGCTTCATCGCCTATGTGCCCAAGGGGTCCGTCGCGCATGGCAAGACGCTGGTGGAATCGGGCGCGGGCGCTTTCCCCTGCGCGGCGTGTCACGGTCCGAACTATAAGGGCAATGGCGCGGCGCCGGCGTTGGCCGGACGTTCCCCCAGCGGGCTGGTGCGGCAACTTTACGACTTCAGGCATGGCGCGCGGCGCGGACCGGCGGCGGACATGATGAAGCCGGAGGTTGCCAACATGACGGCGGACATGCGGCTGGATATCGCCGCCTATCTGGCGTCGCTGACGCCGTAAGCTCGCAATCGCAGCATTGAGGTATTACGGCCGTGAAACGTCATTTGAGTATCGATCCATAGCCGATTTGGCTTGGCCAGTGATCGGACGCGGCCTCTAAGATCGCGGTAAATAAGGGGAAACACGATGAGTATGACACGCCGCAGCTTTCTGATGTCATCCGCCGCGCTGATGGCGGTGCCGCTCGCCGCCAGGGCAGAAGCGGTGATCGCCATAAGCACACCGGTTGACCCGCCGGAATGGGCGCTGCTGCAGCGGGAAGTGATTCATGCCCATACCGCGGCCTGCGTGAAGTTCTTCCACCGCTATTTCAATCCTGCCACCGGCTGGCTGGAAGAAACCGAACGCTTCGGCGGCGATGACGGCCCCGATGACTCCATCGAAAATGTGAATGACTGGCCGCATCTCTATGCCCTGGGCGGCGATGACGTGCTGCGGCAGATGTACACCAAGGCCTATGAGGGTCATGTGCGCCAGTACAGCGCCGCCAGGACCGTGGACGTCCCCATCGCGCGGCTGGGCATGTACTTCAAGGAATTCCCCGCCCAGTTCGACTGGCAGCACAATGGCGAGGGCCTGACGGTCTTCAACCTGATGCCGCTGGGCGCGCCCTATGACCAGCGGTACCGCGAGCGGGTAAAGCGCTTTGCCGGCTTCTACATGGATGAAGATCCGGGCGCGCCGAATTACGATCCCAAGCTGAAGCTCATCAAGAGCCTGATGAATGGCAGCCGCGGTCCCATGTTGCGCAACGCCACGGCGCTGGACTGGACGGGCGATCCCATAGAGGTGGAAAACCGCTTCCCATCACTGGGTCATGGGGAAGGCGCCTACAAGGGCATGCTGGCGCATTTCGAAGGCTATGGCGATGTGGTGGGGGACCATCCGCTGAACCTGGCTACGACCCAGCTCGCCACCAACGCCTACATGCTGACCCATGAGCAGAAGTACAAGAACTGGGTCCTGGGCTATTGCGATGCCTGGGCGCAGCGCGCCCGTGACAATGGCGGCATCATCCCCTCCAAGATCGGCCTGGACGGCAAGATCGGCGGTCCCGACGGCAAATGGTATGCCGGCGCCTATGGCTGGGGCTTTTCCCCCATCGTGCCCATGACCGGCAAGCCGGCCGACCGCAACCGCGTGCCATGGTGCGTGGGTGGCTTCTACAATGCCTACCTGCTCTCAAAGGGCGACGACAAGTACCTGGATGTCTGGCGCAAGACGGCCGACAAGTTCGATGCGGCCGGCAAGGTGGTGGACGGGAAATTTTCGACACCGACCATGTTTGGCGACCAGGGTTTTTACAGCTTCAAACCAGGAAAATACCGGCAGAACTTCCTGGAGATTTATGCCCTGTCGATGAAGCCGTCCGACCGTGCCCGCTGCGTGGAGACCGAGTGGTATGATTTTCTGGAAGGCAGCAATCCCGGTTATCCGGTGAAGGCCCTGCGCGCGGCGCTGGCGCGCATCCGCAGCCAGATGGAGACTGTGGACAGCGACAATACCAGCCCCGACATGCGGCTGGCCGACAGCGCGCTGGACTATAATCCCGCCAGCATCATGGCGCTCACCCAGTTGATCGAAGGAGGGCTGTATCTGCAACATGGCGTTGGCACGAACCGCACCTCGATGCAGCAGGGCGGCACGCTGCTCTACAGCCGGCTTCGCTATTTCGACCCCGAACGCCGCCGCGCCGGCTTGCCGCCGGATGTGGCGGCGCTGGTGGATGGCTGGGGGCCCGACCATGTCACCGTCACCCTGGTCAATGTCAGCCCCAGCGTGGCGCGCAGCGTGATCGTGCAGGGCGGCGCCTATGGCGAGCACCAGATCGTTTCGGTGTCGGATGGTGCGGCGACGACCAATGTAGATACGGCTACCTTCCCGGTGCGGCTGGCGCCGGGTGCGGGTGCGAAGCTGGTGATCCGGATGAAGCGCTTTGCCAACGATCCCACCCTTTCCTTCCCCTGGGAGGCAACCGTTGCAGATCTGGGCAATGTCGCGGCGCCGCAAAGCGTGAAGAAGACCGACTGACCCGGCTTGCCATCCGTGCCAAACCGGCGTTTGCTGGGCGGATAAGAGCAAGAAAACCGGGGGAAGAATGCGTTTCATCGGGCTGGCCGCCGCGCTGGCGCTTTGTGCCGTTTCCATGGCGCAGGCGGCCGAGATTCGCGTCGTCAGTCCTGGCGTGATTTCCAATTCCGGCCTCAGCGACGTCGCCGCCGCTTTTGAGAAACAGACCGGCGTCAAAGTGACCATCCAGGTGGATGGCATGGGCACCATCATGGACGATATCGCGGCCAAGCCCGCCGATGTGGTGATGCTGCCGATGGACCTGATGGGTACAGCCTCTCTGACCGGCACCACAACCGGCTTCACCCCGCTGGGCCGGGTGGAGATCGGGCTGTTCAAGAAGCCTTCAGCCCCCACCCCCGACATCGCCACCGTACCGGCGCTGGCGGCAGCGATGAAGACGGCTTCGGTCGTTTTCTACACAGATCCCGCGGGCGGCAGCATGCAGGCGGCGATGAGCGGACGCCTGCTGGCACATCCCGAATTTTCCGACATCAAATCGCAACCCATCAAGGGCGATGCCGAACCGGCGCTGAAGCGTGGTGACGGCGACGCCGCGGCGATGGGGTTGGGACTCATTCATGGACCGCACAGCCCGGCCAATACGCCGACTGATAATCCGTATCTTATCGGAATGCTGCCTGCCGAATTGAACATGCACATGGACATGGCGGCGGGGATTTCCACCCACGCCGCCGATGCGAAGAACGCCGCCGCTTTCGTCGCCTTTGCCACCTCCCCCGCCATGCGCGCGGTGTGGAAGTCCAAAGGCGTGGACCGCTATTGAACCCAAGAGGACCTGACATGAAAACTCTGCTTCTGACTGCCGCACTGCTGATGACGATGCCCGTGCTGGCCCAGACCTTCCCGACCCAGCCCGAGCCGCCCGGCCCGGTGAAGATTCCTGATGCGCCGCAGCTGCCCTATCACTTCGGGGCGCGTCCGGTGGCGCCGAACGGCGAGAAGTTCGGCAATGTCGCGGCCATCACCATCCTGCCCAATGGCGACTTGCTGGTTTTCAACCGCAACCCCGCCATCATGATGGTGGAATATGACCCAAGCGGCACCACCGTGAAGCGGGTGTTCAATCCCAACATGGCGATGAACCCGCACGGGCTGCGGGTCGACCGCCACGGCAATATCTGGGCGATCGATAGCTTCCTGAACGTCATTTACAAAATGAATGGCAAGGGCGAAGTGCAAAAAGTGTTCGGCACCCGCGGCGAGAATGCCGCGTGGACCGATGGCGCCTGGAACGGGATGTTCAACCAGCCGCTCGATATCGCCTTCGACAGGGACGACAATTTCTATGTGGTGCAGAGCCATGGCGGCACCTCGCCGCCGGCCGATTGCACCTTCTGCGCCACCTATGACATTCCGCAGGTGCGCAGTTCCAATCCCAAGGGCGTTTATGTGAAGCCACCGGTGGTACCCGGCAGCGATCCGCGCGTCATGAAGTTCGACAAGGACGGCAAGTTCCTGGCCAGCTTCAACCTGGCGCATCCCGACGGCAAATACCCCACCATCCATTCGGTGATCGTGTCACCGGCGGGCGAAGTGTGGGTGGGCGACCGCGCCAGCCAGAAAATCCTGATCTTTGACAAGGACCTGAAGACCCATCGCGATATCCAGCTTTCCAACCTGACCTGCGGCTTCTACCAAGACGCCAAGGGACAGCTGTGGATGTCCACCGGCCGCGACGGCCTGGTGCTGAAGATGGGCTGGGACGGCAAGGTCCAGGGCTGGTACGGCAAGCACGGCACCGTGCAGGATTCCAACGAGGTCGGTGAAGGCCATTACATGGCAGTGTCCGCAGACCAGAAGACGATCTGGATCGCCGACACGGTGCTGGCCAAGGTGCTGAAGCTGGAACACGACTGACCGGTATCAAAGCAAAAATAAAAAGGCGGCGCCTCGCGGCGCCGCCTTTTCAATTTCACGGCTTGGCGGGAGGCGCGTTCTTGAAGGCTTCCACGTCTTGCGCCGCCAGAGTGGGTTCGCCGGACTTGTTGAAAAAGCCCAGGTCGCGCATCCAGTGGATAAAACGGTCGCCCCAGCTGCCTTCCGCAGTGAACTGGCGATAGCCCGAGCCGCCGCCATGGGCGCCGCGGGCGAAGATGTGCATTTCGACGTTCGGGATACCGGCATTCAGCATGGCGCTGAAATACTCATCCGCCCATACCGCATGCACCTTGTCCTGGAAGCCGGCGCCGGCGATGAACGACGGCGGCGCGTCCTTGGGGATTGCCGGCACGCCGGCGATCTTGACAGCATTGGGCGTGAACAGTGACGGGCCTGGGTAGATCGAGGCGACGAAGTCCGGCCGCGACGAGATACCGGCCAAGGAATCGCCGGGCGCGTTGTTCGCGGCATCGAACTGCGGATACTGCAGCGGCGTCGCCATGGTCAGTTCGGCGCCGGCGGAAAAGCCCATCACGCCGATCTTGTGCGGATCGATGTGCCACTCGGCGGCGTGGGCGCGTACCAGCCGGATGGCCTGCTGGATGTCTCGGACCGCATCGATCTTGGCGTCATAGCCGTCCTTGCGCAGCCGATAGCGCAGGATGATGGTGTTGATGCCGTACTGGTAGAATTGCGGCACCTGGTCGGCGCCCTCCAGCCCGATCACCAGCGATGTATGGCCGCCGCCCGGCGCCACGATAATCGCGGTGCCTGTGTTCATGCTTTCCGCCGCGAGGTGCACCTCGATCGAGGGATTGTGCACATTGACGATGCGCGAAACACGGCCATTGACCGCCGGATCCATGGTGTAGACCTCGGCCTCGCTGACACGCTTGGCGTTGAGATAGGGGGATCCAGCCGGCCACACCGGCATCACGATCCCGCCCGGCAACAGCGCCTGGGGCTGGTACGGTCCCTTGGTCACCGGCCCCGCATGCGGCACCATCTGCGGCGGCGGCACCGTAGCCGGTTGCGCCAGCGCAGCCGTGGTTGTCAAAACCAGTCCTGCCAGGAAATTGATCTTCATATGTCCCTCCGGTTTTATTTTGAGGGACATTAGCAAGAAATGCGCGAAGCGGAAGCCGTCAGGCCACCAGCCGGCGATAGAGATGCCAGGTGGCATGACCCAGCACCGGCACGGCCACAGTCAGGCCCACAAACACCAGCGCGGTGCCGGCCAGCAGCAGCGACGCCACCACCAGCCCCCACAGGGCCATCGGCCCGGGATTGGCGATCACGGCGCGGAAGGACGTGGTGATCGCGGTGTCCAGCCCTGTATCGCGGTCCAGCAGCAGCGGAAAGGACACCACACTGAGCATCATCGCCAGCAGCGCAAAGACAAAGCCGGCGCCCACGCCCAGCGCGATCATCGCCCGGCCGCCCGCGGTAAAGAAAACGTCATGGGCGAAGGCCAGCGGCGATGATGGCACGACCGGTCCCATGGTGTTCTGGAAGATCACCCAGGCGACCGCGAGCCAGGCCAGGAACAGCACGATCAGCATGACGCCCAGCGCGGCGATGCCGCCCACGGCCGGCGCCTTCAGCACGTCGAAGGCATTGGCCCATCCCACCTGCGCGCCCATTTCGCGCTGCCGGCTCATCTCGTACAGGCCGACCGCCGCCAGGGGGCCGATGATGGCGAAGCCCGAGGCCAGCGGGAACAGCAGCGGCAACAGGTCCGCGCCAAAGGCGATCCGCGCCATGACCAGACCCACAAGGGCATAGGTGGCGCAAAGGAAGATCACATCGCTGCGATAAGCCTCGAAATCGGCAAAGCCCAGCCGCAGCGCCTGCCACACATCGGCATTGGTGATGCGCCGGACGGCGGGCGCGGGGGAATGCGCCGTTTCACGCATGTGATCCAGCGAGCGTTGCACGGCGCCGGCGGCATGCGCCGCCGACACGATCTGCGCACCGCTCCATTCGATGGGGTTCCTGATGCTCATGGCGCTTCTCCCGTTGTTGAGGCGGGGCGCCTTGGCCTGGCGGCATCGCTGCCGTCGGTCACGGCTGCCCGGACCTGTTCCAGTGGGGCAACCATACGCCCGCAAACCGGGGCCGCGAAGAGCAAAACCGTCCCGCAGTTGCGAAGCGGATAAGGGTGGACAGGCTTTCTCACCCTTTGCCTGTCGCCGGCGGCGTCCGCCCGGCTTTCGCCGGCTTGCGGCTGGGGCGTTGTTTTGATGAACGGCGCCACCCCCTCCCCTCGTCACGGCGGACAAAAAGCGGAAAGGGCTGTCGGTACAATTTGCTTCGCCACGAGCGCATTCTAACGCAGGACGAACAGGTGAGGATAAGTTGTAATAAAAAAAGAAGGGCGGCGTCCTGCGACGCCGCCCTCCAAGTTGGGGACTGTAATTTACAGGCTGCCGCTGACCGTGACGAAGAACATGCGCGGCGGGATGGGGAAGCCCTGGAAGCCGCCGCTGGCGCCGGTGACGTTGATGGTGGAGACGCCGCGGATATCGGCCAGGTTGGTGATGTTGCCGCTGATCTTCAGCTTCTTGAGATAGTCGACATCGTCGAAGGTGTAGCTGGCTTCCAGGCCGGTGAGGAACGAGCTGCCCACCTTGATGTCGTCGGTATAGGTGGCAAAGCGGCGGCCGATGAAATCGCCGTTCACCTGCGCTTCGAACCCGCCCCAGTTGGTGGAGAGGATGAACTTGTTCAGCCAGTTGGGCACCACCGGCACCTGCTTGCCCGCGATCAGCAAGGTGGTGTTGATGGTGGCGTTCGGCAGGATGTTGTCATTGTACTGCGACTGGTTCCAGGACACCGCGTCATAGAAGGCGAAGTGATCGCCGAAGTGGAAGGTGGCCGCCACGTCGACGCCGTCCGCCGTCACCCCGCCCACATTCACCAGGATGGCGGGATTGGGGTTGATGAAGTTGAAGGTCGCAACGTTGAACAGCCGGTTGGAGAAATCCACATGGTAGTAGTTGATCTGGCCATCGATGCCGGTCAGGAAGTCGGTGTCGATCTGGCGGCTGCTGCGCACACCGGCTTCATAGGTCCATGACCGTTCGGGATGGGCGGTGTTCTTGAAGGTGTCGAACGCCTGTTGGCTGCCCAGGCTCCAGGGCGAAGCGCCGTAGAAATTGCTGCCCGCGGCATAGGGAATATACTGGCGCATATTCTCCTGCACGTTGACGAACACCTGTTCGCTGTCAGTGGCGTTCCAGGTCAGGCCTGCCTGCGGCAGGAACCAGTCGTCGGACTTGATCGAGCCGGTGGGGAACTGGACCTGCGGGCTGGTGGCGGGCAGGCCCGCGACATTGCCGGCCTGCAGGTTTTGCTGCTGCACGATGACATCGTTGCCCGCGGTCTGCAGGCTGGACTTGACGCCGGCCGACAGCGTCAGGTCCGGGGTGATATGCCACTGGTCCTGCAAATGCAGTTGCAGGACATTTGTCTTCATCGCGACGTCATACTGGGTGAAGGCCGGGTTGCGCGGCACGTCATAGGGCGTCGTGTCGTTGTTGGCGGCGCTGAAAGGATACCAGCGGCGGCCGGTGCGCGAGGCGTTGCGTTCGTACCAGAGGCCAGCCTCGATCTCATTGTCGCCCAGCGTCCAGTTCAGGGTCGAGCGATAGCCCCAGCGGTTGATGCGGTATTCGGTGGTGCGCGCCTCATAGCCCAGGCCGCCGAACTGATTGATGATGTTGGTCAGGCTGCCGGTCGAGGTAGCCGAACCGCCCACCACCAGCTGCGGGAAGTAGATGGCGAACAGCGCCGGCAGGCCGGCATTGTTGATCGGGCCGGCGACGACACCGCGGCCGGTGTCGTGGTGGTAATAGAGCTGATTAGAAAATTTGATATCGGGCGAAACGGTCAGGTCGTACTGGACATAGGTCAGCGCGTCTTCGCGCTGGGCCGCCGAGTGATAGTTGGAGAAATTGTTGCCCTGTGCCACCGGCGGGGTGCCGGGCTGGGCCGGATTGGTCTGCAGCGAGGCGATCGCCGCCGCCAGGTTGGGATACTGGAAGGGGCGGGTGTAGGGGATGAAGCCGGCGGCACCTGCAGTCTGCTGGTTGCCGAAGGCGGTGGCATCTTCGTTGGGCTCGACCTTGGAATCCCAGTCGGCATAGAAGGTGAACTTGCCCGTATCGGTCTGCTTGACGAGCTTCAGGTTGAGCTGGTCGCCATGCTGATAGCCGTCAAAGTCCCAGGCGCGCTGGTTCTGGTGCAGGTAGGACAGATAGCCCATCCAGCCATCGCCGATATTGCCGCTGTCAAAGCGGATAAAGGTGCGGCTGGTGTCGTAGCTGCCGCCGGTTTCGCGGGCATCCACACCGAAATGGTCCAGCGGATCGCTGGAGAAGGTTTCGATGGCGCCGCCCAGGTTGGAGGTGGAGGCCACGCCCAGCGAACCGGTACCCGAGGACAGCGACACGCGACGGACATTCTCGCTGGTCAGGGCGCGCGACGGCGACAGGCCGTTATAGTTGCCATACTGCTGGTCGCCCAGCGGCACGCCGTCCATGGTGAAGCCCAGCTGCTGGGTGGTGAAGCCATGCACCACCAGCGACAGGTTCTGCTCGTTATTGCCCCAGGGATCGGCGGTCTCATAGACCACGCCCGGCAGGGTCTCGATCGCCTTCAAGGGGCTGATGCCCGGCAGGATCTTCTGCGCCTGAAGTCCGCTGAGTTCCACCGCCGAATGGGTGCTCTCGCGGCTGGAGGTGACGATGACGGTTTCCACATCCATGGCGTCATCGGCATGCGCGGCGGCAGTCAGCGCCCCCAGCGCCGTGGTGGCAAGCAGAACACGCACGAAGGTGCGGCGCATGGAAATGGTCATGGAAGGTCCCCGGTTAAACAACTGCGCCGGTTCCTAGGCGGCGCGAAATACGGAGAGAAAACGGTTTGGTTTCACTTTTGTGAAATGCTGCAGTTGCGCACAGCTGCCCGTGCGGCGGTTTGTCATGATCCTGTCGAACACCGCGCCTAGTGATCAGCTTTTGATCATTGGAGAGCGGTATGCGTCGCGTGACATTTCTAGGCCTGGCTTTGCTGTGCGCGCCACTGGCGGCCCATGCCGCACCCGTCCTGATGATCTCGATAGACGGCCTGCGCCCCGGCGATGTGCTGGAAGCGGACAAGCGTGGCCTGAAGATTCCCGCCTTGCGCCGGCTGGCGGCCGAAGGCGCCACGGCCAGCGGCGTGCGCAACGCACTGCCCACCGTCACTTATCCCAACCACACCACGCTGATCACCGGCGTGTGGCCGGCGCGGCACGGCATTCCCGGCAACCAGACCTTCGATCCGCTGCAGCAGAATTTCAGCGGCTGGTACTGGTACAGCCGCGACATCAAGGTCCGCACCTTGTGGGACGCGGTGCATGACAGCGGCGGCAAGGTCGCCAGCCTGTCCTGGCCGGTCAGCGTCGGCGCCGCCGCCATCGACTATAATGTGCCGGAATACTGGCGGGCCCATAACGCCGACGACATAAAGCTGGTGCGGGCCTTGTCCACGCCCGGCCTGGTCGACCAGCTGGAAAAGGCTACCGGCCTGGCGCTGGCCGATGCCGACGGCGAAACCGTGGAGGTCGATGTCGGCCGCACCCGCTTTGCCGCGGCCCTGATCGCGGCCAAGCACCCGCAATTTACCACCGTGCATCTGCGCGGGCTGGACCATATTGAACATGGCTTCGGTCCCGGCTCGGCCGAGGCCAAGGCGGCGCTGGAAACCCTGGACGCCGCGGTCGGCACCCTGGTCGCCGCTGCCCGCGAGGCCGAGCCGGGCCTGGTGGTCGCGATCGTCTCCGACCATGGCTTTGCGCCGGTCGAACACGATGTGAACCTGATCGGACCTTTTGTGCAGGCCGGCCTGATCACGCTGGATGGCGCGGGCAAGGTGAAGAGCTGGGAGGCCGAACCTTGGGGCGGCGCCTCCGTGCCGGTGACCCTGGCACATCCCGAAGATGCCGTGGTGAAGGCGAAGGTGTCGGCATTGTTGAACGGCCTGGCGGCCAAGCCGGAACTTGGCATCGCGGGCGTGGCGGATGCCGCACAGATTGCGCAGATGGGCGGCTCGCCAATGGCCAGCTTCTGGGTGGATTTCAAACCCGGCTATGAGATGGGCCAGAATCCCGCCGCGCCGCCGGTCGGGGCGGGCGCGGTCAAGGGCACCCATGGCTATTTCCCCACCCATCCCGAAATGCGCGCCACCTTCATCCTGTCGGGGCCCGGCATCGCAAGCAAATCCCTGGGCGAGATCGACATGCGCGACATCGCTCCCACCCTCGCCAAGGTGCTGAACGTCTCGCTGCCGCAGGTGGACGGCAAGCCGCTGCTCTAGGCACAAAAAAGGCGGCGCCACCGGGGGGCTGCCGCCTTTTCGTCTGCACGCCATAGCTGCCCTACGGCGGAGGCCTCTTTACAAGGGAGGTCCGGGCGGCAGCGGGAAGCGCGAGCGCGGTCCCTTGCCCCAGGACGGCTCGATGTCCTTGGGCACGTTGCCTTCCGGATTGGTCAGGTAATGGCCGATCTGGCGTGCCGACTGGCGATAGAAGGCATCGGTCATGGGATCGCCGTCCTTGCGCGCCTTCAGGTCGTCGGCCAGCAGGCTGAGCTGGTCCAGCACATAGTCGCGGGCTTCCGGCGCGGTGTCCTTGGCTCCGCCCAGCGCCATCATGGCCTGCATGGCGACGCCCTGGGTTACGCGCAGCAGCGCCCTTTCCTGCGCATTGCCCGACGGTGTCTTCTTCCAGGTCGCGGCCATCACCGCCTCCACCATGTCCGGGAAGGAATAGGTGTCGGGTTTGCGGGCGCTGAGCGCCACCATGCGCGCGGCGCGTGCGGGATCGAACAGGGGGACAATGGTCATGGCCGACAGGATGCGCGCCGCACGCAACTGGTCGAACACCTCATCGTTGGACAGGTCTTCCAGGTTGCGGCCGGGATCGGGCGACAGCTGGATCAGGAGCGATTCCGGAATCTCCAGGCTCTTGGGATCCACCACATCCATCAGCAGGCCCATGACCTCGCGCTGTTCGTCGGCCGGGATGAACTCGGTCGGCGGCAGGGGATGCGCCTCGCCCTTGGTGGTGAGGTTCTGGAACATGCCGCCGACATACTTGGCGGCGGATTCGATGGCGTAGCGCTGGTTGAGATAGACGATCCACAACCGGATGTCGCGCAGCGATCCAATCGGCTCGCCGGGCTTGAGCATGGCGGTGCCGTAACTGGCCAGCGCGATCCTGCGGACGGCCGCCGTCTCTTTCAGGTTGGCCATCGGCGTTTCGCGATCATCATACCAAGTATAACGCGGGTCGGCATCGCGGGTGTAAACCAGACCCTGGTCGCGCATGTCCTTGACCACCTTGTCCAGGCCGGCCTTCTCCTGGTCCGGCGCGAAGGGGGTATAGGCATAGCGCACGGTCATGATGTCATAGGCGCCGATTGCCGTCATGAAGGACTCGCTGAGGTCCAGCTTGCCGTTCGTCACCTTCACCCGCGGGGTCGGATATTCCATCACCGAGGAGCGGTTGTTCATGTTGGCCGCCCAGTTGTGGGGAAAGCCCAGCGTGTGGCCCAGTTCATGCGCCGTCAGCAACGCCTGGCGCAGCAGCACCATGTCGCGCTGCCCCTTGGGCATGTGCGCGAAAACGCCGGGGCTCAGCAGGCTGGGATCGGCCACGGTGATGCCGGAGCCGTCGGTCGGCAGGCCGCCCGAATAGGCGTCGTAATAGTTGGCGATGGTGCGCATGCGGTAGGTGTCCATGTGCGTCTTGGACCCCAGCGTCTCGCCGGTGCGCGGATCGTGGTAATTGCCGCTGGAGGAGAAGCCGCGCTCGTCGCGCTGGATCCACAGCACATAGGCATAGCGGATATCCATCGGATCCATGTCCGGCGGGGCGTCCCTGGCCTCGATGGCATTCTTGAAGCCGGCCGCCTCGAACGCCTTGTTCCACCAGAGCAGGCCTTCTTTCATGGCGTGACGGATGGGATCGGGAATGGCGGGATCAAAATAATAAACGATGGGCTTCTTGGGCTCGCTCAGCGCGGCGCTCGGGTCTTTCTTCTCCAGCCGCCAGCGGGTCGCCCACTGGGTATAGGGATTGTCGTCCACCGGCTTGGAGAAATCCTGGAAGCGGATACCGCTGACGCCGATGCGGCTGTCGGTGACGCGCGGGGTATAGCCGGTGGGCGCCTTCAGGAAGGAATGGTGGATGCGCATGGTGTAGGTGCCGGGCGAAGGCGTGACATTGCTCAGGGCCGTGCCGGGGGCATCGGAGGTAAAGGTCGAGATGGTCTCGATCTCGGTATTCTCCGGGAAGGCCTTCATGCGCCGGGGGTAGAAGACGCTTTTGGACGGGTCGAATTTATAATCGCCCAGTTTCGCCCGCTTGAACTCGGCGGCGATGTTGCCGGCGTCGCGCATGAACAGCGCGGTGGCGTCCACGACCACCTTGCCGCCGTCTTCGGATTCCACCGGCAGCACCGCCAGTACCGAGGACGGGAAGGAATCGGCCACGCCTTCCTGGGTCTTGGCGCTGCCCTTGGTGGCGCGGAAGCCCAGGTTGATCTGGTTGACGACGACCTTGCTGCCCGAGCGCTCGAAATGGATCACCGAGCTGAACAGGATGCCGCGATCGAACGGCGCTTCCACCGAGCCGGGATTGGTGGCGGCGCTGACATAATAAAGAACGTCTTCATTGAAGACTGGCACTTCGATCAGCACCCGGCCTTTGGGATCGAACCAGAAGGGCACATAGCCGTCATTGCGGGTGCCGGCGGGAGCGGCATGGGCCGCCATGATGGACAGCAGGGACAGCAGCATCATGGTCAGCACCAGCAGCCGCCAACGGGCCGGTGCGGTTTCGATACTGGCGGTTCTGGAAGTCTTCATGTCCCACTCCTTGATCGGCGGATGGGACGCATGCCTGCACAATCATCGCAAAACGCGCGATGCGCCAAAGCCAAACCCCATGCCAGGAGGCTAGCGCAAAGCGCGATGCGGTTCCGGGCTAAGTCGGCGCGGTTTGGCGGACATTGATTGGAATACCTGCGCGATCTGCGGCTATCGCACCGGATTCCGTTCAGCCAGCCTTCGGCTTGCCTTTGAATTTGCCGCCGAACTTCTTGCCGCCGCCAAACTTCTTCTTGTCGCCGAATTTCTTGTCGCCAAACGGCTTCTTGAAAGGTTTTTTGCCTTCAAAATCCGGTTTCTTCGACGGCGGCGGCGCGTCACCAGCAGCGGCCGCAGCCGCCAGGGTCTCGCCACGCGGACGGCCATGGGATTCGCCGGTCTGGTCGCGCGCCGGCAGGATGCGGACGCCACCCTTCTTGCGCTCGGTCACCAGGTTGGTGAATTTCTCCACCACGCTGGCATCGACCTGGAACAGGGTCTCGGTCTCGAACACCCGGATGGCGCCGATCTCCTTCTTGGAGACCTCGCCCTGGCGGCAGATTTCCGGCAGCAGCCATTTGGGATCGGCATTGCGCTCGCGGC
>JAQGLO010000085.1 GCA_028292825.1 Alphaproteobacteria bacterium | reverse complement strand
AGGCTCAGCGGCACGCCCCAGTGATTGTTGTAGGACGCGGCGCTGGCATGGGTGCGGCCCAGCGCGTTGCAGCACAGCGCCAGGATTTCCTTGGTGGTGGTCTTTCCGGCGCTGCCGGTGACGGCGATGATACTGGCGTTGCTGCGCGCGCGGGCGGCGCGGGCCAGGTCTTCCAGGCCGCGCTGGGTGTGGGCGACGGTGAGCAAAGGTCCGGTGACGCCGTCCGGCCTGTGCGTGACCAGCGCCGCGCCGGCCTTGGCTTCAAAGGCGGCGCGCACAAAATCATGACCGTCGCGGTTGTCGCCCTGCAGCGCCACGAACAGGTCGCCCTCTTTCAGGGTGCGGGTGTCGATGGAAAGACCGCGTACGCCAAACAGCCCGCTGGCCTTGCCCAGCGTGGCGGTCTCGGCTTCGGCGGAAGACCACAGCGTCATGCGGCGCGGCCTCCCAGCGCAAGCGCGAATTTCACCGCTTCGTCACGGTCGGAAAAGGGAAAGGTGACGCCGTTGATATACTGGCCGCTTTCATGGCCCTTGCCGGCCAGGATCAGCACATCGCCCGTCGCCAGCGCGGCGATGCCGGTGCGGATGGCGTCATGGCGGTCGCCGATCTCGCGCGCCCCGGGGGCGGCGGCCAGGATTTCGGCGCGGATGGTGGCGGCGTCCTCGGTGCGGGGATTGTCGTCGGTGACGATCACATCATCGGCCAGCCGCGCGGCGATGGCGCCCATCAGCGGCCGCTTGCCCTTGTCGCGGTCGCCGCCGCAACCGAAGACGACGTGCAGGCGGCCCGCGGTATGGGGGCGCAGCGCTTCCAGAACTTTTTCCAGGCTGTCGGGGGTGTGGGCGTAGTCGACATAGATCGGCGCACCGCTGGCGGCGAAGGCGACCTTTTCCATGCGGCCCGGTGCGCCGCGCAGATGCTCCAGCGCTTTGAAGACTTTCGTCGCGTCATCGCCAAGACCGATTGCCAGGCCCGCCGCGACCAGCGCATTGGACGCCTGGAAGGCGCCCGCCTGGGGCAGCAGCACGTGATGGATTTTGCCGGTGGGACCAGGATAGCGCAGGGTCAGCGCCTGGGCGCCGCCCTGGTCCTCGCGGCGTTCCAGATGGATGGTGTCGCCCTTGCGGCCAACGGTGATCAGTTTCAGCCCGCGCGCCTTGGCAGCGGCGATAAACGCATCGGCATGTTCGGCATCGGCATTGACCACCGCCACGCCGCCGTCCCGCACCACTTCGCTGAACAACCGCAGCTTGGCGGCCAGGTAATCCTCGAAGGTCGGATGATAATCCATGTGATCGCGGGTGATGTTGGTGAAGCCGACGCCGGCGATCTTCACGCCGTCCAGCCGGTGCTGGTCCAGACCATGGCTGGAGGCTTCGATGGCGAGATGATCCACGCCATCGGCTTTCAGCTGCGACAGCAGTTCATGGATTTCCACCGGGTCGGGGGTGGTGTGGTTCAACGGCATCTCGCCTTTCGGCCCGACCACGCCGACGGTGCCCAGGCTGGCGGCGGGCCTACTCAGCGCCGTCCAGATTTCACGCAGGAAGGCGACGATGGAGGACTTGCCCTTGGTGCCGGTGATGGCGGCGATCACGTCCGGCTGGGCGGGATAGAAGGCGGCAGCATAGCGCGCCAGGCCCAAACGCGGATTGGCGTCGGGAATAAAGCGAACGCCCAGCGCCACGACATCGGCTTCCAGCACCGGGACGCCCAAGACCGCTACGGCGCCGCGCGACACGGCATCCTTCACGAATTTTGCGCCGTCGGTTTTCGATCCCGACAAGGCGGCAAACAGATAGCCCGGCTTCACCTTGCGACTGTCGCTCGTCAGGCCTGTAACGTTCATGTCCTGCAGTATGAAACCCGATTGTGGCGACATCACGTGGGGCCGCCTGCGAGCTTGGTGGGCGGGGCCGTGTTGGGCACGCCCAAGAGCGGCGCGATGCGCTGGATTACCCGTGCCACCGCGGGCGCTGCGGTCCAGCCGGCCAGCGCGAAACCACCGGTCGCCTTGGTGCCGTGCGGCTGGTCCAGCAGGATGTACACCACATAGCGCGGGTCGTGCACCGGGAAGACCCCGTAGAAGCTGGTGCGCAGGGCGTGAGGAATATAGCGGCCATGCGGACCCGGCACCTGGGCCGAGCCGGTCTTGCCGCCCACGTCATAACCGGGAACGTCGGCCTTCTTGCCCGAACCATTGGTGACGACATAGCGCAGCAGATCGCGCATCTGGATCGAGGTATCCTCGCGGATCACCTGTTCGCCGCGCAGGTCGCGCGACTCCTGTTTCAGGAAGGTAGGCACGATGCGGCGGCCGCCATTCACCACCTGCGCGGCGGCGGTGACGAAGGAAAGCGGCGCGACCGAAATGCCTTGGCCGAAGCCCACCGTGGCGGTTTCGATCTGGCCCCAGTTGCTGGGATATAATGGCCGCGCGGTTTCCGGCAATTCGCTCTTCACGGCCTTCAGGATGCCCATCTGGGTGAGGAACTGGCGCTGGCGGGTGGGGCCGCTGCGCAGCACGATCTGCGCCGTGCCAATGTTCGAGGACTGGGCCAGAATATCGCGCGCCGCCAGTGTCGCCGGCATGTGCTCGGCTTCATGAATGGTGAACTTGCCCAGCTTCATGCCCTGGCCGATGGGAAAGACCTCGTCCAGGCTTTTGAGGGTGTGATCCTCCAGCGCCATGGTGAAGGTGAGAATCTTGAAGATCGAGCCCAGCTCGTACACGTCCTGGGCCATGATGTTGCGGCTGGAATCGCCACCTTCGATCTTGCGCAGGTTGGGATCGAAGTCCGGCGCCGACACCATGGCCAGCACCTCGCCGGTGCGCACATCCATCACTACGCCGCCGGCCGCGCGGGCGGTAAAGGTCTCGCGCGCCTGGTCCACTTCATGCGCCAGGATGTATTGCACGCGCATGTCGATGCTGGTGGCGACCTTGCCGCCGGCCGCAGCGCGGATCTGGTGCTGCAGACCCATCTCCAGGCCGGACACGCCATTGTTGTCGGGGTCGGTGACGCCCACCACCTGGGCGGCGTTGCGGCCGTCGGGATAGTAGCGCTTGCCGCCGGCTTCGAACTCCAGCCCCGGCAGGCCCAGATGCATGACCTTGGCCTCGGTGTCGGGCGTGATCTGGCGGGCGATCAGCACATAGGGATGCTTGGCGTTGTTGAAGCCGTTCAGCAGCCGACCTTCGTCGCTGTTCGTGGCCTGGGCCAGCAGATGGGCGGCCTCGGCCTTGTCCCAGAAGACATGCGGACGGGCATAGAGATCCTTGACCGGCAGGTCGCGGGCCAGGAGTTCGCCGTTGCGGTCGGTGAGATCGGCGCGCGCCACGATGGCGGTCTCGGGGCGGCCGGCATCCAGCGACTTCATCAGGGTGACATGGACGAGACGCAGGCCTACCAGCGCGAAAGCGGCCGCACACAGGACTGCTCCGATGACGATGCGACGCTGGAAGATGGTGGGCGCCTCGTTCATGCCCTTATAGGCCAGCCCTGCCGGAATCCGGCGCGGTCGTCACGGGAATCTGCGCGCTGGCATTGTGCATGGGCGTATTGTTCAGCGGCGCGGGATCGGCGCCGCGGCGCGGGATTTGGTCGAAGGACGACAACTGCACCGAAGCGGTATCAGCCATGCCCAGCCGCGACTGCGCCAGCTGCTGGATGCGTTCGGGCGAGGCGACGTGCTGCCATTCGGTTTCCAGCACGCCGATATGGGCATGTTCTTGGGCGATCTGGCGGACCGTCTGGTTCAGTTCCATGTGCGCCACGCGGGTCTTTTCGGACACGTGGTAGAGCGCCAGGATGGAAAGCCCCATCAGCGCCACACAGAAGAAATTCAGCACGCGAACCATGGGATGCTCCTATGCCGCCAGTTTGACGCCGGCGCGCAACTTTGCGGACCGGGCGCGAGGATTGATGCCGAGTTCTTCCGCCGACGGGGTGCGCGGGCGGGTGGTGAGAAGTTCGAATTCCGGCTTGGGCGCGGCGACGATGGGCGCGTGGCGCGAACCGCGCGGCGCCGCGCTGCTGTGGCTGCTGAGGAACTGCTTGACGATGCGGTCTTCGAGGCTGTGGAACGACACCACCACCAAGCGGCCCTGCGGCTTCAGGATGGTCAGCGCCGCATCAAGTCCGCGTTCCAGCTCGCCCAGCTCGTCATTCACATGGATGCGCAGCGCCTGGAAGGTGCGGGTGGCGGGATGGATGGCGAAGCGCAGCGCGCCGGGGCCCTGGGCCTCCGACACGATGGCTGCCAGCTGCGCCGTGCCGGTGATGGGGCGCGCGGCGATGATGGCCGAGGCGATGCGGCGGGCGTTCTTTTCCTCGCCATGGCGGGCGATGACCGAGGCCAATTCGCTGTGACCGGCGGTGTTGACGAAATCGGCCGCGGTTTCGCCCGACAGGCTCATGCGCATGTCCAGCGGGCCGTCCTCACGAAACGAGAAGCCGCGTTCCGGCTGGTCGAACTGGAAGGAGGACACGCCCAGGTCCAGCACGATACCGTCCGAGTCTTGCGCGAATTCGTCCATGCGGGAGAATTCGCCCTGCACCAGGGTCAGCCGACCGCCAAAGCGGTCCACCAGCGCCTGGCCGCGGGCGATGGCGGCGGGATCACGGTCGATGCCCAGCACCTTGCAGTCGGCGGCTTCCAGAATGGCGGTGGTATAGCCGCCGCCGCCGAAGGTGCCGTCGATGTAGGACGCGCCGGCGCGGGGCGCCAGCGCTTCGATGACTTCGTTCAGCATCACGGGCAGATGGCCACTCATGACGCGTCACCATTGCGGGCGCGTTCCATCTTCGCCTTCACGCGCGCGATCGCCTCGGCTTCGATCGGCGCATAGGCGTCGGCATCCCAGATCTGGAATTTCTGCGCCTTGCCGACAAAGACGATTTTGTCCTTCAGCCCGGCATGCGCGATCATGGTGTCGGGCAAACGCACGCGGCCATTCTCGTCGATCGGCAACGACTGGGTGCGCGCGATCAACGCGGTGGCTTCATCGTCGAAGCTGGCGGAGAAGAACGGATCCTGCGCGGCGAGGCGCGTGTTGATCGTATCCAGCAGCGTCTGTCCGAAGGCGTCCAGCGCGGGATCGATGAAGCTGGGGCAAACATAGACGCCGGTGGTGTTCTGCGCGGATAGCAGGTGGCGATAGGTGGCAGGGATGCAGACCCGCCCCTTGCTGTCGAGCGACCCTGGAACCGTCGAAATGAACGGCTGGACCAACCCGGTCATGGTGCCTGCTACCCCCTGGTCCCGGAAACCTTTCCTAGCCGTCACCCCGGCAATCGGTCAGATGGGCCATCAGACCCTTGGGACAGCATGGGATAGCATGGGATGAACTGCCCCGTCAAACCAAAAACCCAAAGATTTGAGGGGCTTGGCTGGTATCTCTCACCTGACGAGCCCCAAGGGCTGGAGTCGGGGAGAACGATTAATGAACGTGGTAAGAATGTGGTGAAGTGGGTAAACGGGGGGTTAACGTGAGTTCCCCCAATGCAGCCGGAAGTTGCGCCGTAACGACCGCGCCGGCACCGCGCGCCGGATGCAACCAGGAGTGATTCGACCGGAGGATAGCTGGACAAGGCCATGTCCGGGAGGCTCTGTTCGCGGCGACAAACAGCAGGAGGACGTTATGAAGATCGGATTTATCGGCCTGGGCCGCATGGGCGGGCATGTCGCGGAAAACCTGCTGAAGGCGGGGCACAGCGTGACAGTGTGGAACCGATCACAGGGGCCGGTGACGGAATTGGTGGCCAAGGGCGCCATTGCCGCCAAGTCGCCGGAAGACGCGCTGCAGGGCGATGCGGTTTTTTCCATGCTGTCCAACGACCAAGTGATGCGTGATGTCGGGCTTGCCGGACCGCTGCTGGACAAGGCGGCGAAGGGCCTGGTGCATGTGAATCTGGCGACCATCTCGGTCGCTTTCGCCAAGGAATTGCAGGCCGCACACAAGGCGCATGGCCTGGGTTATCTGTCGGCGCCGGTGTTCGGGCGGCCGGAGATGGCGGCGGCGGGACAGCTGGTGCTGGTGGCGGCGGGCGATGCCGATGCGTTGACGAAGATGCAGCCTGTGTTCGACAAGATCGGCAGCCGCACCGTGCCGGTGGGCGATGAGGCCGAGAAAGCCAACCTGTTCAAGATCTGCGGCAATTTCATGATCGCGTCGGAACTGGAAGCCATCGGCGAAGCCTTCGCCCTGCTGCGCAAGGGCGGCGTCGATCCGGCCCTTTTCCATGACGTGCTGGCCGGCCGGCTGTTCACCGGCGCGGTGTTCAAGGCTTACGGCCTGATGGTGCTGAACAAGACCTACGAACCGGCCGGCTTCGCGCTGACCCTGGGTTTGAAGGACGTGAACCTGGCGCGTGCCGCCGCCGAGGGCCTGGGCGTGGAAATGCCCACCGCCGAACTGCTGAAGAAGAATTACGACCAGGCAGTGGAATGGGGCTGGCAGGACAAGGACTGGTCGGCGATCGGCGAGGTTTCGGCGAAAAAGGCGGGGCTTTCTTAAACGGGCGCGAGCGCCGCATTTCGCGGTGCGACCATCAGCTCACAAACCCGCCTCCCCTTCCAGCGTGCTTCGCACGCGAAGGGGAGGTGTCAGCAACGAGATCTCGGCGAAGCCGAGTCGAGTTGCTGACGGAGGGGTAAAATAAGTGTCAGATGGCCTGTAAGCCGGGTTCTGTGCTTCTTGCGAAGCGGTGACCATTCCTCTGGGATGACAGTTACCTGCCACCTCTCGCGACCGACCCGGACGACTGGCCGAAAAAGCCAACGTGCCGTCCCTATTTGGTCTTGCTCCCGGTGGGGCTTGCCTAGCCGCTCCTGTTGCCAGGAACGCGGTGCGCTCTTACCGCACCATTTCAACCTTGCCGCGGCTTTAGGCCGGTAGGCGGTGTCATTT
>JAQGLO010000067.1 GCA_028292825.1 Alphaproteobacteria bacterium | reverse complement strand
TGGTGGCCCTGGCGGCGATTGCCGTGCTGGGCTGGCTTTTGTGGCGTACCACCAGCCAGTCCCTGGCCATCGGCTATGGGCTGGTGATTGGCGGGGCGATCGGGAACAATCTGATTGACCGCCTGCTTTACGGCAAAGTGGCGGATTTTTTCCACTTTTACGGCTTCGGTTATGACTGGTATGTCTTCAACATAGCCGACCTGGCGATCACCCTGGGCGCGATTGCCATCATCTATGATGTGCTGAAGCCGGAAGCGACGCCCGATGCGGGGCATGAGGTTTAGAATGCGTAGGAATGGTATTGCGATCATCGCCCTGAGCGGGCTGGCCCTGGCCGGCTGCTCCAGCCTGCGCGACATGGCGGGCCTGCAGAAGAAGTCGCCCGACGAATTCGCCGTCACCACCAAGGCGCCGCTGGTGATCCCGCCCGATTTCAACCTGCGTCCGCCGCTCCCCGGCGCGCCGCCCACCAACCAACTCGACCCCACCGCCACGGCGGAACAGGCGCTGTTCAACAATTCCGATCCCCAGACCGTGGCCAACGGCATGCGCGGCAACTACTCCATGTCGGAGAAGCTGCTGCTGGCCCATGCGGGGGTGCAGAACGCCGATCCCGCCGTCCGCAGCAAGCTGACCGCCGACAGCCGTTCGGTGCAGAACGCCAATCGCAGCTTTACCGACAAGATTCTGGGCACGCCTGCCACGCCCGATACCGGCAAGCCGGTGAATGCCGATGGCGAAATCGGCAAGCGCACCGCCGCCAAGAAGGCCGCGCCGGCCAAGAAGGAAGAAAGCGGCGGCTGGTTTGACTGGTTCTAGGTTCGCGGCTTTTTCGCTTTCCTGTTTGATGACGGCGCTGCCTGCGGCAGCGCAGGTCAAGGACCGCAGCAGGCTGTCGGCCCCCGCGCCGCTCAATGCCCGCCAGACCGGCAACAACACGTTCCAGTTCGCGCTGGCCAACGGCCTGCAGGTGCTGGTGATCCCCGATCACCGCGCCCCCGTCGCCACCCAGATGCTGTGGTTCAAGGTCGGCGGCGTCGACGATCCGGCCGGCATTTCCGGCCTGGCGCATTTCTTCGAACATATGATGTTCCGCGGCACCAAGGCGAACCCCAACGACACTTTCTCCCAGACCATTGCCAAGAATGGCGGCGACACCAACGCCTTCACCGATCATGACTACACCGCCTTCTACGAGCAGATCGCCAAGGACCGCCTGCCGCTGGCGATGAAGCTGGAAGCGGACCGGCTGCAGAATCTCGATCTGTCGGACGCCCATGTCGGCCCCGAGCGCGACGTGGTGCTGGAAGAGCGCCGCATGCGGGTGGACAATGATCCCCAGTCGCTGATGGGCGAGCAGATGCGCGCCGCGCTGCATCTGTCCCATCCCTATGGCCGCCCGGTGATCGGCTGGGCCGAGGAAGTGCGCCGCATCGACCGCGTCTCGGCGCAGGATTTCTACGACCATCATTACGCCCCCAACAACGCCACCCTGGTGATCGCGGGCGATGTGACCCCGGACGAAGTGCGCAAGATGGCGCAGGACGCCTATGGCAAGGTGCCGTCGCGCGAATTGCAGCCGCGCAGCGAACCGGCCGAACCGCCGCGCCTTGCCGAAACGCGCATGACCATCACCCGCGCCGATGCGCGGGTGCCGCTGGTCAACCGGCTCTATCGCGTGCCGTCCTATTCCACCGCCCGTCCCGGCATCGCCGAGGCGCTGGAGGTCTATGCCCAGCAAATGGGCGGGGACCAGACCTCGACCTTGTACCGTGTGCTGGTAGAGCAGAAGAAACTCGCCAGCGATGTGGGCGCCGGTTATGACGGCTATAACCGCGATGCGGGAGAGTTTTCCGTCTATGCGGTGCCGCGCCCGGGCGTGAGCTTGGAAGCGCTGGAAAAGGCGATGGACCAGGTGCTGGCCGCCACCGCCGCCAATCCCCCCGCCGCTGCCGATCTCGCCCGCGCCAAGACCGGGCTGGTCGCCAGCGTCACCTATCGCCGCGACAGCCAGTTCGCGCTGGCGAGCGCCTATGGCCAGGCGCTGACCATCGGATTGACGGTGGACGATGTGAATGAATGGCCCGCCCGAATCCGCGCCGTGACGGCGCAGGGCGTGCAGAAGGCGGCACAAAGCCTGTCGCGCAAGGAAGCGGTCACCGCATGGCTGGTGCCGGGAGCCGCGAAATGAAGCGCTTTCTTTTCGCTATAGCCGTGCTGTTCGCCGTCCCCGCGCAGGCCGCGACCATCCAGAATATTGATCTCGGCAAGAACGCCGAGGTCTGGTTCACCGAAGATCACACCGTTCCCATCGTCGCCTTCAGCATCGCGCTGCCGGCGGGCTCGGCCTATGACCCGGCGGGCAAGGCGGGGCTTGCCGCCTTTGCCGGCGCCATGATGGACGAGGGCGCCGGTCCGCTGGATTCCAAGGGCTTCCACCAGGCGCTGGGCGACAAGGCCATCGGCTTTTCGGCGCGTGTCGACCGCGATTACCTGGTGATCTCGATTTCGACGCTCAAGGAAAATGCGCCCGAGGCGCTGCACCTGCTGCAGCTGGCGCTGACCCATCCCCATTTCGACGCCGAGCCGCTGGCGCGGGTGCGCACCCAGATCGTCCAGTCGCTGCAGCAGGACGAGGCCGAGCCGCCGCGTGTCTCCAGCCGCGTCTTCATGCGGGCATTTTTCGGCGGCCATGCCTATGCCCATCCCACCAATGGCGAAATCGCCACCATCTCGTCCATCACCGCCGCCGACCTGCGCGGCTTTGCCAGGACCCATTGGGTCAGCCATGGCCTGAAGGTCGCGGTGGCGGGCGACATCACGGCGCCGGTGCTGCAGAAGCTGCTGGGCACCACCTTCACGCCCGTTTCAAACCATGTGCCGCCGCCCTTGCCGCCGGTCGGACGGCTGGGCCAGCCGGGCGTGCATGTGATACCGCTGGCCGTGCCGCAGCCCACCGCCACCTTTGGTCTTCCGGGCATCATGCGGAACGATCCCGATTTCATTCCCGGCTATGTCGCCAACTATATCCTGGGCGGCGGCGGCTTCTCCTCGCGCCTTACCGACGAGATCCGCGTCAAGCGCGGTCTCACCTATGGCGTCTCCACCTCGCTGAGCTCGATGAACCGGGCCAGCATCTGGGTCGGTTCGGTGGCGACGCGCGCCGACGCCATCCGCCAGACGGTGCAGGTGGTGAAAGACACCATGCAGACCTTCGCCGACACGGGCCCCACCCAGGCCGAGCTGGACGACGCCAAGACCTATCTGACGGGGTCCTTCCCGCTGGCCTTTGCCTCCAACAGTGGCACGGCAGCCCAGCTGGGGGCCTTCCAGCGCCAGAACCTGGACATCGGCTATGTCACCCGACGCAATGGTCTGATCCAGGCCGTGACCCTGGCGGACGTGAAGCGGGTGTCCAAGCGCCTGTTCGATCCGGCCCGCCTGACGGTGGTGATCGGCGGCAGCCCGGCTGACAACCGGCCCCAGCGCCCTGAAAGACCCCTGCCGCCCGGCGCCCCGGTGCCGCCGGCCCGTCCCGCGCAGGGCCAGCGGGCCCTGGCCAATGCGCCGCCGCCCCGGTCACTGGAAAAGCCGCTGGCAGGCCCCGTCACCACCCCGGCCCCCACGCCCGGAACGCCCTGAAGCCTGTTGATGGCGCGCCGCTTTTGGCTGGCGGCCGTCCCGGTCTGCTAGACTGAGGACATGAGCCGAATCCGCCAATTGTCCGAAGGCACCGTCAACCGCATCGCGGCGGGCGAGGTGGTCGAACGCCCCGCCGCCGCCATCAAGGAGCTGGTGGAAAACGCCATCGATGCCGGGGCGACGCGCATCGACATCGCCGCCACCAATGGCGGCGCCGATTTGCTGCTGGTGGAGGATGATGGCATCGGCATGTCAGGCGCCGACCTGACATTGGCCATCGCGCGCCACGCCACCTCGAAGCTGCCGGTGTCGGGCGGCGAGGATGACCTGTCCCACATCGTCACCATGGGCTTTCGCGGCGAGGCGCTGCCTTCGATCGGGGCGGTGGCGCGGTTGTCGCTGACCAGTCGCAGGGCCGACAGCGAGGCGGCGGAAATCAAGGTCGATGGCGGCCGGATCACCGGACCGATGCCGGCCGCCTTTCGCGCGGGCGGCCAGCACGGCACCCGGGCCGAGGTGCGCGAACTGTTCTATGCCACCCCGGCGCGGCTGAAGTTTTTGAAATCGTCACGCTCGGAAGACCTGGCGATCATCGACATCGTCAAGCGGCTGGCCATGTCGCGGCCCGATATCGGCTTCACGCTCACTCTGGACGGCCGCCGCGCCCTGGACCTGGCGTCGGAGCCTGACCTGATGGACGGGCGGCTGCCGCGCCTGGCGCGCATCATGGGACGCGATTTTGGCGACAATGCCGCCCGGGTGGACGCGGTGCGCGAGGGCGTGCAGCTGTCGGGTTATGCCGGGCTGCCGACCTACAACCGCGCCAATGCGGCGATGCAGTTCCTGTTCGTCAATGGCCGCCCGGTGAAGGACAAACTTCTTATCGGGGCGGTGCGCGGCGCCTATGCCGATTTCCTGGCGCGCGACCGCCATGCGGCACTGGCGCTGTTCCTGGAATGCGATCCCGGTTTCGTGGATGTGAATGTCCATCCCGCCAAGACCGAAGTGCGCTTCCGCGATGCCGGGCTGGTGCGGGGACTCATTGTGGGAGCCCTGAAACACGCCCTGAGCGAGGCGGGGCACCGGGCCTCGACCACGGTGGCGGCGGATGCGCTGGCATCGTTCCAGCGCCACGCGCCGTCGCACTTCCAGTCGCCCAACATCTTTTCCGCTGCCGAAACCACGTATGCGGTGCGCGAAGCTGTGCCGTCCTATGCCGGCGCGGTGCCGATGTCGGTGCGGATGGAAGAGCAGGCGCTGGAAACGGTGACCGATACGCCGCTCGGTGTTGCGCGGGCCCAGTTGCACGAAACCTATGTCGTGGCCCAGACCGCGGACGGCATCGTCATCGTTGACCAGCATGCCGCCCATGAGCGGCTGGTCTATGAGCGCATGAAAAAGGCGCTGGCCAATGGCGGGGTGATGCGCCAGCCGCTGCTGATCCCCGAAGTGGTCGATCTCGATCCGTCCGAAGTGGTGCGCGTGGTCGGCCGCGCCGCCGAACTGGCCGAGCTGGGCCTGGTGCTGGAGGAATTCGGCCCCGATGCCGTGGTGGTGCGCGAAACCCCCGCCATGCTGGGCAAGCTGGACGTCAAGGCGCTGGTGCGCGACCTCGCCGATGACATCGCGGAGACCGGCAATGCGCTGTCGCTGAAGGAACGGCTGGAGGAAATCACCGGCACGCTCGCCTGTCACATGAGCGTGCGCGCCGGGCGCCGCCTGACGGGCGAGGAGATGAACGCGTTGCTGCGCGAGATGGAAGCGACACCGCACAGCGGCCAGTGCAATCATGGCCGACCAACATATGTTAAACTCCAGCTGGCCGACATCGAAAAGCTGTTCGGGCGGCGCTGAGGCCAACGCCCCGCAAAGCCTGGAAAATTCCGATCCAAAGTGTTTTGGATTGAGACAGGCAAGCGTCGCACGATTTTTTATCGCCAGCATCACCGTAAATTTACATTCGTCGGCGCACCATTCGCCCGTCGAACCGATATGCCAGCCATGAACTTCGAGAATTTTCTCAGCGCCATCACCTCGCCCGCCCTGCGCGCCGTCGCCGCGCACTGGGCCGTGGCGCGCGACAACCGCGTCATGCCGTCCTGGCAGCAGCTGCGACCCTCCCAGATCGCGCCCTATCTGCCGATCATCTGGGTTTACAAATATGACCGCGAGACCGGCACCTTCATCGGACGGCTGGCGGGCGACCGCATCGCCCAATATTTCGGCAAGAATTTCCGTGGCATCCGGCTGGAAGATGTCCATCCGCCGGCCACGCTGCCGCGCGTCCAGGAGATGATGACGCGCGGTGTGACGGAGCCTGCTCTGTACCGCACCAGCGGCCGGCTGTTCCGGCAAGGCGACCGCGTCGCGATGGGCGAGCGCATCGTCCTGCCGCTGGCCGGCGACGGCCTGCATGGCGACGGCCTGATCGGGGCCTCGGATTATGAATATGCCACGCCCAATCCGGGCTATGCGCCCATCGAGCTGATCGCCGAAAAGGAATACTGGTTTTCGCTGGCGCAGGACCTTGCGGCGGCCTGATCAGGCGTTGGCCAATCAGGCGTTGGTAAGAAACCGCACCCTTGTATCGCCATAGTCGCGGTCATCGACCAGGCGGAAGCCCGGCGCGTCCAGCGGCTCCATCGCTTCGGTCTCCGCCACGATCAGCGCGCCATCCGCAAGCCAGCCGCCATCCTTGAGGCTCAACAGCGCCCGGGGCACCAGGCTTTTGCGATAGGGCGGGTCGAGGAACACCAGATTGAAAGGCCCGCCCGCGGCAGGACCGATGGGTCCCAGGTCCGTGGCGTCACGGCGCCAGATGCGGGTGGCGCCGGTCAGGTTCAGCGCCTCGATATTCTCGCGCTGGAGGGCGCGGCTGTCGGCGTCGTCATCCACCATCAGGCACCAGCGCGCGCCATGGCTCAGCGCCTCGATCCCCAGCGCCCCGGTGCCGGCGAAAAGATCGGCCACCGCCGCGCCGTCCAGCGCAAAGCCGATGCCGAAATCCTTGTGCTGCAGCATGTTGAAGATGGCCTGGCGGGTGCGGTCGCTGGTGGGGCGCACCCGCATGTCCTTGGGCGTGGCCAGCAGCCGCCCGCGAAATGTGCCCCCTGTAACTCTCAAGACCGGACTCTCATGACCTATAAGCATCCCTCATAACTGGCGATTAGCATGGGACCGCGCTATAGGGCAGTCCCATGAAGCATCTTCTCGCCGCCCTGATCCTGCTGGTATCGCCCGCCCTGGCGCAAGACAATGACGCGCCAAAAGTTCATGCCCGGCTGGTGGCCGAACAGACGGCGGTGGCGCCGGGCGGCACTGTCACAATCGCGCTGGAAGAAAAGATCGCGCCGGAGTGGCACACCTATTGGAAAAATCCCGGCGATGCCGGCGCGCCGACCGAGATCACCTGGACACTTCCCGCCGGTTGGAAAGCCGACGCCATCCAATGGCCGCGCCCCAAACGGGTGCCGGTCGGGCCGCTGATGGATTATGGCTATGAAGGCAAGCTGTGGCTGCTGACCAGGCTGACCGCGCCCGCCGATGCAAAAGGGCCTCAGGTCATCAAGGCGGCGGTGAGCTGGCTGGTCTGCAAGAATATCTGCATTCCCGAAGACACGGTGCTGACCGTCACGCTGCCGGTGGGCGCGGCGACGGCTGATGCGGCGGTGGCCAGGGATTTCGCGGCGGCGCGGTCGCTGCTGCCGGTGACCTCGCCATGGAAAATAAATTATGCGCTGGGGAGCACGCTGGACCTGTTCGTGGCCGCGCCCGTGCTGGCGCAGGCGCATCCGACAACCGCCGATTTCTTTCCCGGCAAGACCGGCCTGATCAAGAATGCCGCGCCGCAGCTGGTGGGCTACGCCAAAGACGGCCTGGTGCTGCGGCTGACGCCGGGCGCCAAGGTCAGCGGCTTGCTGGAAGGCCTGCTGGTGCTGACCGGAACGGACGGTTCGGTGCAGGCGCTGGAGGTCAGTGCGCCGCCGGGTCCGGTGCCGGCGGCGGAATTCACTGCGCCTGCGGGCGGCGGCGATGAACTGTCGCTATGGGCGGCGATGCTGTTCGCCTTTGTCGGCGGCCTGATCCTGAACGTGATGCCTTGCGTGCTGCCCATCCTCGCCATGAAGGCGGTGGCCGTGGCGCGGCATGGCGATGAAGGTCGCGGCGAAAGCTTCTCCTATGCGCTGGGCGCGGTGGTCAGCTTTGCCGTGCTGGGACTGGCGATTGTCGGTTTGCGCGCCGGCGGCGAAAGCGTGGGCTGGGGCTTCCAGCTGCAATCGCCGATCGCGGTGGCGGGCTTCGCGCTGCTGGTCTTCGCGGTGGCGCTCAATCTTTCGGGCCTGTTCGAGGTCGGCTCCATCACCGCGGGCGAGAACCTCACCCAGAAGGGCGGCTTCACCGGCGCCTTCTTCACGGGCGTGCTGGCGGTGGCGGTGGCGGCGCCCTGCACGGCGCCCTTCATGGCGGCGGCTTTGGGCTTTGCCCTGACGCAGGGCGCGGCGCTGGCCCTGCTGGTGTTTGTGTCGCTGGGTCTCGGCTTCGCGCTGCCCTTCATCCTGTTGGGCATCTGGCCCCGGGCGCTGTCCTTCCTGCCCAAACCGGGCGCCTGGATGCTGACGCTCAAGCAATTCCTCGCCTTCCCGATGTATGCGGCGGCGGCCTGGCTGGTGTGGGTGCTGGCGCAGGAAGCGGGGCCGCGCGGGGTCATCCTGGCGCTGGCGGCGATGATCGCACTGGCGCTGGCGGCGTGGCTGTGGGGCGTGACGCGCGATCTTTCGGGCCGCAAACGCGGCATCGGCGCTGTGGCCGCGCTGCTGGTGCTGGCCGGTGCGCTGTATGCCATCAGCCTGCTGCATGGCCAGGCGGCGGTGGCGCCGCAGGCGACGACCAGGGGCGAGGCTTACACGCCCGCCAAACTGGCATCCTATCGTGCCGCGGGCCGTCCGGTTTTCGTGGATGCCACCGCGGCCTGGTGCATCACCTGCCTGGTGAATGAGGAAGCGGTGCTGTCGCAGCCCAATATTAGGAATGCGTTCGCAGCGAAGAATGTCGTCTACATGGTAGCGGACTGGACCAACCAGAACTCCGAGATCACCGCGCTGCTGAAGGAGAATGGCCGCTCGGGCGTGCCGATGTATCTCTATTATGCGCCGGGGGCGCAGAAGCCGCAGATCCTGCCGCAGATTCTCACCGATGCGAATGTGACGGCGGCGCTTGGCGGTTGATGCGGGCGGCTAGTGCAGGCTGTCGGGCATGTGACCGTCATGCCGGTTCGACGCGCGCAGGCCTTCCAGCCCTTCGGCCTCGTAGTGACGCTGCCATTCCAGCAGTTCCTCCAACGAGATGCTGTAGCGGGCACAGGCCTCGGGCATGGTGAGAAGTCCACCATTCACGGCAGTGATCACTTCAGCTTTTCGGCGGGCGACCCAGCGCTTGAGATCCGGCGGCGGGAGGTTGTTCAAGGTCAGCACATCGCCATCCGGTCCGATGACATGGCTGCTGTATTTGGCAGTGTATTTCATGAGCGGCTCCTGTGACCGCCCCCAGCAGCGCAAGGCTAGGGTCGCCACGGTAAACGCAATGACAAAAAAAGCCGGGGTTCCAAACGGAACCCCGGCTTTTCCTGTACGGCTTTGTACCTAGACGATCAGTAGGTCTTGGGTTCCGGCGCCTTGCCGTCCTTCACTTTTTTCTCCGCATCCAGCACGGCGGGCGAATCCGCCTTGGGAGATTCGCTTTCACGTCCGGTGGGCGCGCCGATGGTGTGGTTGCCGCCCGAGAAGGACGGCGGATCGGAGGCCGGGAAACTGTCTTCCATCTGCGCGTCGATCTTGTCTTCCTTGGTCGGGCGCGCCTTGTCGGTGGAATGATGCTCCGGCATTTTCGGCAGCGGGGTTTCTTTCTGGGCGGTCATGGTTCGCTCCTTCAGGTGACGGTGGTGAACATGTGCGGGAACAGGCCGGTCAGCCCGATGAAGATCAGGTAGATCGCGATCAGGTAATTCAGCAGGCGCGGCAGGATCAGGATGAGCACGCCGAACAGAAGCGCGACCAGGGGTTGAATCATGATGATGTCGAGATGCATGGGGCTCTCCGGCCGGTTGGGGTCTGGCTCTTAGAACGCGCGAGACGGGTTCCGGGTGGCAATGAAAGTTCCGTGACCTGCAAAAAGTGAGGCAAAGCGCGGGTTTGCCGCCGGAAATTTCGCATGTTAGGGCCTGACCATGGTGTTTTCCCTGTTTCGCAGCGGGCCCCGGAAGGCGGGCAAGATCTTGGTGGCGTTCGCCAGCCAGACCGGTGCGGCCGAGCGAATCGCCTGGCTGACGGCCAATGCGCTGGCGGGGGCACGGCCGGTGAAGGTCACGGCCTTGGGCGGCCTGACGGCGGCGGAACTGGCGCAGGCGGGCACCCTGCTGGTGGTGACCAGCACCTATGGCGCAGGCGAGGCGCCGGATACGGCGCGGGCCTTTGCGCGCAAGCAGATGGCGCTGGCGGCGTCCTTCAAGGGCCTGGACTATGCCGTGCTGGCGCTGGGCGATCGCAAGTATGACGCCACCTTTTGCGGCTTCGGGCGCGAACTGGACCGCTGGCTGGCAAAGGGCAAGGCGAAGCGGCTGTTCGAGATCGTCTGCGTCAATGGCGATGACGATGACGCCGCGATGGGCCGATGGGCCGGGCAGCTGAACCAGCTGGGCGCGGCGACCAGCGGCGCGGCGCTGATGCCCGGCGCGCCGCGCGACTGGACGCTGGTGGAACGCCGCCTGCTGAATGCTGGAAGTCCGGGAGGCGAGGCCTGGCATGTGGCGCTGACGCCGAGGGATGACGCGACATGGATCGCCGGCGACATCGCCGAGGTGTGGCCACGCAATGCGCAGGACTCAGTGGATGCGTTCCTGGAACGCCACAGGTTGAATGGCGAGCTCAGCTTCAAGTGGCACGGCCACTGGACCTTCCTGCGCGATATCATCGCCCATAGCCGCCTGCCGAACGACCACGAGGTCGAAGGCGTGGCGCTGGAATGGCTGGTGCAGCGGCTGGAAGCGTTTGTGCCGCGCGAATATTCCATCGCGTCTTTGCCGCCGCGCATGGAATTGCTGGTGCGCAAGGCTGTCAAAAATGACGGCAGCATCGGGCTGGGCTCGGGCTGGCTGACCCAGGTGGCGGAGGTCGGCGGCGTCGTGAAGCTGCGGTTGCGGCCCAATCCCAATTTCCAGCCGCCGAATGATGGCCCGATGATCCTGATCGGTGCAGGCACCGGCATGGCGGGATTGCGGGCGCACCTTCTGCATCGTGCGCGGAAGAAGATCGGCGGCGCCTGGCTGCTGCTGGGCGAGCGCAGCGCGGCGCACGATCTTTATTATGCCGATGACATCAAGGCGTGGCAGGCCGACGGCACATTGGAAAAGACCGACCTGGTCTTTTCACGCGATTCCGAACCGAAGCGCTACGTGCAGCATCTGGTGGCGGAGCAGGGCGTCGAGATCTGTGCCTGGCTGGACCGCGGCACGTCGCTGATGGTGTGCGGCGGGCTGGAGATGGCGGCCGGCGTGCAAGACGCATTGGTGACGATCTGCGGCCAGGAGAAACTGGACCAGATGACCCAGGACGGGCTCTACCGCCGGGATATCTACTGATTTTTGGCGCTCCGGCTCGCGCCTACGCGTTTACGCCGCGTCCATCACCGCCTGCACCGCCGGATGGGTGATCTTGCCGGCCTGCACGTTCAGGCCATTCTTCAGATGCGGATCGGCGGCCAGCGCGCCGGCCACGCCCTTCTCCGCCATGCGCAGCACGAAGGGCAGGGTGACGGCGGTCAGGGCATAGGTGGAGGTCAGTGGCGCGGCGCCGGGCATGTTGGCGACGCAGTAATGGATGATGCCGTCCACCACGAAGGTGGGATGTTCGTGGGTGGTCGCCTTGCTGGTCTCAAAACAGCCGCCCTGGTCGATGGCGACGTCCACCAGCACCGCGCCGGGCTTCATCTTCTTCAGGTCCTCGCGCCGGATCAGCTTGGGCGCGGCGGCGCCGGTCACCAGCACGCAGCCGATGATGGCATCGGCGACCGGCAGGTAATCCTGCAGCACCTTCTTGGAGGAATGCACGCCTTTCACGGCGCCGCCGAACTGGGCGTCCACCGCCGCCAGCCGCTCGGCCGAGATGTCGAACATGGTGACGTCGGCGCGCATGCCCAGCGCGATTTCGGCGGCATGCATGCCCGACACGCCTGCGCCCAGGATGCCGACCTTGGCGCCCGGCACGCCGGGAACGCCCGACATCAACAGCCCGCGCCCACCATACGGCTTCATCATGTATTGCGACGCCACCATGGTGGCCATGCGGCCCGCCACCTGGCTCATCGGCGCCAGCAGGGGCAGGCGGCCGTAATTGTCGGTGATGGTTTCATAGGCGATACAGGTGGCGCCGGACTTCATCAGGCCCAGGGTCTGGTCGCGGTCGGCAGCCAGATGGAGATAGGTGAACAGGGTGTGATCGGGGCGCAGCATGGCGATTTCGACTGCCTGCGGCTCCTTCACCTTCACGATCATCTCGGACTTGTCGAACACTGATTTGGCATCGGGCAGCACCGTCGCGCCCACGCTCGCATAGGCGTCATCTCCCAGGCCGATACCGGCGCCCGCGCCGGTTTCCACGAAGACCTGATGGCCATGGGCCACCAGCTCGGCAGCGCCTTCCGGCGTGATGCCGACGCGGAATTCCAGGGTCTTGATTTCGCGGACGGTACCGATGCGCATGAAGGAAGCCTCGTTTGGGGGAAACGGACTCATTCTAACGCGCAGTTTGGGAAATGTGGCTGCGTGCCGGGCGGCGTTCGCGCCATAAAAGAACAGCCACGCCCCTCGAAACGAAAAAAAGAGCCCGACTGGTGGGCCGGGCTCCCTTTTCGTCAAGGCGCCTTAGCGCTGCTTGTTCTGGTCGTTTCCGGGCGGATTGCCGGGCTTGTTCTGGTTGTTCTTGTCCTGGTCCTGCTGGCCGCCCTGCTTCTGCTGCTGGCCGGCCTGTTGGCCGGACTGCGGCTGGTTCTGCGGCTTGTTGCGGTCATTGTCCTGGTTGTTGTTGGTCAAGATATTGTCCTCCAAGGAAGGTTTGTCCCAGCCTGATGAGAGAACCCCTGGGCGGCAGCGGCGTTCCGGAAAAAACCAGCAGTTCCAAAGGTTTCATGGTGCGGCCGGACGCACCATTTTTCATCCTGCCCGGTTCCTTGGCGTCCCGGTTTGATCGCCCGGAACACCGCGCTAGGATCGCGCCAACAAAAACAGAATCGCCGGCTGGGGAAGACAGATGCATCCATCACGGACCGTGAGCCGCCGCAGCCTCCTGGCCAGCGCCGCGGCACTGGCGATCCTCGCCACCACGGCGGACGGTCGCAATATTTCCGGCAATCTGCCCTGGTCGCCCTTTGCCGGCGATCCGCCCAAGCCGGTGAACCCGCTGGGCTGGTACTTCTTCACTCCCGGCGAGGCTGCCACGGTGGAAGCCATTGCCGACCGGCTGATCCCCGCCGACCACCTGTCGCCCGGCGGCAAGGACAGCGGCTGCGCCGTCTATATCGACCGCCAGCTGGCCGGCAGCTTCGGGCAGGCGAGCAGGCTTTATACCAAGGGGCCGTTTGCGAAGGGTCTGTCGACCCAGGGCTACCAGGGTGACCTGACGCCGGCGGGGCGCTACCGGCTGGGGCTGCGGGCCTTGGCCGATTACACCCACGCCACTTACAAGAAGGATTTCGTGGCGCTGACCCCGGCGCAGCAGGACGTCGTGCTGGCGGGGCTGGATGGTGGCGCCATCATCTTGAAGCTGAAGCCCGGTTTCTCGACCAAGGAATTCTTCGAGCTGGTGCTTCAAGGCACGATGGAAGGCTTCTTCGCCGACCCGCTCTATGGCGGCAACAAGAACATGGCGAGCTGGAAGATGATCGGCTTTCCGGGCGCGCGCTACGATTACCGCGATCACATCGACAAGCATAACGTGCCGTATCCGCGCGGCCCGGTCTCGATCTATTCGGCGGAGGGCTGAGATGGCCAAGCTTCTTCCCAAGCGCGACGCGGTGATCATCGGACTGGGCTGGACCGGCTCGATCCTGGCGCAGCAGCTGACCGATGCGGGGCTGAATGTGGTGGCGCTGGAGCGCGGGCCGTGGCGCGATACCGCCACCGATTTCAACATCGCCTACATGCAGGACGAACTGCGCTACGCCATCCGCAAGGACCTGTTCCTGAAGCCGTCGGTCGAAGCCATGACCATGCGCAACGCCATGGACCAGACGGCGCTGCCGATGCGCGACTATGGCAGCTTCCTGCCGGGCGACGGGGTGGGCGGCGCCGGTGTGCACTGGAACGGCCATACCTGGCGCTTCTGGGACAGCGACTTCTCGATCAAAAGCCATCTCACCCAGCGCTATGGCGCCAAAAAGCTGCAGGGCCTGACCTTGCAGGACTGGGGCGTGACCTGGAACGAAATCGAGAAGAGCTTCGACAAGTTCGAATATCTTTGCGGCATCTCCGGCAAGGCGGGCAATCTGGGCGGCCAGGTCCAGCCCGGCGGCAATCCGTTCGAAAGCGCCCGCAGCCGCGAATATCCCACCCCGCCCATGAAGATGAGCTATGCCCCGACTTTGTTCGCCCAGACGGTGGCGCAGCAGGGTTTCCATCCCTTCCCCACGCCGTCGGCCAACCTGTCGACCTCCTATGTGAACCCGCTGGGCGTGCGCATGGGGCAGTGCACCTATTGCGGCTTCTGCGAACGGTTCGCCTGCGGCAACTATTCCAAGGCCAGCGCCCAGACCACCATCCTGCCGGTGCTGATGAAGAAGCCGAACTTCGAACTGCGCACCGAAAGCGAAGTGCTGAAGATCAACCTGCACTCCGACGGCAAGATGGCGAAGAGCGTCACTTACATCGGTGACGATGGCATCGAATATGAGCAGCCCGGCGATATCGTGCTGGTCTGCGCTTACGGCCTGATGAATGTGCGCATGCTGCTCCTGTCGAAGATCGGGCAGCCCTATGACCCGGTCAGCGGCAAGGGCACGATCGGGCGCAACTACTGCTACCAGACCTCAAGCGCCGCCCGCATGTTCTTTGACGGCAAGCATTTCAATCCGTTCATCGGCTCGGGGACGCTGGGCCAGACCATGGACGACTTCAACGGTGACGCCTTCGATCACAGCGCCCTGGATTTCGTGGGCGGCGCGGGCATCAATTGTGTCGTCACCAATGGCCGTCCCATCGGCAACCGGCCGACGCCGCCGGGCACGCCGCGCTGGGGCGCCAAGTGGAAGCAGGCCACGGTGGACGGCTACAATTCCTCGATGGGCTTCTCGTCGCAGGGCTCGTCCTATCCGGTGCGGGAGAATTATCTCGACCTGGATCCCACCTATACCGACCGGCACGGCCGGCCGCTGCTGCGCGTCACGTTTGACTTTCCGGAAAACGACCTGCGCATGTCGCATTATCTCTCCGACCAGATGGAAAAGATCGCCAAGCCCTTTGGCGCCAAGGTCACCACCGTATCGCGCATCAAGAAGGGCTGGGATTCGGTGCCCTATCAATCGACGCACAATACCGGCGGTGCGGTGATGGGCAGCGATCCCACGACCAGCGCGGTGAACAAGTATCTGCAGAGCTGGGACGTGCCCAATGTCTTCGTGGTCGGGGCATCGGCCTTCGCCCACAATGCCGGCATGAACCCCACCGGCACGGTCGGGGCGCTGGCCTTCTGGACGGCGGACGCGATCACCAAACAGTACATCAAGTCGCCCGGCGCGCTGGTGCACACATGAGTTCTTCTTTGATTTCTCGCTCCGGCTCGCGCCTGCGCTCGCTGATGGCGTTCGCCACGGTCGCGCTGTTGACGGCGTCGCCCGCTTTTGCGGCCAGCAACGCCGGCAAGTACCAGGCAGTGCTGGGTGACTGCGAAGGCTGTCACGGCAAGAACCTGGCAGGCGGCGTGGCGCTGGAAACGCCGTTCGGCAAGCTGGTGACGCCCAACATCACGCCGGATCGTGAAACCGGGATCGGCACTTACAGTTTGGAGGATTTCCGCAAGGCGATGACGCAGGGCGTGGGGCCGGGCGGCAAGCTGCTCTACCCCGCCATGCCCTATCCCTATTATGCCCGCATGCGCGATGGCGATATCGCGGTGCTGTGGTCCTACATCAGGTCCGTCAAGCCGGTGAAGCAGGCGCAGAACGTCAACCAGCTGCGCTTTCCCTTCAATATCCGTTTCGCGATGCATGGCTGGAACCTGCTTTATTTCCAGCCCACGGCCCTGGCGCCGGACAGCGCAAAAAGCGCCGTGTGGAATCGCGGGCGCTATCTGGTCGAAGGCGCGGCCCATTGCGGCGCCTGCCATGCGCCCAAGAATTTCCTGGGCGCCGACAAGCCGGTGCTGACGGGCGGCTTGCTGCAGGGCTGGTACGCGCCCGACCTGACCGGCAACAAGGTCTCCGGCATCGGCAATTGGAGCGGTGATGACATCGTCGATTACCTGAAGACCGGACGGAACGCGCATTCCATCGCCTCCGGTCCCATGGCGGACGTGGTGGAGAATTCCACCATGAATATGGCGGGCGGCGACCTGGTCGCCATTGCCACCTATCTGGCGGACCTGCCGCCATCCGGCGGGCCCGGCGGCGGCGTCGACAGGCGCGACATGCAGCTGCAGGCGGGTGCGCGGGTCTATCGGATGAACTGTGCTGCCTGTCATGGGCTGGACGGCAAGGGCAGCGCGATCTTCCCGCCGCTGGCCGGCAACGCCAATGTCACCCAGGCGCTGGCCGACACCGCCGCGCGCATGGTGGTGGCGGGATCCAAGGCGGTGGCGACGCCCGCCGCCCCCACCGGTCCGGCCATGCCCAGCTTTGCCTGGAAGCTGGACGATGCCCAGGTCGCCAATGTGCTGACCTATATCCGCAACAACTGGGGCAACAGTGCGCCTGCGGTGGAAGCGGCCGTCGTGGAACGCGTCAGAGCAGAGAAATAAGCGCCGCTTCCAGGTCGCGGGCGAAGCGCGTCGTGTCGAACAGCGGCGCGGTGGCACGGTTGGCGGCGAGCTTTGCGCGCAACTCTCCCAGTCGCGCCGGCTCGCGCGCCAGGGCCAGGGCCAGCGCTTCATAATCTTCAGGCGATTCCGCGATCAGTTCGGGCATTTCGATTGCCGTCAGCAGGCTGGCGGCGACCCGCCCGGCAAAGGCCGTGCCCCGGCAGGTGAGCACCGGCAGGCCCGCATACAGCGCGTCGCAAGCGGTGGCATGGGCATTGTAGGGCAGGGTATCGAGGAACAGGTCGGCCAGCGCATGGCGGGCGAGATGCACGCCGATATCCTCCTCGCGCGCGGCGAAAACCAGCCGCTCCGGCGCGACGCCATGGGCCTTGGCGGCGCGGCGCAGGTTGGCGTCGGCGCCGCCGCCCGACTGGCGCAGCCACAGCACGCTGCCGGGCACCGCATCCAGCAGCCGCATCCAGAGGGCGAAGACGGGCGCGGTGATCTTCCAGTTGTTGTTGAAGGAGCAGAACACCAAGCGGTCTTCCGGCAACCCCTGTTGCGCGCGGCTGGGGCACGCGCCGAGGACGCGGCTGGTGTCGCTGACAAAGAAACTGTGGGGCAGCCGCAGCAGCTTTTCGGAAAATTCCGCCACATCGGGCGCGACCACATCATCGACAATCTGGTGCAGGAAATCGGTGCCCGTGGTGCCGGCATAGCCCAGCCAGCTCGCCTGCACCGGCGCGGGGCGCTGCGCCAGCACGGCGAAATTCTCGCTTTGGGTGTGGCCGTTCAGGTCGACCAGCACATCCACTTCCAGCGCCCGCAGCAGCCGCGCAATCTCCAGGGGATTTTGCCCGCTGACGTCATGGAACTGGTCGAAGGCCCCCACCAGTTGGGCGCGCAGGGCGCTGCCGTCATCCGGCGTGGTGGCGATGCCCAGCACTTCGAAGCGGCTGCGATCGTGGCGCGCGATCAGCTCCACGATCTGGCCGCCCACCACATGCCGGCGCAGGTCCGACGAGATATAAGCCAGCCGGATGCGGCCATGGCCATGGCGCTCGCCGCGCCACAAGGGCGCGAAAGGCGGGATGCGGGCGGCGATGTCGCGCTGCGCCGCGCGCCGCTGCAACGCCGCGTCGCCGCTATAGCCCAGCAGGGTCCAGGGCGACACCTCCTGGCCGGCGGCGATGCGGCTTGCGAGCTCAAGCCCGATTTGCGCCACGCGCGGCCAGTCGCACAGATGCAGCGCCGTCAGCGCCACGCCGTCAAAGGCCTCCGGCGACGAAGGGTCCAGCGCCAGGGCCCGCTCGAAACTCTGCAGCGCTTCGGCATTGCGCTTTTCCAGCGCCAGCACGCGGCCGCGGCCCTGGTGCGCCGCTGCCCGCATGGGATCGGCGGCGATGGCGCGATCGAACAGCGCCAGCGCCGCTTCGCCATGGCCATGGTCCAGGGCAGTGAGACCTTGCGCGACCAGCGCGCCGGCACCGGGCGGGCGGCAGATGTCTTCGATGGCGGTTTCCAGATCGCGCGTGAAGCGCGCCGTGTCGAACAGCGCGCGGTTGGCGGCCAGCTTTTGGCGCAAGGCTTTCAGCCACGCCGGATCGCGCGCCAATGCCAGCGCCATGGCTTCGTATTCTTCCGGCGTTTCGGCGATCAGCTCGGGCACGCCGCTGGCCGTCAGCATGCTGGCCGCCACCCGTCCGGCGAACGCGGTGCCACGACAGGTCAGCACCGGCAGCCCCGCCGCCAGCGCGTCGCAGGCCGTGGCGTGGGCGTTGTAGGGCAGGGTGTCGAGGAACAGGTCGGCCAAAGCGTGGCGGGCCAGATGCACATCCAGGGCTGCGCCCTTGGCGAACACCAGCCGGTCGGGATCGATGCCGGCGTCCTGCGCGGCGCGGCGCAGATTGGGAAGCGCTTCGCCGGCTTGCTTAAGCCACAGCACACTGCCGGGCACGGCCTGCAACAGCCGCATCCAGATGGCGAAGACCGGGGCGGTGAATTTCCAGTTGTTGTTGAAGCAGCAGAAGACAAAGCCATCCGGCGGCAGGCCCTGGTCGGCGCGCATTGGCGCGATGCCGGGGGCGAGGCTGTCATCCACCGGAAAAAAGCAGCCCGGCAACCGCAGCAGTTTTTCCGAAAAGGCGGCAGCGTCCGGCGCCACTACGGCATCGGCGACCAGCCAGTCGATGAACGGCGCGGCGGTGGTGCCGGCATAGCCCAGCCAGGTCGCCTGCACCGGCGCCGGGCGGTGCGCCAGGATGTTGAAATTGTCGCCGTCGGTATGGCCGTTCAGGTCGACCAGCACATCCACTTCCATCGCGCGCAAGGCGTACGCGATCTGGGCAGGGCCGCGGCCGCGCATGTCGTGGAAGCTGTCGAACGCCGCCATCAGCCGCCGCCGCTGCGGGCTGCCATCGTCGGGACCGGTGGAAATGCCGATCACCTCGAAACGCCTGCGGTCATGTCGCTCGATCACCCGCGCGATCTGCGCCGCCACCGGATGATGGCGGAAATCCGACGAGACATAGGCCAACCGGATGCGGTCATGCTTGTAGCCGCCGGTCGCCAGCGGCGGCGGCAAATTGGCAAAGCGTTTGCCGATCGCGGCGCGGGCGCATGCCAGCTGCAAGGCTTCGTCGCCGCTATAGCCCAGCAGCACCCAGGGCGGGACTTCACCGATGCGCGCGGGCATCTCGTCCGTGAATCGCGCCACCCGCTCCCAGTCGCACAGGTTCAGCGCCGCCATGGCCGCGCCGCCAAAGGCATGCGGCTGTGCCGGGTCCAGCGCCAGCGCCGTCTCGAAATCCGCCAGCGCCGCGCCGTGGCGCTTCATCTGCTGCAAAGCGGTGGCGCGGTTGTTGAAGGTCTCCGCGATCTTCGGTGCGCGCGCGATGGCGTCGGTATAGGCCGTCACCGCATCGTCGTAGCGCAGCAAGCCTTGCAAGGCGTTGCCGCGATTGTTCAGCAGCACGGGATCGTCCGGCTTGGCCTGCAGCGCGCTGTCGAAATCCGCCAGCGCCTCGGCAAAGCGTTGTTGCGCCAGCAACAGCCCGCCCCGGTTGTTCCGCGCCGGGGTGAAGGTCGGCGCCAGCGCCACGGCCCGGTCATAACTTTCCAGCGCCTCGGCGGTGCGTCCCAGGTCCGCCAGCGCGCTGCCGCGATTGTTCAGCAACTGCGGCGAGTCGGGCCTTGCGTTGAGCGCATGATCGAAGCCGGGCAGCGCCTCGGCTGGGCGCCCCAGCATCTGCAGCACATTGGCGCGGTTGAGGATGATCTCGCCATCATCAGGCCGCAGCGCCAGCGCCGCGTCCAGCGCATTCAGCGCCTCGGCGCCGCGCCCCTGCTGGGCCAGGACCACGCCCAGCGAATTGCGGACGGCGGCATCGCCGGCATCGGCTTGCGCGGCGCGGACATACAGCGCCTCGGCGTCCGCCAGCTTCCCGCTGCGGTGCAGCGCCAGGGCCTGTTCGACCAGGGTTTTGCTATTCATGTTCCGCCGCTCCGCGGGTCATGGTATCTCTGGGCCCATACCGAAAAGCAATGGGGACAGGACATGGACCGCCGCGAACTTCTCACCGGGACCCTGGCGAGCGCCGCCGTGCTGACAGCCGGCGCGGCGCATGCCGCCACTGCGACACCGGTGATCGAATGGAACGCGCACATGTTCTCCAGCAATGTGCAGAAATTCCCTTTCAGCCCGCGCGGCACCTACAAGCCCGATGCGTCGCGGCTGCTGGTCGATCCGGTGATCTCCTATGTCGGCCACCTGAACGAGTTCGGCATCGACAAGGCCATGTTCGTGCATCCCGAACCCTATGGCGACGATCATACCCTGGTGCTGGATTGCCTGGCGCGCACCCCGCCCAGCCAGTTCAAGGGCACCAGCATGTTCTTTCCCCATGACGCGGACGCGCCCGCCAGGCTGGCGGCGCTGGTGAAGAAGCAGCCGCGCATCGCTTCCACCCGCTTCCATCTGCATCGCGGCAACACCGCCTATTTCACCAGCTTCACCGATCCCGGCGTGCGCGCCTTGTGGGCCAAGGCGGTGGATCTGGGCCTGGTGGTCGAACTGGATATCGGCCCTGATGTGGCGCGCGATGCGGGAGCCGCCATTGCCGCCTTCCCGGGCTGCAAGGTGCTGATCGACCATATGGCCAATCCCAAGAGCGGCACGGCGTGGGAATTCGCCGATGTGCTGGACCTGGCGAAGTACCCCAATGTCTATATGAAGATTTCGGGCATGGATTACATCGCCACCGATGGGCCCACCTATGAAAGCCTGCTGCCCTTCACCAGCCGCATCATCAAGGAATATGGCGTGGACCGCGTGGTGTGGAGCGGCGGGGTGACAAAAATCGCCGACGTGCACATGAAGGGCTATCCGGCCGCCGACATCGCCAAGGTCAAGGGCGGCAACCTGCAGCGACTGCTGAACTGGTGAGGACCATGCGCAAGATTTTGCTGATCGTGCTGATGGCGGTATCGCCTGCCTTTGTTACCGAAGGTTGGGCCGAACCCACCCGCGACGACGTGATGGCGGGGGCGGAACGCTGCAACGGCATTGCCGAAAACCGCCTCTGGCTGGACTGTTTCTATGGCTCGGCCCAGCCGATGCGCGGCCTGCTCGGCCTGCCACCGGCGCCCGCCAGCCAGGTGAAGCTGGTGCCGCCGGCCGGCGCCGTTCCGGTGCGGCCCGTGGCGCGCGCGGTTGCGCCGCCGCCGGAACATTCCGGGGGATTCTTTGAGGCGCTGCTGGGCTCCACCAGGCCGGTGGTCAGCAACATGCCGATGGCGGGGTACAAGTTCGCCCGCGACCGCACCTTCACGGTGACCTTGCAGGACGGCTCGGTCTGGCAACAGACGGACAGCGACTCGGCGTTCGCCACCTGGAAGAAGCCGCCCGCGTCCTATCTTGTGACGATCAACAACAGCACCGGCGACAGCTACGCCCTGAAGGTGAAGAGCCAGCCGGGCGTCGTCTACCGCGTCACGAAGCGCTAATAAGGACCGTAGGGTCCGTACCAGGTCGGGCCGTGATTATAGTTGTCGTAGATTATGGGGCGCTGATAGCCCTGATACCCGGAGTCGAAGGCGCCGTCATAGCCGTTATAGGCGCCGGCGCTGAAGCCGGGATAGTTGGCGCAGCCGGCCAGCGGGATCATGGCGGCGAGCAGAACCAGGGGAAGCAATCTCATCTTGGTACATCCGTGAAATGGTCTCACCCATCCTTGCAATGGCGGGGCCAGATTGAGGATGATCTTGCGGGCCGCCCCGGAGGAGATTAGCGTTAGCGCTAACAAGACAACAAAATACGGGTGAGGACATGACCGATCGGCGCGATTTTCTTCTGGCGGCAGGTGTTGGCGCTTTTGCCCTTGTCCCGGGGACTGTGAAGGCGGAGACCCTGCCGCCGCTGCCGGAAGAAAAGCCCAGGAACCATATCCGCTTCGCCGTCTGCGGCATCAGCCATGACCATGTCCATGGCATGATCGGCGCCATCCAGCGCGGCGGCGGCGAGCTGGTGGCGGGCTGGGGGCTGGAGCCTGACAAGCTGGCGGTGTTCCGCCAGCGCTATCCGGACGTGAAGATCGCCGCCACCCAGGACGAGATCCTCCATTCGGACGTGCAACTGATCCTGTCCTCGCACATCGCCAATGAGCGGGCCGGGATCGGCGTCCGCGCCATGAAGGCGGGCAAGGATTTCCTGGCCGACAAGCCCGGCATCACCACCCTGGAAGACCTGGCTTCGGTGCGCCGCACGGTGGCCGAGACCGGGCGGATCTATGGGATCATGTATTCCGAACGGCTGGAGGTGAAGGCGGCCGTCCATGCCGGCGTACTCATCAAGCAGGGCGCCATCGGCAAGGTGATCCAGACCATCAACATCGCGCCGCACCAGGTGGCGCAGAATGGCGGGCTGGCGGGCGGCGGCTTCGGGCGGCCCGACTGGTTCTGGCAGGAGCGCCAGTTCGGCGGCATCCTGTGCGATATCGGCTCGCACCAGATCGACCAGTTTCTCTATTACACCGGCTCGACCAGCGCCGAAGTGGTGGCGTCACAGGTCGCCAATGTGCGCCATCCCGATTATCCGCACTTCCAGGATTTCGGCGACATGATGCTGCGGGGCGACAAAGGCTTCGGTTATGTCCGGCTGGACTGGTTCACGCCCAAAGGTCTGGGCACCTGGGGCGACGGCCGCCTGTTCGTGCTGGGCACCGACGGCTATATCGAAGTGCGCAAATACGCCAACGTCGCCGTGTCGAAACAGGGCAACAACCTGTTCCTGGTCAATGGCGACAGCGCCCGCTACATCGACTGCAACAATGGGCCGCTGCCGTTCGGGCCGCAATTTGTCTCGGACATTGTCAATCGCACCCACACTGCCCAGGACCAGGCGCAATGCCTGCTGGCGGCGGAACTGTCGATCCGGGCGCAGCTGGGGGCAAAACGGGTAACGGTGGCGTAATCTCGCCAAACCGCCGCAACCTTTGGGCTTTACCCGCCCCATCCCCTGTTTATGATCCGCCGCAAAACAAGCGCCCCGGGGATCACATGCGTATCAGGACCTTAACTCTCGCCGGTGTTGCGCTGGCCGTGTCGGCCGCGATTGCCTATTCCGCCACCAAGCCCGAGCCCAAGGCCAAAGGTCCGGTCATGTCGGCGCTGAACCTGCCCTGGCCGGCGAAGGTGCAGAAGAAGCAGCCCAAATTCCCGCCCGCCTTGTCGCCGGAACAGGAAGCCAGGACATTCCACATGCCGCCCGGCTATCAGGTGGAACTGGTGGCGGCAGAGCCGCTGGTGGTGGACCCGGTCTTTGCCGAGTTCGACGGCAATGGGCGGCTGTGGGTGGTGGAGATGCAGGGCTATGCCGTCGGCAAGCCCATGGTCAACATGACCGAGCCGGTCGGCGACATCGCCATTTTGGAAGACACCGATGGCGACGGCATCTTCGACAAGCGCACCGTGTTCCAGGACAAGCTGGTGCTGCCGCGGGCGCTGAAGATACTGGATCACAATTGCGCCCTGATCGGCGAACCGCCCAACCTGGTGAAATCGTGCGACACCAATGGCGACCTGGTGGCCGACACCAAGGAAGTCATCAAGGACGGCTTCGGCCGCGTCGGCAATATCGAGCATGCCGCCAACGGGCTGTTCTGGGGGATGGACAACACCATCAACATCTCCGAGCACAATTATAATGCCGTGCCGAAAGACGGCGGCGGTATCGAGATCGTGCCCAACCTGGTGCGCGGCCAGTGGGGCATCACCCAGAATGATGCGGGACTGATTTTCCGCGACGTCAACACCGACCCGCTGTTCGTCGATTACATCCCGGCCAAATATTTCACCCGCAATCCCGATGTGACGCGCACGCGCGGCCTGTACGAAAACCTGGTGGACCAGGAAAAGTCAGCGGTGTGGCCGGTGCGCCCGACGCTGGGCGTCAATCGCGGCTATCGCCCCGAAGTGCCGCGGCCGGATGGCAGCGCCTATTACTATCAGGGCGTGTCGTCGCCCTTGCTCTATCGCGGCGATGCGCTGCCGATGGAGCTGTACGGCAACGCGCTGGTGGTCGACAGCCCCACCAATCTTGTCCATCTGCTGAAGGTCAACACCGATGCGGGAGGTCTGATCACGGCGACGGATTATTGGGCCAAGGGTGAGTTCCTGGCTTCGACGGACGAGCGCTTCCGCCCGGTGATGATGACGCCGCACTGGGACGGCAGCATTCTGGTCGTGGACATGTATCGCGGGGTGTCGCAGGACGAGCCGATCCAGACCGATTACCTGAAGAACTACATCATGCAGCACCGGCTGTGGGAAGGCATCCACAACGGCCGCATCTGGCGCATCGTCTATAAGGGCATGAAGCCGGCGCGCGCCAAGCCCGCCATGATCGATGAGACGCCAGCCCAGCTTGTGGCGCATCTGTCGGACGCCAATGGCTGGTGGCGCGACACGGCGCAGCAGCTGCTGGTGCAGAGGAATGACAAGTCGGTGGTGCCGGCGCTGAACGCGCTGGCCACCAGCGCGCCCGACGCGCGCACGCGGACCCAGGCGATCTGGACCCTGTCCGGCATGAATGCGCTGGATGCCCAGACCGTCAGCCATGCGCTGGATGACGCCAGCGCCGATGTGCGGCTGGCGGGCGTGCGCGGCGCCGAAACCTTCCTGGCGAAAGGCCAGATGCTGGACGCGGTGCTGAAACGGGCAGGCGATGCCAATGCCGTGGTGCGCCACCAGGTGGCCGCCTCGCTGGGCGAGCTGCCGCCGGCGGCACGCCTGGCGCCGGTGGTGGACCTGCTGCGCCGTCATGGCGATGACGCCATCGCGGTGGATGCCGCCGTCAGCGGCCTGAAGGGCATGGAAGCCGACGCCCTGGCACAGCTGATCGCCCAGCCCGGCGCCAATGCCGATCCGGTGGAGATGCTGGCGGGCGCGGCGGGCAAGAGCCGCAACGTGGCGCAGGTGAATCAAGTGATCGGCTTCGCGGTCGATGAGAAGCAGCCCGCGCCGCTGCGGCTGGCGATGCTGAACGGCGTCAATACCGGCCTGATCGGCATCGATGCGCGCCGCTTCGGCAGCAATGTCGCGGGCGGCAAGGCCGGCGGCGGCATCGTCGATGAATTCGCCCGCGCCAGGCCGCAGGTGAAGCCCTTGGCGCTGCCGGCCGAACCGGTGGCGCTGATCGCGCTGACGGGCGGTTCGGGCGAGCTGGCGACCGTGGCGAAGACGGTGGTGGACGATCTCACCTGGCCCGGCAAGCCGGTGCCGCCGGCGCCCAAGAACACCCGCACGCCGGAAGAGGACAAGCTGTTCGCCGTAGGCCGGGTGGCTTACGAGACCAACTGTACCGGCTGCCACCAGGCGCATGGCGAAGGCCAGGCCCACACCGCCGCCGCTCTGGCGGGATCGCAGATCGTGAATGGGCGTCCCGACATGGCGCTGCGCGTGCTGCTGAACGGCAAGGATGGCAAGATCGGCGAGATGCCGCCCCTGGGCCAGTCGCTGAGCGACAATCAGCTGGCGGGCGTTCTGACCTATATCCGCGGCAGCTTCGGCAACACCGCGACACCGATCCATCCGGCGCTGGCCAAGGAATTCCGCCAGCTCTACGCCTTCCGCAAGAAGCCCTGGACCGATACGGAGCTGCAAAAGCAGCCGCGCTGATGGTGCTGCGCGTCGCCGGCCTGGCCAAACGCTTCGGCGCCGTGACGGCGGTGGACGCTGTGTCGTTCCAAGTCGGTGCCGGCGAGGTGTTGGGCCTGCTGGGCGCCAACGGCGCCGGCAAGACCACGACGGTGGACTGCATCCTGGGACTGCTGACGCCGGATGCGGGCAGCGTGACCATTGACGGGCTGGCGCCGCGCGATGCCCGCGCGAAATTCGGTGCCGTGCTGCAAGCGACGGGATTGCCCGCCAAGATCACGCCGCGCGAGGCTTTGAACGCCTTCTCTCACCTGTCATTCCCGCGAAAGCGGGAATCCAACTTCCTTCTTGAACGCTTCGGCCTCACCGAAAAAGCCGATGCCCCTTACGACACCCTCTCCGGCGGCCAGCAGCAGCGGCTGGCGCTGGCGCTGGCCTTCATCGGCGATCCGCAGCTGCTGGTGCTGGACGAACCCACCGCCGGCCTCGACATCCAGGCCCGCCGCAGCCTGCACGACGATATCCGCGTTGCCAGGGCCGAAGGCCGCGCCGTGCTGCTCACCACCCACGACATGGCCGAGGCACAGGCCCTGTGCGACCGCATCGCGGTGATCGCAAAGGGCCGCATCGTCGCCATCGGCACGCCCGATGCGCTGGCGGCGGGCGGGGCGCTGGAAGACAGCATCGCGGACCTGATGCGATGAGCGCACTGGCGACCTTGATCCTGCTCAGCCTGAAGCTGAACTTCCGCAATCGCATGGCCATTCTCTATGGCTATCTGTTTCCGCTGATCTTCCTGGTCGCCTTCTGGGCGCTGTATCGCAACGACCCGGTGCCGCTGGCGCTGCATCTGGGGCAGCTGGTGACCATCACGGTGCTGGGCGGGGCCTGTTTCGGCTTGCCGACCACCATCGTCAGCGAGCGCGAACGCGGGGTGTGGCGGCGCTATGCGCTGGCGCCCGCGCCGCGCTGGCTGTTCGTCGCCAGCATCCTGATCGCGCGTTATGTCCTGCTGCTGACGGCGGCGCTGTTGCAGATCGCGCTGGCGCTGGCCTTCGGGATGCCGCTGCCCGCGCATCCGCTGGTGTTCTTTATCGCCTTCACCGTAACCGCCATCGCTTTCATGGCCATCGGGCTGGTGATTGCCATGCTGGTGGACAATGTGCCGGCGGTGCAGGCGCTGGGGCAGTGCATCTTCCTGCCCATGCTGATCATCGGCGGTGTGGCGGTGCGGCTGGAAAGCCTGCCTACCTGGGCGCAGACGGCGAGCGCATTCTTTCCCGGCCGCTATGCGGTGGCGGCGCTGCAATCGGCGGCCACGGGATCGGGACGCGCGCCGTTCGAACTTCTGGCCTTGTTGCTGATCGCGCTTGCCGCGGGCATTGCCGCTGCCGGGCTTTTCCGCTGGGACAGGCAGTTCACGCCCAACCGCGCCTGGGTCGCGGTGGCGCTGGGGATGTGGGTGGCGATCGGGGTGTGGAACCAGGCGCGCCCGGTCGCCGTCGCGCAGCCCGTGAAGGATACGAAAGAGGCCGGCACACCGCAGACCTATGCCGCGCCGGCAGTGGCGCGGACCTGGCGCGACGTCACCGATGCCGACATCGCGCGCATTGCCTTCGACCGGCTGCCGCCCGATGAAGGCATCGTCTCGCCGGTGGCGCGGCCGGATGAAGAGCCTGATCCGGTGCTGGCGCCGCAGCTGGAAAGAATCCAGGCGGCGCTGCCGGGCTGGGCGCCCGGCAATGTGGCCGATCCGGTGCAACGGGCCCGCAACCTGCTGCTGCTGGCGGCCGTGCCGGACCTGATGCAGATGGAGCAGGTGGAGCGCTTTGTGCCGCGTCTGGTATTCGCGCGCCTGCAGACAGTGATCCCGCCGCGCGACCTGCCGAAAATTCTCTGCTGGATCGCCATGCATCCCGATGACGGCGGCGATGCGGCAATTCACACGCTTCAGGCGTTCGGCTTGCCCGATCCCACCGGCCCCGCCACGCCGTTTCACGGCCGCGAGATGCTTTACGCGTTCAAGCTGCTGGGGCGATTGACGGGAAACATCAAAGCGCCGCGCTGATGCCGCCGCGCATCACCACGCCCGGTGCGGGAAAGCCGACCACCTCCTCGTAATGCGCATCGAACAGGTTATCGATGCCCAGGTGCAGCTTGATATTTTGCGTCAGGGCATAGCTGGCCGCCAGGTCGGCACGGACATGACCGGGCAGGGGCACATCGCCGGTGGGCACGGCATTATCCACCAGGGCGCCGACATGGCTGAGGTCGAAGCTCACATCCCAGTCGGTGCTGGGCCGCCACAGCAGGGTCGCGCCCGCCAGCCAGCTGGGCACATCACGCAGCGCCGCATTGGTCGCCTGGTTGCGGGCGTTGGTATAGGACAGGCGCGGCGTCGCGGTCAGCGCCCCCCAGTGCAGCTCCATCGACGTCTCGATGCCGCGCACATGCACCCGCGACAGGTTCACCAGTTTCGGCACTGCGCCGGGCTGGAAATCGATCAGGTCGGAATAATCGGTGGCGAAGGCTTCCACTTTCCAGGTGCCGAAGTCGCCCAATTTCTGCGTGACGCCGCCTTCGAAGGTCTCGGCGTCTTCCGGCTTCAGGCTGGGATCGCCCACGATCGGATTGCCCAGGGCATAGAAGCTGGGAAGCTTGTAGGCGCGGCCCCACGAGACCTGCAGCGCCGTGTCTTCGAACAGCGCATAATCGGCCCGCAACTGCGGGCTGAAATGGGTCTCTCCGCCGGCGCTGTCATAGCGTCCGCTGGCCGACAGGCTGAGCTTCTCGTCCAGCCGCCAGCGTGCTTCGCCGAAGCCGGCCCACAGCGTGCGGTTCAAGGCGAAGTGGGTGGGAATGTGGAAGCCGAAATCCAGGAAGCCGTCATCCACGCCATGCTCGGCCTGCATGTCGACGCCAATGGCCGCTTCGACCGCGCCGAAGGACAGATGATTGGTCCAGGTGACCTGATGGCGGTTGAAGCGCGCCTTGTCACCGCTGTCCGGAATGCCGGTGGGCGTCTGGGGACTGGGCGCGACGCCGGGCGAGACGGCGTCGGACTGGCGGCCGTAATAGCCATAGTCCAGCGCCATGTCCCAGCCTTCCAGCACCGCGCGCCGGGCATGGGCGCCCAGCACGCTTTCGTCGATGTCGCGGTGATCGAGGCTGCGCAGCACCGCCAGCCGGGGGCCGCCGCTGGAGTCCGGGAACGCGCCCGCCACGCTGCTGCCGAAGCGGCCGTTCAGCGAAAGCGCCACGCCCGCGATTTGCGGCAGCGCCAGCGATCCATCCAGGCTGAGGCCGCGCGATGTGCTGCCCGCCACCGGCATGCCATTGTCGGTATAGGCAATGCCGAGATTGGCGGTCGCGCCGTCGCCCAGAAAAGACAGCGGCCCACCGACATGGCCGGAAGTGCGGACGTAACCGAACGAGCCGCCTTCGACATTCGCCCCCGCATCGAACACCGGCCCGCCGCGCCGCGAAATGATGTTGATCACCCCGCCCACGGCATCGGAGCCATAGATGGCGGACGCCGGGCCGCGCACGAACTCGATCCGTTCGATATCGTTCAGGTCCAGGGTCGAGAAATCATACGATCCGCCGCGGGTGTTGGTGGGATCGTTGGCCTTCACCCCGTCCAGCAGCACCAGCGTGAAGTTGGGTTTGGCGCCGCGGGTGAACAGCGACACCACGCTGCCGCCCGACTGCTGCACATAGACATCGGGCAGGTCGCGCAGCAGGTCGACGATGCTGCCCGGATTGCGGCTGGCGATGGTGGCGGCGTCCAGCACGCTGACATTGGCGCCGGCCGTGGCTTCCAGCCGCGTGGCGGTGACGATGACGGTTTCGGCCGGCTGTGCGGCGGCGGTCACGCACAAGGACAACAGGCCGGCAAATCCGGCAAAGGCAACGCGCATGCAGGGGGCTCACAAAAGGCGGCGCACGCTAACCGCGCGCCGCCGCCAAGGCAATCACGCAACCGATTGGTTGCGGATGCTTTATCCACATTCTACCCTGCCGGTTACAAGAGGTTTTGCCATGCGCCTGGACGATATGCGCGAGAGCGACAATGTGGATGACCGCCGCGGCGAAGGTGGCGGCGGCGGCTTCGGGCCGCGCCTGGCGATGGGCGGCGGCGGGCTGGGCCTGGTGGCGGTGGTGGTGATCTCGCTGCTGTTCGGCGTCGATCCCAGCCAGCTCCTGAACGGCGGCGGGCAGGCGCCTGTCCAGCGTGTGCAGCAGCAGGGCACCGGATGCACCGATGCCGACTGCGCCTTTGCCCGCCACATCATCGGCTCGGCGGAGGATGTCTGGAAGCCGCTGTTGGAGCAGAAGGGCGTGCGTTTCACGCCCGCGACCCTGACGGTTTACGACCAGGTGACACCGACCGCCTGCGGCACCGGCCAGTCGTCGGCCGGGCCTTTCTATTGCCCAGACGATTCCAACATCTATCTCGATTTGTCTTTCTACAACGAACTCAGCCAGCGCTTCGGCGCGGCCGGCGATTTTGCCCGCGCCTATGTCATTGCCCATGAATATGGCCATCACATCCAGAACCTGATGGGCACGATGGAGCGGGGTGAGGCCAGCGCGCGCGGCGCCACCGGCGCCTCGGTGCGGACCGAACTGCAGGCGGACTGCTATGCGGGCGTATGGACATATCGCGCCAACCAGCAGTCACACATGCTGGAGACCGGCGATGTGGAGGAGGGCCTGAAGGCAGCCTCGGCGGTGGGCGACGATACCTTGCAGAAGCAAGCCCAAGGCTATGTCGTGCCCGACAGCTTCACCCACGGCACCAGCGCCCAGCGCATGCGTTGGTTCCAGCGCGGGCTGGCGCAGGGCGACATGGATGCCTGCGATACCTTTTCAGGCGCGCTCTAGTCCCGGCGGCAGCGCGAAATCATAAACCATGTTGGCGCCGCTGCTGCGGCGACAGACGGCTGTCCTTGATATGGAAGGTAAACGGCGTTTTTCGGATTATACCCGCGCTTCGCGAATCCTGGCCGAGTTCCCAAGGTTCATGTATTCGAGTTTAACATTCATTTACGTGCATTGGCTAATCTCCACAATCGCCAGTCCTCGCAGCATCGCCTAGGCGCGGGTGGTTGATAGGAGCGTCAGCGTATGTGGCCTGCTTTTCGCGCCCGCACAGCCGATGGCGAAATTGTAGCCAGAACACCGGGTGATCGCTCTGCGTCGCCGCATCCGCGCAGCCTGACCTGGGTCGGCACGGCGGCGCTTGCCATGGGCGGCAGCAACCAGAGTCTGTTTCTTCTGTCCGCGCTTTTTGTCGGCCAGGGCGCCATTCCGGGCCAGGGCAGTGCCGCCGTGCCGCTGCTGATGTTCGGCCTGCTGCTCAGCATCGCGGCGGCGCCCGGCTGGACCGAACTGGTGCTGCTCTATCCCAACCGGGTGGGCGGCATCGCCGCCACCTGCTCGGAGGCCTTTGGCCGCTACAGTCCCATTCTCGCCAACCTGGCGGGTGTGGGCTATTGGTGGGGCTGGGTGCCGACCTGTGGCCTCACCGCCTTGCTGTCGGCTTCGGCCATCCATCAATGGTATCTGCCGCATGTGCCGGTGCCGATGCTGGCCAGCGGCCTGGTGCTGCTGTTCGCCGGCGTCAATCTGTGCGGCATCAAATGGGTCAGCCGCATGGTAGTGCCTATCGCGGCGGCCTCGTCGCTGCTGGCGCTGCTGTCGGGCCTGCTGCCGGTCATGGCCGGTAACGTCGACTGGCGCCAGGCGGTGGATTTTCACCTGACGACGCCCTTTGCCGGCTGGTTCGGCTCTCTCACCAGCCTGATGGCGGGTCTTTATCTGATCGGCTTCGCGGCGCCGGCGTTTGAAGCGGCGACCTGCCATGTTGGCGAGACCGTCAATCCGGCGCGCGAAGTGCCGCGCGCCGTCCTGGTCAGCGCGCTGATGGCCATCGTCTATTTCGTCGTCCTGCCGGTGGTGTGGCTGGGCGCGCTGGGACCGCACAAGCTGGGAAGTGAATTGGCGATCGTGCTGGGGCCGACATTCGCGCCGCTGTTTGGCGCTGCGGGCAAGGCCGCCGCCATAGGCTTCATGATGTTCACCATGTTCCACGGCACCATCCAGCCTCTGGCCGGTGCGGCGCGCACCCTGGCGCAGCTTGCCGAAGACGGCCTGGTGCCCGCATTCCTGGCGCGCCGCGCGGCCAGCGATGCGCCCTGGGTGGCGACCTTGCTGACGGCGGCGATGGCGATCGCGTTCCTGCTGATGGGCGATCCGGTCTGGCTGATCGCGTCGGCCAACTTCACCTATCTGATTTCCATCTGCCTGCCGTCGGTGGCGGTGTGGCTGCTGCGGCGCGACCGCCCCGAACTGGAGCGGCTTTACCGCGCGCCGCGCGGCACCATCTGGCTGGGACTGGCGGCGGCATCGGTCTGGGGCCTCTCGGCAATCCTGGGCTTCCAGCAATTCGGCCTGCCGACGGTGCTGGTAGGCCTGGGCTTCGCCTATTCCGGCGCCGCGCTGTATGCCTGGCGCAAATTCACCGACCGCCGCCGCGCCGGGCTCAAGGGGGTGGGCAATACGCTGCACCTGAAGCTGACCGGGGCGATGCTGGCGGTGCTGGCGATGGACGCTGCGGGCTATCTGCTGGCGGTGGGCAACATGGCGCCGGGCAATCTTGCGATGAAGGCCGGCCTGGAAGACATCTTCGTCGCCGTGGCCATCCTGACAATCGCCGTCGGCCTGTTGCTGCCGGGGATGATTGCCCATTCGGTCGTGGAAGTGTCGCAGGCGGCCGACCGGCTGGTGCGCGGGCCCCTGGCCGATTTCGTGCGCGCCTTGCAGTCCCTGGGCAGGGGCGATCTCAGCGGCGCCTATGTCAGGGGCGATTTCTTTCCCGTCACCGTCAATTCGCGTGACGAGGTCGGCCAGATGGCGGCCAGCTTCAACATCCTGCAGCGCGAAATCGCCGAAGCGGCACAGGGCCTGAATGCGGCGCGCGAAGGCCTGCGCGGGGCCCGCGCCGCCCTGATCGATACCAACAGCCGGCTGGAAATCAGCAACCTGCAGCTGGTCGAAGCCAAGGAGGCGGCGGAATCCGCCAACGCCGCCAAGAGTTCGTTCCTGGCCGGCATGAGCCACGAACTGCGCACCCCGCTCAACGCCATTCTCGGCTTTTCCGAAATCATCAGCAGCGAGACCCTGGGGCCGGTGGGCACGGCCGCCTATGGCGATTATGCCGGCGACATTCACAGGTCCGGCCTCCATCTGCTGAAAATCATCAACGAAGTGCTGGACATGGCCAAGATCGGCTCGGGCGAGTTCGTGCTGCAGGGCCATTACATCAATGTCGCGGCCGTGATGGAGGAATGCCTGGCCATGGTGCGCCGGCAGGCCGAGACGGCCGGTATCGCGCTGCGCTGCGAGGTCGGGCCGGACATGGGCACGCTTTATGCCGACGAGACCCGCGTGCGCCAGGTGCTGATCAATCTCCTGTCCAATGCCGTGAAGTTCACCGCGGGCCCCGGCGCCGTCTCGATCGTCGCGCAGCTTCGCGACGATGGCGCGCTGGTGATCGCGGTCAGCGATACCGGCATCGGCATGACGCCGGAACAGATCATGCTGGCGCGCCAGCCGTTCCGGCAGATCGATTCATCTCTGGCGCGGAAATTCGAAGGCACCGGGCTGGGCCTGCCGCTGGCGGATGGTTTCATGCAGCTGCATGGCGGCCGGCTGGAAATGACCAGCGCCGTCGGTGTCGGCACGACGGTGGCCGCGATTTTTCCCCCCGAGCGCACCTGCAGGCTGCCGCACGCCGCGAAGATGACCGTTTGAGCAGGGCTGTTACTGCGGCAGCGCGAAGACATAGACCATGTTGCCGCCGCTGACCTGGTCGATGTCGGGGCGCAGGGTGGGCGAGACGGTGTTGTAGCCGCCGCCCGCCGCCACCGCGACATACTGGCGGCCATCAATCCTGAACGTGACCGGCGTGCCGAACACCTGCGATCCCAGCCGGGTCTGCCACAGCACCTTGCCGCCCTGCTGGTCGAAGGCGCGGAAATAACGGTCCATGCCGCCGTTGAACAGGATGCCGCCCGCCGTGGCCAGCACCGGCGAATAGTTCGAGGCCGGCGTCTCCCAGCTCCACAGCGTCTTGCCGGTTTCCACCGAGATGGCGTCCAGCCGCCCGATATTGACCGAGCCGTCGGCAATCATCGGCTTGCCGCTGGTGTTGTACTGGTCCTTGGGCTTTGAGGGGATATTGTCCGCGCGCACGGCATAGTCGGTGCAGAGATTCTGCAGCTGCACATACAGCATGTTGGTCTGCGGGCTGTAGGCGCTGAATGGCCAGTCGCGGCCGCCCGAATGCGTCGGGCACTGGTGATAGGTCTTGTGCAGGTCGGTCATCAGCTGGTCGGGATTGACCGTCACCTTGCCCTTGGCATCAATGCCGTTGACCAGGTTCTGGAACACCGTGGACTTGGCCCACAGGAAATCGCCCTTGGCCGCATCGAAGCTCCACAGGATGGAGGTCTTGCACGGCACGCCGGTCAACGTCTTGCGGGAGGCGGATGCGGCGCGGCGGCCGATGGCCATCATGCCTTTCTCCTTCACATCGGGCGCGACTTTCGTCGTGATGGGAATCATCTCGAAGGTGCATTCCTGGTCCCAATTGTCCTGCGGCAAAACCTGGTGCTGCCAGATGATGCGGCCGGTCCTGGGCTCGATGGCATAGCGCGTGTTGGTGCCCGCCAGGGTGGCGACGCCGTGAACGCCGCGCTGCACATCGGCGGACGGTCCCACGCCGCTGGAGCCGTAGAAGGCCATGTCCAGTTCGGGATCATAGGTGATGGGTCCCCACACGCCGGTCATCCAGCGTTGCTCGAACGGCATGCCGCCCCAGGTCTCGTCGCCCTTCTCGCCCTTTTTGGGAATGACAGTGTTGCGCCACAGCTCCTTGCCGGTCCTGGCGTCATGGCCGGTGACATAGCAGCCGAACGGTGCTTCCTGGCAATTGGCGCCCGCGATCACCACGCCGTTCACCACGATGGGCCCGTTGGTGTTGGTGGCCTGCAGGTCGCCGCCGCGATCGGTCTCCCAGACCTCCTTGCCGGTCCTGGCATCCAGCGCCACCAGGAAATTGTCCCATGTGAGGGTGTAGACCTTGTCGTCATAGAGAAAGACGCTGCGCTTCCTCTGGCCCCAGTAATTGTTGTGCAGGGCGGTCATCGACGGGAGCGTGCGGCGGTATTGCCAGAGCAGGTCGCCGGTCCTGGCGTCGATCGCCTGCACCACATCGCCGGGATTGCCCAGGAACATGACGCCCTTGTAGACGATGGGCGCCGCCTCGTTGATGCCGGGCTCCATGGTGCGGGCCCAGGCCAGCTGCAGGCCTTTCACATTGGTCTTGTTGATCTGGTCCAGGGTGGAAAATCCCCAGCCCTGGTAATTGCCGCGCATCATGATCCAGTCCGAGGGATCGGGCGCGCGCAGCACGGCATCGGTCACGGGCGTGTATTCGGCCAGGGGATGCGGCGCGATGGTGGCGCCCTTGAGGGCAGCCTGCCCGAAAGCTGCGCTGCCAAGCGCCATCAGCGCCGCGATCGCCGGCCAGAGCCAGGTCTTTTTCGCCATGTTTCCCACCCGCGCGGTTTCGCGCTTGTTGTTCTTTATGGCCGATACTCTATCGTTCTGGCGTTGCGCATCAAGGTGGGACTGTGGCTCTGGACGACACGACGGACGCGGGCAAGGCCAAGCAGCAATGGCTGAAATCCCATGACACGGGCTACCACCAGGCCCTGAAGCCCCGCCAGATCCAGATGATCGGCATCGGCGGCGCCATCGGCACCGGGCTTTTCCTGGGGGCGGGCGCGCGGCTGCAGATCGCGGGTCCGGCGCTGGCGCTGGTCTATGGCGTCTGCGGCATCTTCAGTTTCTTCGTCCTGCGCGCCTTGGGCGAGCTGGTGATGTACCGCCCCACGGCGGGCAGCTTTGTGTCCTATTCGCGCGAATTCCTGGGGGAGAAGGCCAGCTTCGTCACCGGCTGGATGTTCTTTCTCAACTGGGCCCATGCCGGCATCGTCGATATCACGGCGGTGGCGCTCTACATGCATTACTGGGGCGCCTTTGCCGGTGTGCCGCAGTGGATCTTCGCCGCCATCGCGCTGGGCTTTGTCGGCGGCATGAACATGCTGGCGGTGAAATTCTTCGGCGAGCTGGAATTCTGGTTCTCGCTGGTCAAGGTCGCGGCCCTGATCTCCTTCCTGGTGATCGGCACGCTGATCCTTGGCCTGGGGCATCCGGTGGCCGGCGCCGTGCCCGGCCTGCACATGATCACCGAGAATGGCGGCTTCTTCCCGCATGGCATCACCAATGCCGTCATCATCATCCAGGGCGTGGTGTTCGCCTATGCCGGGATCGAGATTGTGGGCACCGCGGCGGGGGAAGCGGAAAATCCCCGCGCCGTGCTGCCCGGCGCCATCAACAATGTGATCTGGCGCATCTGCCTGTTCTATGTCGGCTCGGTGGTGCTGCTGGTGATGCTGTTACCCTGGACGGCGTACAAGGCGGGGACTTCGCCTTTTGTCACCTTCTTCAGTTCGCTGGGCGTGCCGGGCATCGGCAGTGTGATGAACATCGTGGTGCTGACCGCAGCGCTGTCCAGCCTGAACTCCGGGCTTTATTCCACGGGGCGGGTGCTGCGGAGCCTGGCGATGGGCGGATCGGCGCCGAAGTATGTTTCCAAAATGAGCCGCGACGGGGTGCCTTACAGCGGCATCCTCGTCACGCTGGTCATTTATGCCGGTGGCGTGGTGCTGAACTATTATGTCCCCAACAAGGTGTTCGAGATCGTGCTGAACATCTCGTCGGTGGGCGTGGTTTCCACATGGGCCTTCATCGTGATCTGCCAGATGAAGCTGCGCGGCGCGCAGGACCGGGGCGAGATCGCGCGGGTGCCGTTCCGCATGCCGGGCGGCCGCATCATGGCCTGGATGACCCTTTTATTCCTCGCAGGCGTGATCGTGCTGATGGCGATGGATTATCCCGCCGGCACCTACACCATCCTGATCGGCCTGCCGGTGCTGGCGCTGTTGTTGGGCATCGGCTGGACCCTGCTGAAAGGCACGCATCCCTTCGCGCCGGCCGCGCCGTCCTACATCGTCACGCACGCGGCCGAAACGGACGGCGATCCGGAGACCTAGCGCTCTTCGCGGATCGGCTGGGCGCCGCCCACTGCGCCCGGCAGTGCGAACGCCACCAGGTCGGCGCCGAAGCTGCTGCCGATGGCGCAGACCAGATACTGCTTGCCCTGATGCATGTAGGTCATGGTGGCGCCGGTCTGCACCTTGTCCATGAACACCGCGCCCACTTCCTTGCCGCTGGCCTTGTCATAGGCGCGCAGGCGCGCGCCCTTCTTGCCATGCTCGTCGGTGAAAAGGCCGCAATCGCCGCAGATCACCAGCGCCTTGGTGGTGAGGGTGCCCAGGATGCCGGCCTGGCCGGTCTTGGGAATGGTGACGCCCTTCAGCAGCGGGTGGTTCCGGATCGCGTCCGGGGTCTCGCCATGGGTGACGCGCCAGCTGATGTCGCCCTTGGCAAGATCGATGGCGGTGATGCTGCCATAGGGCGGCTTCATCAGCGGCAGGCCTTCCACCGAGATCATGCCCGGAACGATGGGATCGTGCATGCCGTCCGCACCCACCGAGCCGCGGCCACGGCCGCTGGCGCCCTTCAGGCTGGCGATGCCGCCAAAGGCGCCGCCATTGGGATCGGCGCTGCCCGCCGCCGGCTGGCCGCCGCGCTGAGTGATCTTGCCGTCCGCGCCCACCGAGATGCCGGTGATCTCGAACTGGTTCTTGGAATAGATATAGAGGGTGTGCGTCTCCGGATCGTAGGAGCCGCCCGGCCAATTGGCGCCGCCCTGCAGGCCCGGAAGATTGAGGGTGCCGAAGATGGTGTCGCTGACCACCGCCGGCGGTTCATACAGCCCGCCCCAGGTGTAATGTTTGGCGATCTCCATGGCGCGCGCCTTGATGGCGGGGGTGAAGTCCACGAAATCGGCCTCGGTGACGCCCTGCTTCTCGAACGCCGGCGGCTTGGAGGGGAAGGGCTGGGTCGGCGAATAGGCTTCGCCCGGCACCTTGCCAATCTTCACGGGCTTTTCCGGGATCGGCCAGACCGGCTTGCCGTTGGTGCGGTCCAGCACATAGACAAAGCCCTGCTTCGTGGGCTGGGCGATGGCCTTGATGATCTTGCCGCCCTGCGGGATGTCGCACAGGATTCCGGCACAGGAAACGTCGCGGTCCCACAGGCCGTGATGGATCATCTGATAGTGCCACTTGCGCACCCCGGTATCGATGTCCACCGCCACCAGGCTTTCGGCGAACAGCGCATTGCCGGCGCGGGTGACGCCCAGCATGTCGGTGGGCGGCAGTTCGACCGGCAGATAGACGAGATTGAGTTCGGTATCGGCCGACATCGGCGCCCAGGCGCCGGTATTGCCGGTGGCTTCGGCCTGGCCCGGCTTGGTCCAGGTGTCGTAACCGAACTCGCCCTTCTGGGGGACGGTGTGGAAGATCCATTTGCGCGTGCCGGTCTTCACATCGAAGCCGCGCACATAGCCCTTGGAAAAGGCGGTGGGGGCCGAACCCACCACGATGACATTGTTGACCACCAGCGGCGGGGCGTGGATGCCGATGATGCCGCGCGTGGGGTCCATGGTCTGGTCGTCGTTCTGGCGCAGATCGACCATGCCATTTGTGCCGAAGGCGGGATCGGGCAGGCCGGTCTTGGCGTCCAGCGAGAACATGCTGTAACCGCGGGTGCAGTAGATCACGCGCTCGGCGGCGCCGTCGGTCCAGTAGCCGACGCCCAGGCCGGGGCCGCCGCGCGAACCGGTGCGCTCGCCTTCGTCATGGGTGTGCATCCACAAAAGTTCGCCGGTGGCGGCATCCAGGCAGACGACGTCGCGGCGGAAGCCGGCGGTGCAATAGATGCGGCCCTTCACCACCAGCGGGGTCGACTGGTAGTCGGCATCCAGGCGCGGGCCCAGTGCATTGGTCGAGAAGCGCCACGCCATTTCCAGCTGGTCGAAATTGGAGGCGTTGATCTGGTCCAGCGGCGCGTAGCGGGTGCTGGCGAGGTCGTTGGCGTAATGCAGCCAGTCGGTATTGGCAGGTGCGGCGGGCTTTGTCGCGGTCTGGGCGAAGACGCGGCCGGTGCTCAAAAGCGCGGCTGCCGACGAGGCGGCCATCATCGTTCTGCGGGTAATCGAACTCATCTACGCACTTCCCCTGGGGCCATTGTTGGCGTTTGCGGCAATCTAAGCACAGAACAAAAGCAAGTGTCTGTAACCGGTTGTCGCGGCCCAGGCGGCGTTCATTGCATGCGGTTTAAGGGAATTTTGTGTTCGCTGCGGTGCGGCAGACGGGCGGCGACGTGCCTGGGCGGCCACGCGGTACCGCGCGCCGGGATTGTCACAAAATCAGGCCGGTTGCACACTATCTCTGGGCCCGGCGATCAGGTCAGGTGGGCGAATGCCGAATCTCCCCACGGAAACAGCAAGCATCTCGACAAGACTCGCCGCCCGCGCGGTCCTGCTGGGCGACCGGCTGACCGTCGACCGGTCCGGACACACCGGCGTCATTTCCACGGCGCCCTTCGCCTATCGCAAGGGCGACGGCTATGTCGTCGTGTTCCGCTATGGCGCGGTGGTGCTGGCCGGCCTGTCCGGCGACGAGGAGCGCGCGGTGCTGGACGAGATCGCACCCGAAAAGGCCCATTCTGGTCCCCGGGAAGAAGAGCGGATCGGCATTGAAGTCCGGCCCGACCAGGAAGAGGGCCTGGCGGCGAATGGCGCGCTGCAGGTGCGGGAGCTGACGGCCGCGCATATCCTGGTGCTGGCCGATATCCTGGCCAAGAGCGTGGCGCTGGCGCATTACGAACGGGAAACCGCTTCGGTGTTCGACACCATAGAGCCGGCCGCCACCACGCTGGCGGTCAGCGGCCGCATCCCCCGGAACCGCAAGGCGCTGCTGCAGCTGATCGGGTCGGCATTGCTGGCGCAGCACCGCGTGTCCGGCCGCATCGCCTTTGCCGAGAAGCCGGAGATCCTGTGGGAGCGCCCCGAGCTGGAACGCTTCTATGCGCGGCTGGAGGACGAGTTTGAAATCGTGGAACGGGGAACGCTGCTGAACGGCAAGATGACGGTGCTGGGCAGCGCCGCCGAGACCTTCACCGACATGATGGACACTGCGCGATCGGCGCGGCTGGAGCTTCTGATCGTCATCCTGATTGTCGCGGAGCTGATCATTGCTGCGGTGACGATGGTGCGTCCGGGGGCGTTGTAGCGTGGCTTTGAGAAGCCTGCCGCAAGTGGGAAACGAACCCACGACCTGTCCCTTGCCGGGCCCCGCACACTAGCCGAACCAACGGTGGGTTGCCTTGGAGGGGATTGCTGGCCGATGGTATCGGCGGCGGCTTTGGGGATGTGCGGCAATGTTGGTAAAGCTCGACGCGGACCTGTCTGTGATGTTCGGCACGCAGCTGTTTCTGCGAAAGCAGTTTCTCGATCCCGTCACCAATGCCGGTCTGGAGAAAGCGGTCCGGGCGCGCGCCGCGGCCGGGCCGGGCGTTCGGGTCAGCAACACCGGAGGCTGGCAGTCGGAGCCGGACCTCTTCGACTGGCAGGAGCCCGAAGTGGCGAAGCTGGCCGCGGAGCTGGACCGCGCGATCCAGCAGTTGGTGTCCTTCGGACAGGCTGCCCCCGTCAGACTGAAGATCCGCAGGGCCGGCTGGGCCAATGTGAACCGGGCCGGCGACTACAACAGTCTGCACAACCATCCGCAGCAGCATCTGGCGGCGGTCTATTATGTGAAGGCGCCGCCCCCCGGCAGCCCGGGCGCGCCCGACGGTGTGCTGGAGCTGCGCGATCCCCGGCCGGCGGCCGGCTTCAACGGCCATGCGACGCTGTTCAGCGCCTATCCCATGCGGTTCGCGCCCGAGCCGGGAATGCTGGTGATGTTTCCGGCCTTTGTCGACCATATGGTGCATCCCCATCACGGAGCGGACGAGCGGATTTCGCTCGCGATCAACATCCAGTTCGTGGACGACTGACCAGGCTGGGCGCGCGCTGTTTTGTTTATGGGGGGACCAAGCCAGCGTTTTCGCCTGACGCGCGGCCCTCAAGGCGCTGTCGCGCGGGGCCGCTTGTCATTCATAAAGCCTCGCCTCGGCGGGGCTTTATGAATGGTGCCGTAGGTGAGAATCGAACTCACGACCTATCCCTTACCAAGGGATTGCGCTACCACTACGCTACTACGGCAACCGTGGTATTTCCGGACCTTACAGCCGAACCCTTAACCTGACGTGTGGGTCAAGGGAGCGCTGCTATAACGTAAGGATTCCGCGAAGGAAAGCGCCCCTTTTCGATTTTCCCATGGTCAAACGCCCCCCCGAAAAGCTGGCCCAGGCGCTGCGCGCCAACCTGAAGCGCAGGAAGCAGCCCCCTGGCCCCAGGACGCCTGAGCCCGGTCCCCCGTCGCCTGCCGATTCGCCGGAACCGGCCCCGCAAACGCCCCCCGAAAAGTCAGCCTAGCCCTGCCTTTTGTCCGGCTTCCGCCGCTGTGCGGGGCGGGCTACAACACCCCGCCAGCCTCCAGGGCCACAAAGGATAAAATGGACAGAATTCGCATCCGGGGCGGCCACCGCCTTGCGGGGGAAATCCCCATCAGCGGCGCCAAGAACGCCGCCCTGAAGCTCATGGCGGCCTCGATCCTGACGGCCGAGCCCCTGACCCTGACCAATGTGCCGCGCCTGGCCGATGTGCGCGCCATGGCCGAGCTGCTGGTCAGCTTCGGCATCCAGGTGCAGGTGACGCTGGCCGGCGGCTT
>JAQGLO010000065.1 GCA_028292825.1 Alphaproteobacteria bacterium | reverse complement strand
CCCATGAACGTCACCACCAGACCCAGGATGGTGACAGCGAAATAGGGCTTGATGCCGACCGACATCATGAAGAGCGAGATCGTGGCGCTGGTAAAGGCCAGGATATAGAAGGCGAACTGGCACATCTGCGCCGTCATCGCCGCCTTCTTCCAGATCGGCAGGGCGCTGTCCCACACGCTGGGCAGCAGCTTGCGGGCGCATTGCGCCGGGCCTTTTGTCCAACGTGCCTGCTGAGATCGCCACGCCGCAGCGGTTTCCGGCAGGTCGCCGGGAACTTCGAGGTCATGCAGCATGGCGCTGCGCCAGCCCTGCAGCACGCAGCGCATGGACAGATCGAGATCCTCGGTCAGGGTGTCGCCGGCCCAGCCGCCCGACTGTTCGATCGCCAGCCGGTTCCACACCCCGGCCGAACCGTTGAACGCCATGGGCAGGCCGGCGCGGAAGCGCGCTTCCTGCTCCACCGCGAAATGTGAATCCAGCAGCAGCCCCTGCACCCGCGTCAGCCAGTTGGCATTGCGGTTGGCATGGCCCCAGCGCGTCTGCACGAAGGCCAGGCCGTCATCGGCCAGCAGCACCGGCAAGGTGCGGCGCAGGAAGTCCGGCGCCGGCACGAAGTCGGCGTCGAACATGGCGACAAAAGGCGAGTCGGAATGGGAAAGCCCGAAGGCCAGGTTGCCGGCCTTGAAGCCCTTGCGGTCGCCGCGGCGCAGCAGCTGCAAATTCACGCCCTCGGGCACGATCGCGGGCAGGCCTTGGGCCAGCACGGCGTGATTTTCGGCATTGCCGTCGTCCAGAAGCTGGATGGTCAGGCGGTCGCGCGGCCAGTCCAGGGCGCAGGCCGCCGCCGCGACGCGCAGCGCCACGGCGCCTTCGTTGCAGACCGGCAGCTGCACCAGCACATGCGGCAGTTCGCTTTCGGGCAGCGCGGCCAGCCGCAGGACCGGGCGTTTGCGGGTCAGCCGCAGCCAGCCCAGCATGGCAAGCTGGCAAGACAGAATGCAGACGGCGATGAGGACGATGGCGAGGGCAGCGGACAGGGAGTAGCCGAGCATTTGATCGTCAGGCCCCTCAATTTCCCGTTATCCGAAACCCGTTTTCGGGTTTTTGCGCATCCTGGCCGGCATTCCTGGTCGGACGAGGCGAATTTCGCCCGCCCGGCAGGCTTTAGCAAGAGGGTGCACTGCAAAATGACCGCTCGCCCGGGCGGAAACCCCATAAAATCAAGGCGGTGGCGGATTAACCTTTGGAAAAAACCACTTGCGGAACTGGGAATTGGCGGTGGCCGTTACTATATCCCCCATACCAAACGCGAGGGGCGCGACTGGAGACTTTCATGACCCGATCCTTTTCGCCTGCCCACCTGCTTTCCAGCGTGGTCCCGCTTACGCTCGCCATCGGCCTTCTGGCCGGGTGTACGACACCCACCCCCTATGCGCCGCGCACCGAAGGCGCGCGCACCGGCTATACCGACCGGGCGCTGACCCAGAACCGCTACCGCGTGACCTTCACCGGCAACTCCGTCACCCCGCGCGAGACAGTGGAAAGCTTCCTGCTGCTGCGCGCCGCCGAAGTGACGCGGGACGCCGGCTATGGCAACTTCCTCTTCGATACCCGCAACACCAAGGCCAATCACACCGTCACCGCGATTCCCGAAGGCCCCGGTCCTTACTGGGGTGGTGGCCGCGGCTTCGGTGGCTGGGGCCGGCGCGGCGGGTTCGGCTATTGGGGCGGCTATGGCGGCTTTGGTGGTTACGGCTTCGGCTATGACCCCAACGTGGACGTGGTGGTGCGCACCAACTACCAGGCCTATGCCGAGGTCGTGATGCTGACCCCGGAGCAGGCGGCCAAGGAGCCGCGGGCGCTGAATGCCGCGGACGTCATTGCCCATATCGGTCCGGAAGCCGCACCGAAACCCGCTAGCAACTAGTCTTCAGCGCAAATTCGCTGTGTCCCTCGCGCAAGGCCACGCTTTCACAGGCGTGGCCTTCGCCGTGGCACATGTGCGGAATGTCCACCACCGCCATGGGATCGTCGGCCAGCACGGTCAGCGCCGTGCCCGGCGGCAATTTCGCCAGCGCCTTCTTCGCCAGCAGCGCGGGCAGCGGGCATTTCAGGCCGCGCAGGTCGAGCGTCTCATCCATGCCCATATCTTGATAAGAATGGAGGTGCGGCTCAAGGTGTGAGTCGGGAGAGCGACTTGAGATTCACAGACGCCATAAGTCGCGAATATATCTTTGCGTCCAGCATCGCGCGCACCTTGTGGCTGCTGCGCCCCGTCAAGCCGCAGGCCACCCGCAGCATCGTGGATATTGTCGAGGGCCAGGCCCGCCGCCGCCCGCGGAATATCGCCATCTATTGCCTGGACCAGGCCATGACCTATGCGCAGCTGGATGCGCGCGCCAACCGCTATGCCCATTGGGCGCAGTCCCAGGGCATCGGGCGCGGCGATGTCGTGGCCATCCTGATGGAGAACCGGCCCGATTACATCTGCGCCTGGCTAGGCCTGTTCAAGGTCGGGGCCCAGGCGGCGCTGATCAACACCAATCTTGTCGGCATGGCGTTGGGCCACTCCATTTCCATTTCGGCCGCCAAGGCCGTCATTGTCGGCGCGGAGCTGGCGCAGAATTTCCGCGACGCGCCGTTCGAAACGGCGCCGGCGCTTTGGATAGAAGGCGAGGGCGGAAATCTGTCGGCCGCGCTGGCTGCCGCTTCCGACGCCGCGCCGGGCAAGGCCGCCCGCGCCGGGGTGACGCTGAAGGACCGCGCCTTCCTGATCTATACCTCCGGCACCACCGGCCTGCCCAAGGCGGCCAATTACAGCCATATGCGCATGCTGTTCATGATGACCGGCTTTGTCGGGGCGCTGCGGCCGCGTGAGACCGACCGCATCTATGATCCCCTGCCACTCTATCATTCCACCGGCGGGGTCTGCGCCGTGGGGCTGGCGTTTCTCTCGGGCGGGGCGCTGATCCTGAAGCGCAAATTCTCGGTGCATGAATTCTGGGGCGACATCCACAAATACAATGCCACCATGTTCGAATATATCGGCGAATTGTGCCGTTACCTGCTCAACGCCCCGCCGTCACCTTTGGAGCGCGGCCACAGGATGCGCGCCATCACCGGCAACGGCCTGCGGCCCGAGATCTGGGAGGAATTCCAGCAGCGCTTCGCCATTCCGCGCATCGTGGAATTCTACGGCGCCACCGAGAGCAATGTCTCCATGCTGAATTACGACGGAACCGTGGGCGCGGTGGGCCGGGTGCCCGACTATCTGGAAAGCATGCTGCCGACGCGGGTGATCCGCTTTGATGTCGAAAGCGAGATGCCGGTGCGCGGCACGGACGGCCTCTGCATCGAATGCGGCCCCGACGAGGTGGGCGAATGCGTCGGCGGCATGTCCAAGCGGGCGGGCCGCGAATTCGAGGGCTATACCAACCGCGCCGACAGCGACAGGAAGATGCTGCATGATGTGTTCGCGCGCGGCGACACCTGGTTTCGCACCGGCGACCTGATGCGGCGCGACGGCCATGGTTATTTCTATTTCGTCGACCGCATCGGCGACACCTTTCGCTGGAAGGGCCAGAATGTCTCCACCGGCGAGGTCAGCGAAGTGCTGGCGGCGGTGCCCGGCATCCTGGAATCCAATGTCTATGGCGTGACGGTGCCCGGCGTGGATGGCCGCGCCGGCATGGCGTCGCTGGTGGTGGACGGCGATTTCAACCTCGACGACCTTCCGGCGCGAGTCCGGGCCCGGCTGGCGCCCTATGCCCGCCCCATCTTCCTGCGCCTGTCCGCGGCCATAGATGTCACGGGCACTTTCAAGCAGCGCAAGGTGGATCTGGTGCGGGAAGGCTTTGATCCTTCCGCCCTCTCCGATCCGCTCTATGTCTTTGATTCCGCGACGTCCCGCTATGAGCGCCTGACGCCGGAGCGTTATGCGTCCATCATCCAGGGCCAGGTCAAGCTGTAACCTTTTACCGGATGTTGACCGGGGCCGGGGCAGGATGAGCGCCATGAAGACGGTGGCTCCCGGCGATCTCTACAATGCCCATGCGCGCGCCAAAGGCTGGGACGCGCATTGCGACGCGCCCGAGACATTCGCCTGGCCGGGCTTCGCGCCGCTGCTGGCGCTGTGGCGGGAATTGCGCGACGGCGCGATGCTGCCGCGCCGTTCCGCCTTCACGGCGCGCCGGCTGAAGGATTTCCTGCCCGACCTCGCGCTGTATGAAAAAGTCGCGCCGGGCAGCCCCGGCGTCTGGCGCGTACGGCTGGTGGGCACCGAATTTGCGAAGGTCTATGGCGAGCATGCCGGCAAGCTGCTGAATGAATGCCTGATGCCCGGTCCTGCTTTCCGCTTCCAGGTCGGCCTGGACGAAGTGATGGACGCGCAGCGCCCGCTGCGCTTCATCGCCCGTGCCGATTGCGCGGACCGCAAATTCGTCAGCGGCGAATTCTGCGGCGTCCCGCTGGCCAACGACCAGGATGCGCCGACGATGGTGCTGCTCTGCGCCCGCTTCAGCGCCGTGCCGTTCGCGGATTTGCTGGCCGAGGTGGCGGCCAGCGATGCTCAGGCGAAGTCGCGGGCCAGGGCGGCGCGCGTCTCGGCACCCAGCACGGCCATGTGGCCGTAGCTTTTGTGGCTGACGCCCAGCACCACGCGCTCGGTGCCGTTGCGGAAATGCACGATCTGCTGGCCCGTCAGCTTGAAGCGCAGCCAGTGCACCGATGAGGTCTTGCCGTCCGCCGTGGTGCGGTCGTCATATTCGGTGGGGGTGGCGCGGATGACGTCGCCGCCGATTTCCAGGAACACGGTTTCCTCGATCCCGCCCAAAGTGAGCAGCACGGCGTTGCGGCGCTTTTCGTCCTCGATCTCCAGCATCAGGGTGGCGATCAGTTCGTGGCCCTGCGGGATCAGCGGATTGTAGGCGGCCAGCTCGCCTTCGATCTGGGCCTCGCCGCCCTTCTCGATGCGCAGCATTTCCTGCACCTGCATCCACATGGTGGCGTAATTCTCGAAATAAAAGGTGGCGAAGGGCCCGACCTCGATCCGGCGCAGCTTCTTCATCGGGATCAGGTTGGCCTTCAGCGCCTTGCGCTGCTGGTCATATTCGGGCGCGGACAGAATGTCGGCCGGTGTGATCCTGCGTTCTGCTTCGCTCATGTTTTCAACCCAAATGCCCGCGCCATTATCTGGATCGGGTGTTCCGGCTCTTTCGCCGGTGTGTCCGTGTGGGCGAAGATATGCTGCGCCGCCAGCGGACAGTCCGAAACAATATGACCGCGCGGCTTGGCGTTGACGGCCTTGAACACGGGCTTGCCCACCTTCACGCCGACATCATGGGTCGGCTTGACCACGCCGAAGGTGCCGCCATGGCCGCTGCAGCGTTCGACCACATCCACCGGCGTATCCGGAATCATCTTCAGCATCTCGGCCGCCTTGGGCCCCATATTCTGGGCGCGGGCATGGCAGGCCAGGTGCACGGTGACGCCTTCGGGCAGGGACGTCAGGCCCCCGGAAAGACCAGAGGGAAGGCCCTCTTTCTTCGCCACATCCACCACATACTGGTCGATGTCGAAGGTGTGCGCCGCGACCTTCTTCACATTCTCGTCGTCCGGGCACACCAGCGCCCATTCGAATTTCAGCATCAGCCCGCAGGAGGCGGTGAGGGCGATGATGTCGTAACCCTCGTCGATCAGCGTCACCAGTTCCTTCGACACCTTGGCGGCGTTGGAGGCCACGCGCGACAGCTCGGCCTGCTCCAGGAAGGGCATGCCGCAACAGCCGGGATAGGCGACTTTGGTTTCGACGCCGATATGGTTCAGCACGGCGCGGGCATCCATGCCGGTCTCGGGCTTGTTGTAATTGACGAAACAGGTGGCATAGAGCGCGGCCTTGCGCTTGCCATAAGCGGGCGCGCTCGCGTTGACGATGCTCTCCTGTTTCTTCGCGGCGCTGACAAAGGTGCGGCCGGCGAATTTCGGCAGGGTTGCCTTGGCGTCGATCCCGGTGACGGCTTCCATCAGGGGGCGCGTCAGCTTGTTGTCCTTGGCGCTGGCCCAGTTGACCAGCGGCGCGATGGGCGCCGCCAGGGCGCCGTTGCGGTCCATCTCGGCCAGCTGCTGCTGCACGAAGGCGCCTTTTTCCGCGTGCACGAAACGGTGGCGCAGCATCAGATGCGGGAAATCCAGCATGAAGGGATGCGGCGGCACATAGGGGCACTTGGTCATGAAGCACATGTCGCAAAGCGTGCAGGCTTCCACGACCGGCTTGAAATCCTCGGACTTCAGGTTCTCGACATCTTCGGCGGGACTGGAATCGATCAGGTCGAACAGCCGCGGAAAGGAATCGCACAGGTTGAAGCAGCGGCGGCAGCCATGGCAGATGTCGAAGACGCGGCGCATCTCCTCGTCCAGCTTCACCGGATCGGCGAAGTCGGGATTCTGCCAGTCGATAATCTGGCGGGTGGGGGCGCCGAGACTGCCTTCACCGGTCATGAAATATCCATCCGGAAAAAATAATGGCCGCGCAAATTTCTTCGCGCGGCCAAAATCAAACGCGCGAACTTACGAACCCAGGCCGTCCAGCGCCTTCTGGAAGCGGCCGGCATGGGACTTCTCGGCCTTGGCCAGGGTCTCGAACCAGTCGGCGATTTCGTCAAAGCCTTCGCCGCGCGCGGTCTTGGCCATGCCGGGATACATGTCGGTGTATTCGTGGGTCTCGCCCGCGATGGACGCCTTCAGGTTGGCGTCGGTGGCGCCGATCGGCTCGCCGGTGGCCGGGTCGCCGACTTCTTCCAGATATTCCAGATGGCCATGGGCGTGGCCGGTCTCGCCTTCGGCGGTGGAGCGGAACACGGCGGCGACATCGTTGAAGCCCTCCACATCGGCCTTCTGCGCGAAGTAGAGATAGCGGCGATTCGCCTGGCTCTCGCCGGCGAAGGCTTCCTTGAGATTTTCCCAGGTCTTGGTGTTTGCGAGTGCGGGCATGAGCGTCTCCTTGCGAGAAATCAGGCGCGAAGACTGGCCCCGCGAACAGCATGAGTCAACGCATTAGAACCGTTCTAAACTGTGAGAATGACTCTCAATTCTCGCCGCGTGCCCTTCCCCGTTTTACGGGGAGGTGCCCGTAGCTGGCCCTCAGGCCAGCGAAGGGCGGAGGGGGCATTAAGCCCGCTTGACCCGGACCACCACATCGACCCGGTCCACCGCCATGCCGGCCGGCGGAGAGGGCACGCCCGACACCGCGATATGCTCGCCAGGAATGTCGATCAGCATGCCTTCGTCTTCTAGGAAGAAATGCTGGTGATCGCCGGTGTTGGTGTCGAAATAGCTGCGCGAGGCATCCACGATCACCTGGCGCAACAGTCCCGCGCCGGTGAACTGGTGCAGGGTATTATAGACCGTGGCCAGTGACACTTTCACGCCGGCCTGGGCCACTTCGTCATGCAGGCTTTCCGCCGTCACATGGCGGTCGCAATCCTGGAACAGCAGCCCGGCCAATTCGACCCGCTGGCGGGTCGGGCGCAGGCCGGCATGCCGCAACCTGGCGGTGGCCATGGCGGCGAGATCCCGGGATTCGGTTGCATCCTTGCCCATCGGGCGCTTGTTCCTGTCGGTGTGGTTCGCCTGTCTGGCGGGGCCCATCCCTGCTACACTAGCACAAGATATACGTTAGAACGCTTCTAAGCAAGAAGGCTTGCTTTCGCGGTAGCCCTTCCGCCCCTTTTGGGCTAGGGAAACCCTCAGGAAACGCCAGACTTTTCAAGAAAGAAGCCAGTCGTGGACAAGCCCTTGCGCCCCTCCAGTTTCGATTTCGAAGGCCTCATGGCCTGTGCCCGTGGCGAGCTTTTCGGCCCCGGCAATGCCCAACTTCCCGCCCCCCCGATGCTGATGTTCGATCGCATCACCTCCATCACCGCCGATGGCGGCACCGAGGGCAAGGGCGAGGTCATTGCCGAGTTCGACATCAATCCCGACCTCTGGTTCTTCAAGTGTCATTTCCTGGGCGATCCGGTGATGCCGGGCTGCCTGGGACTGGATGCGCTTTGGCAGCTTTGCGGTTTCTTCCTGGGCTGGATGGGAGGCCCCGGCAAGGGTCGCGCCCTGGGCGTGGAAGAGGTCAAGTTCACCGGCATGGTGCTGCCCACCGCCAAGAAAGTCACCTACATCGTCAACTTCAACCGCCTCATCATGCGCAAGCTGTTCATGGGTGTTGCCGATGGCATCATGAAGGTCGATGGCAAAGTCATCTATGAAGCCAAGGGCCTCAAGGTCGGGCTGTTCACCGACGCCCCGGCTTCGGCCTGACGTCAGAAGGTTTCCATGAGAAGAGTGGTCGTTACCGGCCTCGGCATCGTGTCTTCGATCGGCAACAATGCGGACGAAGTCACTGACAGCCTGCGCAATGCGCGTTCGGGCATCGTCGCGGCGGAGGATTATATCCGCCTCGGTTTCCGCTCCCAGGTCCATGGCAGTCTCAAGATCAATCTTGATGACGTAGTGGACCGCCGCGCCCGCCGCTTCCAGGGCGACGGCGCCGGCTATTGCTGGGTGGCGATGAACCAGGCCATCGCCGATGCCGGGCTGGAGGAAAAAGACGTTTCCAATCCGCGCACCGGCTTGATCGCCGGCTCCGGCGGCCCCAGCACCAAGGCCATCGTCGCGGCCGCCGACATCACCCGCCAGAACAGCAATCCCAAGCGCATCGGGCCCTTTGCGGTGCCCAAGGCGATGTCGTCCACCGTCAGCGCCAATCTCTCCACCTGGTTCAAGACCAAGGGCTACAATTATTCGATCTCGTCGGCCTGCTCGACCAGCGCCAACTGCATCGGCAACGCGTTCGAGCTGATCCAGTGGGGCAAGCAGGACATGATGTTCGCCGGCGGCGGCGAAGAGCTCGACTGGACGCTCTCCGTGCTCTTCGACGCGATGGGCGCCATGTCGTCGCACTTCAATGACAGGCCGGAGAAAGCGTCGCG
>JAQGLO010000032.1 GCA_028292825.1 Alphaproteobacteria bacterium | reverse complement strand
GGCAGCGCCAGCACGGCGGCCAGGCCCACCAGCCGGCCCAGCGCCGGCCAGCCGATGGAGGCGAGCACATGCACCAGCGCTTCCTTGGAACAGACCAGCGGCTCCAGCGCGCCGCCCGCCACGATGGAGGCGCAGCGGCCTGCCATCTCGGCCGAACCCGGCGACAGCGACACGCCGTTCGCCATCAAGGGCTGGGCGCCCAGCGCGCCGATCGCGCCGCTCGCCACCAGCAGATAGAACAGGGTGCAGATCACCAGGGTCCCGATCAGGCCGATGGGGACATTGCGCTGCGGGTTCTTCACCTCTTCGGCGGCGGTGGAGACCGCGTCAAAGCCGACATAGGCGAAGAAGATGGATGCCGCCGCGCCGACCGTGCCGAGCGCGCCGGTGGGCATGAAGGGCTTGAAGTTTTCCGCATGCATCACCGGGATGGTCAGGACGATGAACAGCGTCAGGGCCGCGATCTTGATCAGCACCAGGATGGCGTTGACGCGGGCGCTCTCGGTGGTGCCGATGACCAGCAGCCAGGTCACTGCGGCGGCGATCACCACCGCCGGCACGTTGATCCAGCCGCCGACATGGGCCGCCTCCAGCAAGTCGGCCGTCGGGGTTGCGCCAAAGGCCATCTGCACTTTCGCCATCAGGGCGTCGGCGTTGCTGATGGCGGCGGGAAACTCCACCCCCAGCCCGTGCAGCAATCCCACCGCGTGATTGGACCAGCCCACCGCGACGGCGCTGGCGCCCACCGCATATTCCAGGATCAGCGCCCAGCCCACCATCCAGGCCATCATCTCGCCCACCACGGCATAGGTGTAGGTGTAGGCGGAGCCCGCCACCGGCACCATCGAGGCCAGTTCGGAATAGCACAAGGCCGCCACGGCGCAGACAAAGCCCGCGATGCAGAAGGACAGCACCATCGAGGGCCCGGCCTTCTGCGCGGCCTCGGCGGTCAGGACGAAAATGCCGGTGCCGATGACGGCGCCGATGCCCAGCAAGGTGAGCTGGAAGGGGCCCAGCGAACGCTGCAACGACTTCTTCTCGGCCGTCGCCAGAATGGCTTCCAGCGATTTGACGCGCCCGAACAGCATGAATTTCCCCTTGAAAGCACAGATTTCTTGCGAGGGAGCCTAACCGCAAATGCGGTTCACGCAAGGCCGCCTGGGCGCACCAACCTGTAAACGCCGGTCTCGCGCACCTCCCGGTCCTCCAGATCGCGCGTGACCTGCACATTATAGGCGGACAGTTTTTCCACGCCGCTTTTGGGAAAATAGCTGCGGCCCGGATCGCCCAGCAAAGCATCAGTCTGCAACTCTTTCAGCCATGCCAGCAGCCGTTCGGCCAGCGGTCGTTCGTAAAACAGATCGCCAACCAGAATCATGTCCCAATTGCCCCCCGTCTGAAAATGATCCGTGCCGATGACATCATCTTGCGTCACCGCGATATCCTGCGCATTGGCGATGGCGTTGAGGCGGATGGCGGCGCAAGAAAAGGCGTCGATGTCCGCCGCCAGCACCTGCGCCGCGCCGGCCATCGCCGCCGCCAGCCCCACCAGTCCGGAACCCGAACCGACATCCAGCACCTTTTTGCCGCGCACGATGTCCGGATTGTCCAGTATGTAGCGCGCCAGCGCCTGGCCGCCCGCCCAGGCAAAGGCCCAATAGGGCGGCGGCACGCCGTTCTCCGCCAGCTCTTCCTCGGTGGCATGCCACAGCGGCAGTACTTCGGTGGCCAGGTACAGTTTGATTTCGGGAACAAGCGGAGGCGAGATCAGCGCGGCATTGGTGGTGATGAAGTCGGCGGGAGTCACGCCGGCACGCGCAGCATCAGCCGAACCACGATGCGGCAAGAAACGCCAGCGCGACCAGCGCCCCGGCCTCGCGGTTGGAGCGGAACAGCTGCAGACAGTTTTCCGGATTGTTGATGTCCAGCTTGCGCACCTGGCCCAGCAGGTGCCAGCCCGCCGCCAGCATGACAAAGGCAAAGGGCCAGCCGGCATGCTCAATGAAGCCCGCTGCCAGGATCAGGGTGAAGGCCACGACATAGAAACGCAGGATCCAGGCACGCGAGTTGGCCCCGAACAGCCGCGCGGTGGACTTCACGCCGATCAGGGCATCGTCATCCTTGTCCTGGTGGGCATAGATGGTGTCATAGCCCAAGGTCCAGAAGATCAGACCAAGATAGAGCGTGCCGACGCCGATATCGAGCCGCCCGGTCTGGGCGGCGAAGCCCAGCAGCGCTCCCCAGTTGAAGGTCAGCCCCAGCCAGGCCTGCGGCCACCAGGTGATGCGCTTCATGAAGGGATAGCCCGCCACCAGCAGCAGCGAGGCTGCGCCCAGCCCGACCGCGAACCAGTTCAATTGCAGCAGGATGGCAAGTCCGATCAGGCACAGCGCCACCAGCAGCGCCGCCGCCTGTTTTGTCGTCACCGCGCCGGACGGAATGGGTCGCCCGCGCGTGCGAGCCACCTGGGCATCGATATCGCGGTCGATGATGTCGTTGAAGGTGCAGCCCGCGCCGCGCATCACCACCGCGCCGACGGCGAACAGGATCACATAATAGAAGTCGCGCCAGTCCAGGAAGCGGCGCTCGTCGGCGGCGGCGCCCAGCACCAGCCCGAAGACGCAGGGCCAGAACAGCAGCCAGGTGCCGATCGGCCGGTCCAGCCGCATCAGCTGCAGATAGGGGCGCACCCGCGCGGGCATGTGCTCCACCCAGCTCGAATGGATGGCGTCGGCGGGTTTTACTTGTGAAGCGGTGGTCATCGGGTTCAATTGTGGCATGGCAGAGGAAGTAACAGAAGCGGGTGGCAAGACCCGCCTTTATGTGACCGGCGATCTGGGCGAAGGCATGGCGCTGGCCCTGGACGAGGGGCAGGCGCATTACCTGCTGCACGTCCTGCGGGCGAAAACCGGGAACCTGGTGTCGCTGTTCAATGGCCGCGACGGCGAATGGCTGGCCGAGATCGCCACCACCAAGCGCGGCGTAACCGCGAACTGCCTGAAACAGACCGAAGCGCAACATGGCGTCCCCGACATCTGGCTGGCCTTTGCCCCGGTGAAGAAGACGCCGTCCGACTATCTGGTGCAGAAGGCGGTGGAACTGGGCGCATCGGTGCTGCAACCGGTCTTCACCCGCCGCACCATCGTTGCCCGCATCAATGAAGAGCGCCTGGCCGCCAATGCGGTGGAGGCGGCGGAACAGTCCGGCCGCCTCACGGTGCCGGAAATCCGTGGCGGCATCGGTTTCGACAAGCTGCTGGCGATCTGGCCGACCGACCGCCGCTTGCTGTTCTGTGACGAAGGCGGCGACGCCAAGGCCATGACCCAGGCGGCGCGAGAAAGCCGGGGCGGCCCCACCGGCATCCTCATCGGTCCCGAAGGCGGCTTCGATCCGGGCGAGCGCGCAGCGCTTCGGGCGCTGCCTTTCGTGGTGCCGGTGACCTTGGGCCCGCGCATCCTGCGCGCCGACACCGCCGCACTGGCGGCGCTGTCAGTCTGGCAGGCCGTCGCCGGCGACTGGAGCTGACTCCGTCAGGGCGCGCCAGGCGAAGCATTGCGCCCCGACCGCCGCGCCATAGAACAGGATGGTGAAGATGCCGGTCAGCGGGAAGGTGATGTACCAGCGCCCGTACATCTGACCCATCATGGCGGTGTTGTGCGCCTGCAGGGCGGCGTTGAAGGCCATGCGCTGCTCGGCGCTGGCATGCGGCGGCGGGAAGGGCGGCATGCCGTGCATGATGAAACCGAACAGCACGGCCATTTCCACGACGATGAAAGGTGCAAGGACCGCCACCAGCACCACGAACATGCGCCAGAAATTGCCCTTGCCCAGGCTCCAGGACCGCGCCAGCGCCATGCCGCTTTCGCCGGCCGCGACGACCGGCAGCAACAGGAATGACAGGCGAATCCAGGCATAGAAGACCGCGCACCACACGGCGATAAAACACACGGCGGACAGCAGCCTGGTGACGATGTGGATGGCCGGCACGGCATTGCCGATCCATTTCATCACGACGCCCACCAGCAAGCTGCCCAGGATCGCCGCGATCCATGCCAGCGTCATCGCCAGCATCAGCAGCAGGGCTGAGCCGATGAGCCGCCACAATTTTCCGCCCAGCGAGAAATAGAACCAGCGTGGGCCGGTTCGCACCCCCAGCGCCTGTTCGGCAATACCGATCATCTGCATGAAAATCAGCAAAAGCAGGACGAGGTAGAAGGGCAGGAGTATCGACCACACATGCGCCACGGCGTGGAAGTCGCGCGCCGCCATGGCGGTGGAGAGATCCGTCATCTGATTGCGCAACAGGAAGCCCGCGGCGGACAGGATCACCCAGGTTACCCAGGTCACCGCAAAGATCTGCAGGAAGTCGCGGAACGCGAAGCGGTACGCACGCGCGATGGTCGCGCCGACAGGAATCTTTGACATTGTGTCACCCCTGAACCCCGGGGCGATGCTAGCAGATTTCAGTCGTAATGTTTGTCGTAGGCGCCGTCATATTTGCGCCAGACATCCCAGAAGCCCGGCGGCGTTTCGCCCTTGAGCTGCATTTCCAGCACATCCAGATGGGCATGCCAGCCGCCCGAGACGCCCAGGACATAGCTGCGTTCGGGAATCTTGCTGTGGGTCAGGGTCAGCCGCACCTTGTCGCCTTC
>JAQGLO010000026.1 GCA_028292825.1 Alphaproteobacteria bacterium | reverse complement strand
ACATCGCGCCCTTGCTCGGGTGGCCCTGCCTCCCGATGTGCCCAGATGGCGGAATTGGTAGACGCACTAGTTTCAGGTACTAGCGCTGCAAGGCGTGGAGGTTCGAGTCCTCTTCTGGGCACCATTTTCCTATTTCTCCCAAAACAAAGCCCCTGTTCCGGCCCCCGAAGTGCGGCCTAATATGCGGTCATGACCGTTGCTTTGACCGATCCGGCCGTATTTGCGCGCCAGGGCTATGCCATAGCGCAAGAACTGGTGGCGCCCGCGCGGGTGGCGCTGCTGCGCCGGCATCTGGAGCGCCGCGCTGCCCAGGGCACCATGGGCCAGGTCGACGAACAGGTGCCGCAGACCCCCGCCGTTTATGGCGATGGCGAGGTGGACCGGCTGATGCAGGATCTGGTGCCGGCCATCGAGCAGCACACCGGCCTGAAGCTGTTTCCCACTTATTCCTATGCCCGCATCTACAAGCGCGGCGATGCCCTCGCCCCCCACCGCGACCGCACGGCCTGCGAGATCAGCATCAGCCTGAACCTGGGCCAGGTGCCGGACGAACCCTGGGCGCTGCATGTGAGCGATTTCGCGGCACTGCTGACGCCGGGCGATGCGCTGCTCTACCGGGGCTGCGACCATACCCATTGGCGCGAACCCTATGCCGGCCAGAGCGTGGTGCAGGCCTTCATGCATTATGTCGACCAGAACGGTCCCCATGCCGCCGAGAAGTTCGACGGCCGCCCATCGCTGGGCAATGCCTTCCAGCCGGAGGTGACAGGCCGGATGCGGCCCTTCCAGCTTTTGCCGCTGGTGCCGCGATGAGCGCCGCCGCTTTCATCGAATGCTTTTCCAGCCAGGGCTATGTGGTGGTGCGCGGGCTGGTGCCGGCGGGCCGGGTGGCCATGGTGCGCGACCATCTGGACCGGCGAGCCGCCCAGGGCGCGCTGCGGATGCAGGGCGACGCCCAGGTGCCGGGCGCGCCCAGCGCCCATGGCGATGCGCTGCTGGACACGCTGATGGAAGAGCTGCGGCCGGCAGTGGAGTTCTGCACCGGGCTGAAGCTGTTCCCCACCTATTCCTATGCCCGGATCTATCGCCATGGCGACGAACTGAAACCCCACCATGACCGCGCGGCCTGCGAGATCAGCCTCAGCCTGAACCTTGGCCAGGTGCCCGCCGACCAGCCCTGGGCACTGTATGTCGAAGGCCGGGACGGCGCCGCCGCCAACTGCCTGTTGATGCCGGGCGATGTGCTGCTGTATCGCGGCATTGACCTGACCCACTGGCGCGAGCCTTATGCCGGTCAGAGCCTGGTGCAGGTGTTCCTGCATTATGTCGACCAGAACGGCCCGCACAAAGGCGAGAAATTTGACCGCCGCGCCGCGTTGGGCGATCCACTTGTCATGCAATAGCTTCAGGATGATGTCATGAGCACCAATCTGGTCACGATCTTCGGCGGTTCGGGTTTTCTGGGCCGCCACACGGTGCGGGCCCTCGCCCGGGCCGGCTGGCGCATCAAGGTGGCGACGCGCCATCCCGCGCGCGGTTTCTTCCTGCGGCCGCTGGGCACGGTGGGCCAGATCGATTTCGTGAAATGCGATGTCAGCGACGCCGAAAGCGTGGCGCATGCGGTGATGGGCTCCAGCGCCGTGATCAATTTGACTGGCATCCTGTTCCAGAAGGGCCAGACCTTCGAGGATGTGCAGGTCGAAGGCGCCGCCAATATCGCCCAGGCCGCGGCGCGGGGCGGCGTCGGCGCGCTGGTGCATGTCTCGGCCATCGGCGCGGACCTGGAGTCCGATTCCAGCTATGCCGAGACCAAGGCGCTGGGCGAGCAGGCGGTGCGCGAGGCCTTCGCGGATGCCGTGATCCTGCGGCCCTCCATCATCTTCGGGCCCGAGGACGGCTTCTTCAACAAGTTCGCGGGAATGGCGCGCTTCTCGCCGGTGCTGCCGCTGGTGGGCGGCGGGCATACCCGTTTCCAGCCGGTGTTCGTGGGCGATGTGGCGCAGGCGATCGTTACGGCGCTGGGCGATGCCGCCAGGAGCCGCACTTATGAACTGGGCGGACCGGGCGTCTATTCCTTCAAGGAACTGCTGCAGCTGATCCTGCGCGAGACCGGGCGCAAGCGCGCGCTGCTGCCTTTGCCCTTCGGGCTGGCCTCGTTCCAGGCGGCGTTCCTGCAGATGCTGCCCAACCCCCTCCTGACCATGGATCAGGTCAAGCTGCTGAAGAAGGACAATGTGGTGGCGCCGACTGCCGCCGGCCTCGCGGATCTCGGCATCACGCCCACCTCGGTCGAGGCCGTGATCCCGTCCTACCTGTGGCGTTTCCGGGCCAAGGGCGAGTACGCCGATGCGGCGCGTACCGAACTGGTGAAGAGCTAGGCTTTGATAACCAGATAGGCAATCAGGGCCAGGCCGGCAGCGATGCGGTACCAGCCGAAAGGCCTGAGGCCGTATTTCTTGACGATATGCAAGAAGCTGCCGATCACGACGTAAGCCACGACAAAGGACACCACGAAGCCGATGGCGATGTTGGTTTCCTGCCCATGGCTGAGCGAAGCGCCCTTGTCGTGCAATTGCTTGACCGTCGCAGCGACCATGGTGGGCACCGCCAGGTAGAAGGTGAACATGGTGGCGGCCGTGCGATCCACGCCCAGCATCTCGCCGCCCAGGATGGTGGCACCGGAGCGCGACACGCCCGGGATGATGGACAGCACCTGGCAACAGCCGATCTGGAAGGCTTTGGCCAGGGGCAGTTTGGTGCCGTCGAACCATTTTGAAGGCGGCGCGATGCGTTCCAGCAGCAGGATCACGATGCCGCCGATCAGCCAGGTTGCTGCGATAACCGGCATGGCGTGGGCGGGGCTGAGCAGCACCCGGTCCAGGAATTTCTTCACCAGCAGTCCCACGACCACCGACGGCAGCAGCGCCACGATGATGCCCAGCGCGAAATTGCGCGAATGCGCCGAGGTCGGCAAGGTGACGACGGCCGTCCAGAAGGTTTTAAAGTAGTAAACCACCACCGCCAGGATCGCGCCCAATTGGATGATGATGGTGAAGGACTCCCAGTCGTCGCCCAGGCCCAGCAGCTTCTCCGCCACCAGAAGGTGACCGGTCGATGACACCGGCAGGAATTCGGAAAAGCCTTCGACAATGCCCAGAATGATGGACATCAGAATATCGTGCATGGGAGCCCCCAGTTTGCGGCCCTGCTTAACATCGCGAGCCGCTCGCGCGCACCACAAAAATCGGTATGGTTCCTTCATGGCGCGGGGAATCAGGGTGTGGCGGGAACGCGGTTGGCTGTGGCGCAGCATGCTGGTGGTTTTTGCCCTGCTGGTCCCGGCTCCCATCCTGCTGCTGCTGATCTTCCGGTTCGTGCCGATACCCGGCACGCCTGAAATGCTGGTCAGCCTCGCGCTGGGCAAGGGCGCGCATTACCAGTGGTCGGGCGACATCTCGCCCCGGCTGGGGCGGGCGGTGATCGGGGCCGAGGACCAGAATTTCTGCACCCATCACGGCTTTGACTGGGACGCCATCAACAAGGCGATGGAAGACCACAAGCGTCATCCCAAAAAGCCGATGCGCGGCGCCAGCACCATCTCCCAGCAGACGGCGCGCACCCTCTTCCTGGTGCCGATGCGCAGCTGGATCCGCAAGGGACTGGAAGCCTATCTGACCGTGCTGATCGAGCAGCTATGGCCCAAGAAGCGGATTCTCGACGCCTATCTCAACACGGTGGACTGGGGCGACGGCATCTTCGGGGCCGAGGCGGCGGCCCAGGATTATTTCGGCACGGACGCCGCCTCCCTGACCGGGGCGGAAGCGGCGCGGCTGGCGGCGATCCTGCCCAATCCCCACAAATGGAAGGCGGCGCATCCCGGCCACTATGTGGCGCGGCGCGCCGGCATGCTGCAGGGTCGCAGCGCCATGGTCACCCGGGACGGGCTGAACTTTTGCGTTAAATAGGACGCGCCTGTAAGAAACCTCATGCGCCGTTTGATTCATCTGATGCTGTCGCCCAGTTGCCGCCTGGCCCGCCTGATGGTGGGGGAAAAGCGGGTGGCCTGCGATCCG
>JAQGLO010000201.1 GCA_028292825.1 Alphaproteobacteria bacterium | reverse complement strand
TCAGGGCAGGGGGCAAAGTCGTGTTTCCAATTAACGGATTTGGGGCCAGAATCGGGGCAATATAGCGTTGTAATTCGTCACTTTCCCTTTTTCTCGCAAGGCACTAACCAAACGCCATGTCGAAGGCCGCGATAATCCTGGCTGCCGGTCAGGGAACGAGGATGAAGTCCTCCCTGCCCAAGGTGCTGCACAAGGTGGCGGGCCTGCCGCTGCTGGGCCATGTCATCACCGCCCTGCGCGCCGCCAGTGTGACGCGCATCGTGGTGGTGACTTCGCCCGCCGGCGAGGTGGTGCGCGAATATGCCCATGCCATGGGCTGCGATCATGCCATCCAGCACCAGCAACTGGGCACCGGCCATGCCGCGCTGGCCGCCAGGGACGCCCTGGCCGATTTCATCGGCACGCTTGTGATCGTCAATGGCGACATGCCGCTGATCACCGGCGACACCATTACCGAATGCCTGACGGCGCAGGTCCGCACCGGCCTGGCGCTGCTCACCTTCCAGCCGGCCGACCCGGCCGCCTATGGCCGGGTGATGCTGTCGCCCGACGGCTATCTGGCCCGCATCGTGGAATACAAGGACGCGACCGAGTCCGAACGGGCCATCACGCTGTGCAATGGCGGCTGCTATGCCGCCGACGCGCAGAGCTTCTTTCGCTGGGCCGCCGCCTTGAAGAACGAAAACGGCCAGCAGGAATATTACCTCACCGATGTGCCCGCACTCGCGCGGCTGGACGGGGTGAAATGCGCCATCGCCATGACCGACGAAGTCTCGGTCACCGGCGTCAATAGCCGCGCCGAACTGGCCGCCGCCGAAAAGCTGTTCCAGGATCGCGCCCGCACCCGGCTGCTGCAGGACGGCGTCACCATGACCGCGCCGGAGACGGTGTTCCTTTCGCATGACACCCAGATCGAGAATGATGTCGAGATCGAGCCCTTCGTAGTCTTCGGTCCCGGCGTGTCGGTGAAGAGCGGCGCGCGCCTGCGCAGCCATTCGCACCTGGAAGGCGCCAGCGTGGCATCCGGCGCCATCATCGGGCCCTTTGCGCGCCTGCGCCCCGGCGCGGCCATCGGCGAGAACGCCCATATCGGCAATTTCGTCGAGGTGAAGAACGCCAATATCGGCGCCGGCGCCAAGGCCAATCACCTGACTTATCTGGGCGATGCCGTGGTCGGGGCGGGCGCCAATATCGGCGCCGGCACCATCACCTGCAACTATGACGGCTTCACCAAGGCGCTGACCGAGATCGGGGCGGGAGCCTTCATCGGCTCCGACACCGCGCTGGTGGCGCCGGTCAAGGTCGGCGACGGCGCCATCACGGCGGCGGGTTCGGTGATCACAAGGGATGTGGCGGCCGACGCGCTGGCCATCGCGCGCGGCACCCAGACGGAAAAAGCGGGCTGGGCAAAAGCCTTCCGCGACAAAAAGAAATCGGAGCGAAAATAATGTGCGGCATTGTCGGCATCGCAGGCACGCGCGACGTGGCGCCCATCATCCTGGAAGCGCTGAAGCGGCTGGAATATCGCGGCTATGACTCCGCCGGCATCGCCACGCTGGAGCATGGTGAGATCGCGCGCCGCCGTTCGCCCGGCAAGCTGGTCAATCTGGGCGCGGTGCTGCAGGGCCATCCGCTGTCCGGCCATACCGGCATCGGCCATACCCGCTGGGCCACCCATGGCGCGCCGACCGAGGCCAATGCCCATCCGCATGCCTCGGCCACCGTCGCCATCGTGCACAATGGCATCATCGAGAATTTCCGCGAGCTGAAGGCCGAGCTGCAGGCCAAGGGCCACAAGTTTGAATCCGAGACCGACAGCGAAACCGCCGCCCATCTGGTGACGCAATTGATGTCGGAAGGCCTGGCGCCCGACGAAGCGGCGAAACAGGCGGTGGCGCGTCTCACCGGCGCCTATTCCATCGCCATGATCTTCAAGGACCATGAAGGCCTGCTGGTCGGCGCCCGCCGCGGCGCGCCGCTGGCCGTGGGCTATGCCGATGACGAGGCCTATATCGGCTCCGACGCCTTTGCGCTGGCGCCCTTCACCAACCGCGTCGCCTATCTGGAAGAAGGCGATGTGGTGGTCATCAAGGGCCCGCAGGTTTCCATCTTCGACGCCGCCGGCCGCCCCGCCAACCGCGAGATCAAGATCACCTCGGCCTCCGCCGCGCTGGTGGACAAAGCCGGCCATGCCCATTTCATGGCCAAGGAAATCCACGAACAGCCCGAAGTGGTGGGGCATACGCTGGCGCATTATCTCGACCCCGCCGGCCCGGTGGTGCGTCACATGGGCGTTGGTCTGCGTGACGCGCTGGTCAATGCCTCGCGCCTGACCATCAGCGCCTGCGGCACCTCCTACTATGCGGGCCTGGTCGGCAAATACTGGTTCGAGAAGCTGGCCCGCCTGGCGGTGGAGATCGATGTCTCCTCCGAACTGCGCTACCGCAATCCCATCTATCCCAAGGACGGCGCGGCTTTGTTCATCTCGCAGTCGGGCGAAACCGCCGACACGCTTGCCGCGCTGCGCGACGCCAAGGCGGAAGGCCAGACCATCATTGCGGTGGTCAATGTGCCGGAGTCCTCCATCGCCCGCGATGCCGACATCGTGCTGCCCACATATGCTGGCCCCGAAATCGGCGTCGCCTCCACCAAGGCCTTCACCTGCCAGCTTGCCGCGCTGGCCAGCTTCGCCATCGCCGCCGGCGTGGCGCGCGGTCATCTCAGCGCGGACGACGAAAAGAAACTCTGTGCTTCACTGCTGGAAACCCCGCGCCACATCGCCGAATTCCTCAAGCAGGAACCGGCCATCAGGATCCTGGGCGAGGAAATCGCCAAGGCCCGCGACGTGCTCTACATGGGCCGCGGCGCCAGCTTCCCGCTGGCGATGGAAGGCGCGCTGAAGCTGAAGGAGATCAGCTATATCCACGCCGAAGGTTATGCCGCCGGCGAGATGAAGCACGGCCCCATCGCGCTGATCGACGACCAGGTGCCGATCATCGTCATCGCCCCCAGTGACGTGCATTTCGAGAAGACCATCTCCAACATGCAGGAAGTGATGGCGCGCGGCGGCAAGGTGCTGCTGATCAGCGACGCCGAAGGCATCAGGAAGGCGGGCAAGGTCTGGGCGTCCATCACGGTGCCCACCACCAACGCCTTTATCACCCCGATCCTCTACGCCATCCCGGTGCAGCTGCTGGCCTATTACGCCGCCATCGCCAAGGGCACGGACGTGGACCAGCCGCGCAATCTGGCCAAGTCCGTGACTGTAGAGTAGGGGCCGCGGTCCTTTTGCGTCGTGGGTTCGTCGCGCGTGCTCACGGGCTTCTAGCCCGCTCCGCGCGACGCTCCTGCCCACGCCACAAAATTCCTCGCGGCGCGCTTTTGGCTGCGCTATTGTTTCGTATGGTCGTGCTGCAACCGTTTTGGGCGTCGGAAGATTCTCTCGCGTCGTTGGGCGGCACGACTGTCGGATGGTATGGCATTGACGCGGATGGGTGTGCCGCGATCGGCCCCTTTTCTTCCCTCGAAGAATTGGAGCAAGCGACTATGAAGACTGGATTTAAATTGCCACCAGATCATTTTGCGTAATCTTCGGCCCGGGGCAGGTTCAGTCCTTGGCCTGCATCTTGCCACCGAGTATCGTCCCGCCATGACCGATCAGAATGCCCTCAAACGCGCCGTCGCCGCCAAGGCATTGGAATATGTCCAGGACGGCATGAAGCTGGGGCTGGGCTCCGGTTCCACCGCCGAGATCTTTGTCGAGATGCTGGCGCCCATGGTGCGCGGCGGCGCCAAGCTGCTCTGCGTGCCGACCAGTGAAAAGACCGCAGCGTTGGCGCGCAAGTTGGGACTCACCCTGGCCGCGCTGGACGATCTCGCGCCGCTGGACCTCACCATCGACGGCGCCGACGAGGCCGACCGCAATCTGGATTTGATCAAGGGCGGCGGCGGCATGCTGCTGCGCGAGAAGATCGTGGCCGCCGCCTCGCGCCGCATGATCGTGATCGCCGACGAAACCAAACTGGTGCCGCGCCTGGGCAAGTTCCCGCTGCCGGTGGAGATCGCCGAGTTCGGCCACAAATCCACCGCCGCCCGCCTGGGCCGGGCGCTGGGCGGCGTCGGCTATGCCCATGTCCCCATGACCCTGCGCCTCAGGGACGGCGCGGTGTTCAAGAC
>JAQGLO010000183.1 GCA_028292825.1 Alphaproteobacteria bacterium | reverse complement strand
GCCTTAATGTACTCATCGGGAACTGTCCCTGACTGGAGCCGTGGTTCCGGTCACACGGTGCCCACCTGCATCTGCAGGCCCATGAGATCCAATACCAACGGTCAGTACGGTACCGTCCACCTTGCCTCCCGATAAAGCAGAGCTGAGACGTGACGCGCGGGCGCGGCGCAAGCTGCTGGCGCGCGAGGACATGGGCCTGAAGCTGGCGGAATATGCCGAGGACCTGCCCTTGCCGCCCGGCGCCACCATCGGCGGCTATCACGCCCATTACGACGAAGCCGATCCGGCGCTGCTGCTGGCGCGGCTGGTGGAGCTGGGCTGCGCCGTCGCCCTGCCGCGCGTGACGGCAACGGATGCGCCGCTGGAATTCCATCATGTCCCGGACGGCGCGGTGCTGGAGCCCGGCAGCTTCGGCATTCCCGAACCCCTGGCGCACTGGCCGCGCGCCGTGCCGGATGTGCTGCTGGTGCCGCTGCTGGCGTTCGACCGCCACGGCCACCGGCTGGGCTATGGTGGCGGCTTCTATGACCGCACGCTCGCGGCCCTGAAAGTGCCGGCCATCGGCATTGCCTATGCCGGACAGGAAGTTTCCTCGCTTCCGGCGGAAGCCCATGATATGGCGCTTTCCTTCATCCTCACCGAAAACGGCCTCCTTCGCTTTTCATAAGTGGCGCTTTCCATGAACCTTCTCTTTATCGGCGACATCATCGGCAGGCCGGGCCGCGACGTGGTGACGGCGCACCTGCCGCGCCTGCGCGAAACCCTGAAGCTGGATTTCGTCATCGCCAATGGCGAGAACGCCGCCGGCGGCTTCGGCATCACCCGCGCCATCGCCGAGGAGTTCTATGGCTGCGGTGTGGACATGATCTCCACCGGCAACCACTGGGCCGACCAGAAGGAAATCTATGCGCTGATCGAGGAAGACGATCGCATCATCCGCCCCGCCAACTATCCGCCGGGCACGCCTGGACGCGGCGCCAACCTGTACCAGACGCCGGCCGGCAGCATCCTGGTGATCAATGTCATGGGCCGTGTCTTCATGGATGCGCTGGACGATCCTTTCGCCGCGGTGGAGCGCGAGCTGGAAGCCTGCCCGCTGGGTCTGGGCGCCGACGCCATCGTGGTGGACATGCATGCCGAGGCATCATCCGAGAAAATGGCGATGGGACATTTCTGCGACGGCCGCGCCAGTCTTGTGGTCGGTACCCACACCCATGTCCCCACCGCTGACGCGCAGATCCTGCCCGGCGGCACCGCCTACCAGACCGATGCCGGCGGCTGCTGCGATTTCGACTCGGTGATCGGCATGGACAAGGCCGAGCCGATCCAGCGCTTCACCCGCAAGATGCCGACCCAGCGCTATTTCCCCGCCACCGGCCCCGCCACCCTGTGCGGCGTGTTCGTGCAGACCGGCGCCAAGGGCCTGGCCGCCCGCATCGAACCGGTGCGCGTGGGCGGACGGCTGAAGCAGAGCCTGCCGGAATTATAAGCCGGTTGAAACAGCCTGCCCCAATGCCGATGTAGGTGCCATGCTGCCCGCGATCTTTGTCTCCCATGGTGCGCCGACCCTGCCGTTCGACGATGTGCCGGCGCGCGATTTCCTGCGCGGGCTGGGGCAGGGGATCAGGCCGCGCGCCATTGTGGCGGTGTCGGCGCATTGGGATACGCAAAGGCCCGCCGTCAACGCCGTGGCGGTCAACGGCACCATGCATGATTTCGGCGGCTTCCCGCAGGCGCTCTACGACCTGCGCTATCCCGCGCCGGGCGATGCGGCGCTGGCGGCCCAGGTCGCGGGGCTGACCGGTGGCACGGTGGACACCACGCGCGGCCTGGATCACGGCGCCTGGGTGCCGCTGATGCTGATGTATCCGCAGGCCGATGTGCCGGTGGTGCAATTGTCGGTGCAGCGCCATCTGGGCGCGGCGCATCACATCGCGCTGGGCCGCAAGCTGGCGGCGTTGCGCGACGACAATGTGCTGGTGCTGGGCTCGGGCGGCTTTGTCCACAACCTGCGCCGGATCGCGCCGCCGGGATCGCCGGAGCCGGAATGGAGCCAGGAATTCTCCGGCTGGATGCATGACCGGCTGATGGCGGGCGACGAAGCGGCGCTGGCCGATTACCGCGCACAGGCGCCGCATGCGGTGATGGCGCAGCCGACCGAAGACCATTTCATGCCGCTGTTCGTGGCGCTGGGCGCGGGCGGCGAAACGGCAAAGGCCGCGCGTCTTCACAGCAGCGCGACCTTTGGTTCACTCAGGATGGATGCCTACAGCTTCGGCTAGGCCGCCACGTCATTGATGGCGAGGTCAGCACTGTGGGCTTCGCCGTCCAGCGTCGCGGCGATGGCGTGGACGGTGGCGGCGATGCGCACGGCGGCCTGGATCTGCTCGGCGGTGAGGCCGGCATCGCGCAGGATCTTTTCATGGCTGTCGATGCAGACGCCGCAGCCATTGATGGCTGACACCGCCAGGCACCACAGTTCGAAATCCACCTTGTCGACGCCGGGCTTGCCGATCACGTTCATGCGCAGCCGCGCCGGCAGCGTCTTGTAGTCGGGCGCCGAGGCCAGGTGGGTGAAGCGATAATAGATGTTGTTCATCGCCATGATGCTGGCGGCGGCGCGGGCGGCGGTCAGCGCCTCGGGCGACAGCTTGGGCGCGAATTCCGAAAAGATCGCGCTGATGGTGCTGCGTTCGCGGCTGGCCAGGGCGCAGGCGATGAAGGTGCCGGCGCGCTGCTGCTCGGTGAGGCCGGGCTCGGTGACGAGACTCGACAGATTGAGCTTCAGGTCCTTGGCATATTCGGGCAGGGCATTTTTCAGGGCTTCAATGGACATGGGGGGTTCCTTTGAAAAAGGCCCTCATCTCCAAAAGTTTTGGCCTTTTGGGGATGAGGGCAAGAAAAGCGCCGCCGCGGGGAGGGGGGAAATGGGCGACGCTTTGTATGCTTTAGGCAGCCGTCTTGATGACGTCGTCGCCCTTGTTCCAGTTGCAGGGGCACAGTTCGTCGGTCTGCAAGGCGTCCAGCACCCGCAGCACTTCGGCGGGATTGCGGCCCACGCTCATGTCGGTGACATAGACAAAGCGGATGATGCCGTCCGGATCGACCAGGAAGGTGGCGCGCTTGGCGACGCCGGCTTCCTCGTCAAGGATGCCAAGCGACTTGGACAGGCGGCGGTTGGTGTCCGCCAGCATCGCGAACGGCAGGTCCTTGAGGTCGGCATGGTTCTGGCGCCAGGCCAGGTGCACGAACTCGCTGTCGGTCGAGACGCCATAGACGACGGTGTCGCGGTCGGCGAAATCGCCATTCAGCTTGCCGAAGCCGGCGATCTCGGTCGGACAGACAAAGGTGAAGTCCTTGGGCCAGAAGAAGACCAGCTTCCACTTGCCGGCGTCGGAAGCTTGGGTGAAGTCCTTGAAGGCGGTGGTCGGGTTGGTCGAAACCACGCCCTGGACGGAAAAGTCGGGGAACTTGTCGCCGATGGTCAGCATGTCTGTATTCCTTTGAACGGTTCTAATTGCGAGAGATACTTAGAAACGTTCTAGACTAGTGTCAAGGGCCAATGTGGCGCTTTCTGACGCAGCCCGGCAGGATAGGTCGGAGGAACTTGGGGTTGGTATGCGCGCGCTTCTGCTTCTGGCCACAACCGGACTTGTGTCGCTGGCCCAGGCACAGCCGCTGCCGGACGAAACCTATATGCATCCCGCCAAGCTGGTCGCAGTGGACGGCGCGCGCCGGCTGAACCTGTTCTGCATGGGCCCAAAAAGGGTGAAGGGCAGTCCCACGGTCCTGTTCGATTCCGGTCTGTCCACCAGCATGCGCAGCTGGCGGCTGGTGCAGGGCGAAATCGCCAAAGTGACGCGCGCCTGTGCCTATGACCGCGCCGGAATCGGCTTCAGCGATCCGCGCGGCACGGGCGAATCCGATGCCAGGGCGATCGTCGCCGATCTTCATGCCTTGCTGGCGTCGGGCGAGATCAAGACGCCCATTCTTTATGTCGGTCATTCCATTGCCGGGCTGTATGGCGTGCTGCTGGCCGCCACCCATCCGGGCGACCTGGCCGGCGCGGTGCTGGTCGATCCGTCTTTCGCCGACCAGCTCTTCGTCATGACGGCGGCGGCGGTCGCGGCCGGCGCGCCGCCCCAGGTGGGCGATGCCCTGCTGGCGTCGCTTCATGCCCAGGTCCGGCACTCGCGCGCCTGCGCCGCACTGCCCATGCCCTTGCCGGATGATTGCCTCGATGTGCCCAAGGACCTGTCGCCAGCGCTGACCGCCGCGCTCAAGGCCCAGCAGTCACGGCCCAGCTATCTTCTCACCGATGCCTCGGAGAATGAAAGCTTCCTGCCGCCCGGCATGTCCGACAAGAGCCCGGACCAGAAGGAGCTGGAAGCGGTCGCTGCCAGCTTCGGCGACAAGCCGCTGGTCGTGCTGAGCCACGGCAAGGCGCCCGTTTATCCAGGCCTGACGCCGGCGCAGAATGCCGCGATCGAGAAAGCCTGGCAGGACGGCCATGACAGGCTGGCCACGCTGTCGCGCCGCGGCAGCAACACGGTGGTGCCGGACAGCGCCCACAATATCCAGCACGACCAGCCGCAGGCAGTGATCGATGCGGTGCTGAAGACCGTGGCGGCGCTGCGGCGCTAGGGCTTTTTGCTTTTGGCCAGGGCGTCTTCGAAGTCGGCCTTCGCCTTGGCGATGAAGCGGGGAAGCTCGCCCGGATCCACGAACGGATTGGGCGCGCCGGGCTTCAGCCTGGGCAGCTTGTCGTCCAGCCCGAACTGGTTGCCGTGCGGGGCGAGGAAGATGTCGGTCTTCATCTTTTCCAGCCTGGCGAAGCTGGCGCGATAATCGCTGACGATATTGGGATAGGCCGCGACGCCGGTCAGCGGATTGCCGGCCACCGAGATCGAACAGAAGAACATGACGCTGCGGGTGACGCCGCCGTCCTGCACCGATGTGGTCCATGTGGTACAGCCCTTGGTGTGGCCGGGCGTGACATGGGCGGTCAGCGTCGTGCCGCCCAGGCTGATGCTCTCGCCGTCCTTCACCACATGGTCGACATGGATGGGCGTGGTGTCGATCTTCTCCGCGGGCCCGAACGTGATGTGCCCGGATTCCAGGAACGGCTGGTCCCCGGCGCTGGCATAGAATTTCGCGCCGGTGTCTTTTTTCAGCTGCGCCAACCCGCCCGAATGATCGAAATGGGCGTGGCTGTTGAGCAGGATCTTCACATCCGCCAGCTTGAAGCCCAGCGCCCTAATGTTCTTCTCGATGAAGGGCGCCGATTCCGGCAGCCCGCCATCGGTCAGGATATTGCCCCTGGGGGTCACGATCAAAAAGGCGCTGACCCCCGTCATGCCGACATAATAGATGTTGCCGATGATATGGAACGGCCTGTGCGGCACGTTCCATTCCTTGCGCTCTTTCGAAAAGGGCAGCTCGGCGGCCTGCGCCGCGCCGGCGCCAAGCAGCAGCGCCGCAATCAGGGCAACGGATTTCATGTCGGCTCCGGTATCAAGCGTTCAGGGGATGGAAGTTCTTCCACGCCTTCCAGCCCGCGACCAGGAAGGCGATCAGCGCGATGGTCTGCAGCGCGGCGAACACCGGGCCGCCGGGAGGCGCGCCTTCCGCGAACTGGAATGGCGAGGGAATTTTCTGCAGCGACTGGATGATCCCCACAAAGACATTGAGCCAGAGCGAGATCAGCGCTCCCACAATGTAGATCGGCCGCCACACCCCGGCGAGATGCTTCAGGTACAGCGCCACCAGGGTTACCGCCAGCACCAGCAGCGCCACCACGCCCACGCTCTGGGCCGGGGTGGGCGGATGGGGCGGATGGAAGAAGACAAAGCCGGTGACGCTGGTCAGCAGGGTGGTGGCCAGGAACACCCCGGTCCAGCCGCCGCGATAGCTGCTTTTCAGCATCTGGGCCACCACGACCAGGCCGCTGAAGATGGCGATCAGGGTGATGGCGGTATGGGACAGGGTCAGGACGTCGGTGCTCAGATGGGTCATGGCGTCTCCAAATAAAGGCGGGGCAAAATCGCGCCCATCCTGCCTTGCGGCAGGCAGGCTTGAAAGGGGTCTTGTGGGGGGGTATTCCACCGGCCAACGAGGGAATTGCCATGGCCGGTCACAGTCAGTTCAAGAATATCATGTTCCGCAAGGGCAAGCAGGACAAGGAGCGCTCCAAGCTCTTTGCCAAGCTGTCCCGCGAAATCACCGTGGCGGCCAAGTCGGGGCTCCCGGACCCGGCGCACAATCCGCGCCTGCGCACCGCCATCATCGCCGCCAAGCAGGAATCGGTGCCCAAGGACAATATCGCCCGCGCCATCGCCAAGGCGACCGGCGGCGATGCCGAGAATTATGACGAGATCCGCTATGAGGGCCGGGGCCCCGGCGGCACCGCACTGATCGTCGAGACCATGACCGACAACCGCAACCGCACCAGCGCCGATGTGCGCGCCGCCTTCAGCAAGCATGGCGGGGCGATGGCGGAGACCGGCTCCATGACCTTCCTGTTCGATCATGTCGGCGTCATCGCCTATCCGGCCGACAAGGGCAGCGAGGACGCCATGCTGGAGTGCGCCCTCGATGCCGGCGCCGATGAGTGCGTCTCGTCCGCCGAAGCACATGAATTCCTCACCAGCATCGAAAGCTTTGCCGGCGTGCGCGACGCGCTGGAAGCCAAGCTGGGCGCCCCCCAGTCCGCCGCCATCACCTGGCGGCCGCAGAACATGGTGCAGGTTCCTGATGAAGCCGGCGAGACGCTGATGAAGCTGATCGAAGTGCTGGATGACCATGACGATGTCCAGAACGTCTATGGCAACTACGAATTCAGCGACGCGCTGATGGCCAAGCTTTCGGGCTGATTTCCGTCGCCGACCGGATATTGCTTCCATGCAGCTCGCTGCGTATTTCGCGCAGGCGCCGCAGGATGGCTTCGCGTTCGATGTCGCCCGTGAACAGGATGCAGGCCGGTCCGGCGCAGGCATCTGCCGGCGCGGGCAGTCCCAGGTCTGGGTGATGCGGCAGGCACATCCATACCAGACCCAGCAGGCTGGCAGCGCGCGTGATCATTGCACGGCCCCGCGATAGGCCAGTTCGGCATTGGCGACGCTGCGGCCGGGAAACTGGCTGTGCCGCGCCGGCTTGCCGACGATCTGCGCGACGATCAGCCGGGCAATCACGCTGGTCTGCACCTGGCGTAGTTCGTCCATCATGGAGGCATCGGCGTAAATCACCACGCCGTCACAGCTGCATTCGCCGGCGCTGCGGCCCAGCGCCATGATCAGTTCACAGGCGAAAACATGGCGGTTGGCATGGGCGGCCTCGCTGCCTCCTATCTCGCGGTGCCTGGGCTGGATCCGGTCAAATGTGCGCAGCAAACGGCTTTCGCCATTCGTGTTGGAAGAGATGGTGGCATTGTTGTCGTCCGCGACCAGGACCAGAATTTCGCAACGGTCTGTCATGTTGATCTCCATCTTCGAAAGGAAGGTGCCGGGAGATCGCGTGGAATGTTATCGGGAATATCTGCGTAGCGGCTTTTACAAAAAATTCAGCAATTCAGATCGTGTCGGCCATGACGGTCTCGATCAGCGTGATCAGCTCGTCGCCGTCCACCGGCTTGTGCAGCATGGTAACTGCTCCGGCCTTCAGCGCCTTTTCCTTCAGGATCGGATCGCCCTGGCCAGTGATGACGATGACCGGCACGGTGATGCCTTGCTGACGCAGATGCAACAGCAGCTCCAGGCCCGTCATGTCGGGCATGTGATGGTCCACGATGAGACAGCTTGGTTCGGCCGGCGCGAAATCCGCCAGGAATTCCCCGGCCGAGCCATAGTCGCGCACCGTGATGTCGGCGGTTTCCAGCACGGCGCCGATGGATTTTCGCACCGACACCGCATCATCCACGATCCAAACGACGAGACGCCGCTCTGCGTTCACAATGACTCCCGGCTTGAAAAGGAAAATCCACGAGGGGGCGGTTTTTTAAACATCCCGGGACTTTTTCGGTATCCGTAATTTCTACGTAAACCCGTGGCGGTCATTGCAGCTGCCCCGCCAGGCGCGCCACCCGCATGAGGTCGGACAGGCTGCGGGCCTTGAGCTTTTCCTGCAGATGGGCGCGGTGGATTTCCACAGTCCGGGGGGAAATTCCCAGGTGATGGGCCACCACCTTGTTGGATTCGCCCAGCGTCAGGCGTCCCAGAACTTCGCGCTCTCGCTCCGTCAGCAGGCCGAAGAGGCCGATGGCATCCCGGTTCTGTTCGGTGTCGTCCTGATCCTGGCGGCCGTCCGCGATTGCCCGTGCGATGGTGGTCAGCAGCACGGCGTCGTCGAACGGTTTTTCCAGGAAATCCGTGGCGCCCGCCTTCATCGCCTGCACCGCCAGCGTCACATCGGCATGGCCGGTCACCACGATCAGGGGCAACCCCACCTTGCGGCGGCGCAGTTCTTCCTGCAGCTCCAACCCGCTCATGCCCGGCATCCGGACGTCAACGACCAGGCAGTCGCCGCCCTCTGGAAGGCCATCGGCGAGAAACGCTTCCGCCGTGGCAAAATCCTTCACCCGGAAGCCTTCGGTTTCCAGCAGGCTGCGCAGGGAATCGCGAACCCCCGCATGGTCGTCTATGACAATGACGGTGTCGCCGGCGGTGCTGTCAGGCGGCATGCTGGTCTTCGGCGACGGGCAGCTTGAAGTGGAAGATCACGCCCTGCGGCGTGTTCGGTGTCGACCAGATCTTGCCGCCATGCGATTCCACGATGGACTGGCAGATGCTGAGACCGACGCCCATCCCGGTTTCCTTGGTCGTGGTGAAGGGCTGGAACAGCCGGCCGGCGACTTCCGGCGCCAGGCCGGGGCCGGTATCGCTGACGGACACCGCGATGAAGCCCGGTTCATCGGTCCCCGCCGCGATCACCAGCCGCCCGTCCGGCATGTCCTTCATCGCTTCCAGCGCATTGCGGACCAGGTTCAGCAGCACCTGCTGGATCTGCACCTTGTCGATCATGACCAGCGGCAGGCCGGGGGCAAAGCGGGTCTCGATCTTGTCGCGCCCCTCGGCGCCGACATACAGGCTCAGTGTCAGGCTGTCCTCCAGCACATTGCCGATGTCCTCGGGCTTGCGGGTGGTTTCGCGCTTGTCGATGAATTCGCGCAAGGAGCGGATGATGCCGCCCGCCAGCTTGGTCTCGGTGATCGCCTTGTCGAGGAATTCCCCGGCGCGCGTGTCGGCCGCCGTCGTGCCCATGGTGCGGCGCGCGGCGCGCACATAGTTCAGCATGGCGGTCAGCGGCTGGTTGAGTTCGTGCGCCAGCGACGAGGCCATCATGCCCATCATGTTCCAGCGCGACAGGTGCACCAGTTCGGCCTGCAGGGTGCGCAATTCCTCCTGCGCGTGCCTTTGCGCCGAGATGTCGTGGATGATCTTGGAGATGCCGATGATCTCGCCTTCGGCGCTGACGATGGGGGAGGCCATCAGCGAAACCTGCAATTCGCTGCCGTCCTTGTGCAGGCGCACGGTTTCATACTGGCCGACGACCTCGCCGTTCCTGATCCGCGACCGGATCTCGTCTTCCTCGTCCAGGCGGTCGGGCGGGAAGAGGGGGGGCACGGGCTGGCCGATGATTTCGGACTTCTCGTACCCGAACAGGCACCAGGCGGCCCGGTTCCAGCTCGTCACCAGCCCCATCATGTCCATGCTGATGATTGCGTCGTTGGAGGTTTCGACCATGCTGGCAAGGTAAAGGCGGTCGGCCTGAAGGCGGCTGTTCTCCGCGATCACCCGCGACAGGTCAGCATTATCGACGCGCAGTCCGTCTATGACGCCCTGCTGCCGGACGGCGCTGACGGAACTCATTATGAAGCCCCGGCAACAGTTTGGTGATGCTGATGGAATTTTCGCATAAGGTCCCCCGCTTGAGCGGGAGCGCGGTTCGCCGAAGGCAAACCAGACGAGTCTCTCAGCTACCGGCGCTCTTGAAGCGAGCCGGTAATGCAACAACCGTACGCTTTGTCAGGAACATTGCCTAACGCTCAATTGGCCATCTCGGTGCGATTTTGTACCTAGCAATAGCGGCGATGATGGCGCCAGGTGCAGTGGCGCCCGCCGACACCCACGCCCGCATGGGCCGACGCCACATGCGCGCCCACGCCGACGCCGCGATGATCCAGGCCGCCGCCGGCCCCGACCGAGCCGACATGTGCGCCGGTATGCACGCCGCGGTCCCCGACACTGGCGCCGGTGCCCACGACTGAACCGGCATGGCCGCCCGCTGCGACACCGTGTTTGTCCACGCCCGCGCCCGCGCCGACACCGCCGACATGGGCGCCCGCGCCAATGCCATTGCTGCCGACATGCGCGCCGACTCCGACGCCCAGGACTTCGACATTGGCCCCGACGGCATAGGCCGCGACCGGTGTGAGCAGCGTCAGCGCATAAATGGAGGCGGCGAGCATTTTCATGGGCGTGTCCCGTAGCGGTTCGCAAAGGGAACAGACACGCACAGCGAAAGTTCCACCGGCGGCTTCCCGCGCTGCGGCACATGTCCCTATAGTCGCGCCATGGAACATTCCCCCCTCATCGCCGTCCTGGTCATCGGCATCGGTCTGGCCTTCGTGCTGGGCACCTTGGCGCAGCGGCTGCGGCTGCCGCCGCTGGTGGGTTACCTGCTGGCGGGGGTGCTGCTGGGGCCGTCCATGCTGCCGGCGATGTCGATCGACCAGCACCTCACTTTGCAACTGGCCGATATCGGCGTGGTGCTGCTGATGTTCGGGGTGGGGCTGCATTTCCATCCCAAGGACCTCCTGGAAGTGAAGGGCACCGTGATGCCCGGCGCCACCCTGCAGATGATCGTGGTCGCCGGGCTGGGGCTGGGTGCGGGCATGATGTTCGGCTGGCCGCTGGGGCAGGGTCTGGTGTTCGGGCTGTGCCTGTCGGTGGCCTCGACGGTGGTGGTGTTGCGCGCCTTGCAGGATCGCCGCCTCACCGATACCGGGCGCGGCCGCATCGCCATCGGCTGGCTGGTGGTGCAGGACCTGCTGACCGTGCTGGTGCTGGTGATATTGCCGCCCATCGCCGGCGCCCTGAAGGGCGGTGATGTGAACATGGTGGCGCTGGCGCAGAGCCTGGGGCTGACCTTCGGCAAGCTGGCGGTGTTCGCCGCTTTGATGCTGGTGGTGGGGCGGCGCGTCATCCCCGCCATGCTGCATTACATCGCCCATACCGGCAGCCGCGAACTGTTCCGGCTGGCGGTGCTGTCGGTGGCGCTGGGCGTGGCCTTTGCCGCTTCGTATCTGTTCGGCGTCTCCATCGCGCTGGGGGCGTTTTTCGCGGGCATGATCCTGTCGGGCTCGCCGCTCAGCCAGCGCGCCGCCGAAGAGTCGCTGCCGCTGCGCGACGCCTTTGCCGTGCTGTTCTTCGTCTCGGTCGGCATGCTGTTCAATCCGCATGTCATCATCGAACGCCCGGTGGCGCTGGCGATCACGTTTGGCATTATCCTGGCGGGCGGCGCGGTGGCTTACCTGCTGCTGCGGGCCTTCGGGGTGAAAAGCGCCAGCGCCGTCACCATCGCGGTCAGCCTGGCGCAGATCGGCGAATTCTCCTTCATCCTGGCCGACCTGGGCATCGGGCTGGGATTGCTGTCGGCGGGGGCGCGCGACCTGATCCTGGGCGCGTCCATCCTGTCGATCTTCCTCAATCCGCTGTTGTTCGCCCTGGCGGGCCGGCGCGAGGCGTCGCCCAAGGTCGCCCCCGCCCCCGACATGCCGCGCCCTCGCCCGGTTGCGACCATGCTGACGGACCACGCCGTGGTGGTGGGCTATGGCCGGGTGGGCAAGCTGATTGCCGACGGCATCAAGGGCCGCCTGCCGCTGCTGGTGGTGGAAGAGGGCGCGGTGGGCGATCCCGGCGTCGAGCATATCCGCGGCAATGCCGCCAAGGATGACGTGCTGGCCGCCGCCAATCTGGGCGCGGCGAAGATCCTGTTCGTCGCCATCCCCCAGGCGTTTGAAGCGGGCCAGATCGTGGAACAGGCCCGCAAGGCCAATCCCAGTCTGCCCATCGTCGCCCGCGCGCATTTTGACGCCGAGGTCGACCACCTGCTGGCCCATGGCGCCAGCCAGGTCATCATGGGCGAACGCGAAATCGCCATCGCCATGCTCGATTTCGCCAAGGCCCAGTAGGAAAAGTCCGAACATAAAGGGTACAAACAGGCCATGAGCCTGACGATTCGCATCCTCGGCCTGGACCCTGGTCTGGCCCATATGGGCTGGGGGATCATCGATGTGTCGGGCTCGCGGCTGGCGCATGTTGCCCATGGGGTGATCGCCACCAAGGCGGCCTCCGGGCTGGGTGTGCGGCTGATGGAACTGCACCGCGAATTGTCCGTCGTCATCGCCACCCATGCCCCCGCCGCCATCGCGGTCGAGCAGGCCTTTGTGGCGCGCGATCCGCAGGCGGCGCTGAAGCTGGGTCATGCCCGCGCCGTGGCGCTGCTGGCGGCGGCGCAGGCGGGGCTGGAGATCGCCGAATATGCCCCCAACCATATCAAGAAGTGCGTCGTCGGCGCCGGCCATGCCGGCAAGGAGCAGGTGCAGTTCATGGTCCGCCGCCTGCTGCCGGCCTGCGGCGTCACCCAGGCCGATGCAGCGGACGCGTTGGCGGCGGCGATTGCCCATGCCCACAGCGCGCCGCAGCGGCGCGTGGTGGTGTCGACATGGTGACGGCGTGATGATCGGCAAACTCACCGGCACGGTGGATTCCATCAGCGACGACACCGTCATCCTGGATGTCGGCGGCGTCGGTTACCTGGTGCAATGCCCGGCCTCGACCCTGTCGCGGCTTGCGGTGGGCGGGCATGCGTCGCTGATGACTGAAATGAAAGTCAGCGACGACGCCATCCGGCTGTACGGCTTCGGTTCGGCGGAGGAGCGCGACTGGTTCCGGCTGCTGCAGACGGTGCAGAGCGTCGGCGGCAAGGTGGCGCTGGCGGTGCTGTCCACGCTATCGCCGCGCGACCTGCAGCGCGCCCTGGCGTTGGGCGACAAGGCGATGATCGGCCGGGCGCCTGGCGTGGGGCCGAAATTGGCGCTGCGCATCGCCACGGAATTGAAAGACAAGGCACCGAGCATGATGCTGGGCCATGAGGATGCCGGTGCTGTCGCCATCGCCCATGCGCCGCGCGGCCCCGAATCCGATGCCGTGTCGGCGCTGATTCATCTGGGCTACAGCGACGCCCGCGCCGCCGAAGCCGTGGCCCGCGCCGCGCAGGCGCTGGGCGAACACACCGAAGCCTCGGCGTTGATCCGTGAAGCGCTGAAGGGGATGGGACGCTAGATGGCTGCTGATCAATCTAATTCAGTTGCTATTTATGCCGCAGCACTCTCGACGTTAGTTGCATTGTGGAATTTCTATCAGTGGTGGTTGAAAGGCCCAAAGCTTGCAGGTTTTCTATCGCCAAATATGGTGACTTTTGGAGGTATGCCTGACGACAATACATATGTTGTCGTTACTGTTTCCAATCGAGGCGATGCAACCACTACAATCACAAATCTAGGTCTGCTCGGTTATTCGAGCTGGTACAATTACATCCGGGAAAAAACAGCGAAGGCTGCAGTAGTGGGGGCAGGCGGCCTAGGTAGTCCGATACCTTCCGCGCTAGCGCCCGGAAATGAATTTAAGGGTTTCGCTATTCAAAACACAGAATTGGAAGAGTGGTCCCGAAAGTACATGCTTTACATGTGTGTATGGCACACAATGTCGAATAAACCTTACAGAGTGCGCTTGAAGCCCATTGTTCCAAAGAAGGGGGGCAGGAATGGTTGATCGCATTGTTGCCCCTGAACGCAGCGACGAAGACACGCTGGAAGCCTCGCTGCGGCCCAAGCGGCTGGCGGAGGTTGTCGGCCAGCAGCAGGAGCGCGAGAATCTGTCCCTCTTCAACGATGCCGCCAAGGCGCGCAGAGAAGCGCTGGATCATGTGCTGTTCGATGTCCCGCCCGGCCTGGGCAAGACCACGCTGGCGCAGATCGTGGCGCGCGAACTGGGCGTCAATTTCCGTTCCACCAGCGGCCCCGTATTGGCCAAGGCCGGCGATCTCGCCGCCATCCTCACCAATCTGGAACCGCGCGACGTGCTGTTCATCGATGAGATCCATCGCCTCAATCCGGCGGTTGAGGAAATCCTCTATCCGGCGATGGAGGATTACGAACTCGATCTGGTCATCGGCGAAGGCCCGGCGGCGCGGTCGGTGAAAATCCAGCTGGCGCCTTTCACGCTGGTGGGCGCGACCACGCGGTCCGGCCTGATTACCACGCCGCTGCGCGACCGCTTCGGCATTCCGGTGCGGCTGAATTTCTATACGCCCGAGGAGCTGCTTTCGATTGTCGAACGCGGCGCGCGTGTTTTGGGCTTTGAACTGACCAAGGAGGGCGCCAAGGAAATCGCCGCCCGCTCGCGCGGCACGCCCCGCATCGCCGGCCGTTTGCTCAAGCGCGTGCGCGACTTTGCGGCGGTGGCGAAACAGCCGGTGGTGGATGCGAAAATCGCCGACGCCGCGCTGACCCGTCTGGAAGTGGATGCGCGCGGGCTGGACGCCTTCGACCGCCGCTATCTGTCGCTGATCGCCGAGCATTACAGCGGCGGCCCCGTCGGCATCGAGACCATCGCCGCCGCCCTGGGCGAGGCGCGCGATGCGATTGAAGAAATCGTCGAGCCCTATCTGATGCAGCAGGGCTTCGTGCAGCGCACCCCGCGCGGCCGCATGCTGACCGGCGCCGCCTATGGCCATATCGGCCTGGACGCGCCGCTGGGGGCCCAGACCAGCCTGTCGCTGGACGACGACGCATGACCGCGCCCGGCCTCGAAACCGAACGTCTGATCCTGCGCGACTACCAGCTGACCGACTTCGCGGCCCATGCGGCCATCTGGTCCGATCCGCGCACCACCCGCCATTTCGGCGGCTACCAGTATGATGAGGAGACCGCCTGGCTGCGCTTCCTGCGCAACTGGGGCCAGTGGGCGCTGTTCGGCTATGGCTATTGGGGCCTGATCGAGAAGACGACCAACCGCTATATCGGCGCCGCCGGATTCTTCCAGGCCAGGCGCAGCATGGACCTGCCGTATCGCGACCTGCCGGAGGTGGGCTGGGTGATCCATCCCGATTTCCATGGCCGGGGGCTGGCCGGCGAAGCCCTCAAGACCATGATGGCCTGGGGCGATGCCCATATCGCGGCGGCGCAGACCTGGTGCATGATCGCGCCGGGAAACCTGATCTCGCGCAAGGTGGCGGAGCGTCTGGGCTATGTCCGCGCCCAGGATTCGCTCTACAAGGGCGAACCGATCCTCACTTTTTTGCGCCAGCGCCTGACATGACGGATTTGAAAGCTCTCGGGACGCTGGACGGCAAGACCCATGTCCTGCCGGTCAGCATCTATTACGAGGACACCGACCTGTCGGGCTTCGTCTATCACGCCAATTACCTGCGCTACATGGAGCGGGGCCGCACCGAATTCTTCCGCATGGCGGGCATCTCCCGCGCCCGCCTGGAAGACGCGGAGCCCACTGCCTGGACGCTGCGCCGGATCGCGGTGGAATATCACCGCCCGGCCCGGCTGGACGATGTCATCACCGTCCGCACCCGGCTGCTGGAATTGACGGGGGCGCGGCTGATCGTGAGTCAGAAACTCTTTTGCGGCACGACGCTTTTGGTGCAAGGACGGATCGAAGCCTGCATCACCACGTTAACGGGAAAGCCGCGGCGGGTGCCCAAAAACGTCGCCCAGACTCTTGCGCCTTTCGTGACCGCAGAAGAAACTTGAGAGTATTCGTCATATTCCGGCCAAGCTTTGGGGCCAAAGGATTTCCATGACCATCAAACATATTGCCGCCGTCCTTTTCGCCATCCTGTTTTTCGCGGTCGCGGCGCCCGCCTTCGCCCAGGCCCCAGACGCCGCCCCCACGGGCCCGGCCGCCGAAACCTCGACCCTGGCGCCGCCCCCCGGCATCGCCGCCAGCACCGGTGCGGCCGGCGGCGATACCAGTTTCTCGGTGGTCTCCACCTTCATGCGCGCCGATGTGGTGGTGAAGGCGGTGATGATTCTTCTTCTGCTGGCCTCGCTATGGTCCTGGACCATCATCTTCAACAAGATCGTCACGCTGTCGAATTTGAAGCGGAAGGCGAAGCGGTTTGAAAAGCTGTTCTGGTCCGGCCAGTCGCTGGACGAGCTCTATCAGCAGTTCGCCGCCCGCAACGACCATCCCCTGGCCGCCATGTTCATCGCTGGCCTGCGCGAATGGCGCCGCGCCTTTGAAGGCGGCAATCCCCGCGAAAGCCAGATCAACGGTGTCAAGGAGCGCATCGACAAGGCGATGAGCGTCACCATCCTGCGCGAGTCCGACGGCATCGAGAAGAATCTGGGAATTCTTGCCACCATCGGTTCGGTGTCACCGTTCGTGGGCCTGTTCGGCACGGTGTGGGGCATCATGAACAGCTTCACCGCCATCGCCGCCCGCCACGACACCACGCTGGCCGTGGTCGCGCCCGGTATCGCCGAAGCGCTGTTCGCCACGGCGATGGGACTTCTGGCGGCCATACCCGCCGTCATCTTCTACAACCGCTTCGTGGCCGATATCGGCCGCTATGTGAACCAGCTGGACGCTTTCGCGGACGAATTCTCCGCCATCCTGTCGCGCCAGCTGGATGAAAAGGCCCGCTGATGGCCGGCGGCATCCAGCATACCTCGCAGCGCGGGCGCGGGCGGCTTCGCCGCCGCGCCATGGCCGAGATCAATGTCACGCCATTTGTCGACGTGATGCTGGTGCTTCTGATCGTCTTCATGGTGACGGCGCCGCTGCTCACCGTGGGCGTGCCGGTGGACCTGCCCAAGACCCGCGCCCCGGCCCTGGGCCAGGACCGCGAGCCGCTCTCCATCACCGTGCGCCGCGACGGCACCATCTTCCTGCAGAAGGAAAAGATCCCGCAGGAGGCGCTGGTCGACCGGCTCAAGGCCATTTCCGCCAATGGCTATGACCAGCGCATCTTCGTGCGCGGCGACACCCAGGCCAACTATGGCAAGGTGATGGAAGTGATGGGCATCCTGGCCGCCAGCGGCTTCACCCATATCGGGCTCGTGACCGATGTCGTCAAACCCAAGCCTGACGCGCAGTAAGGTCGCGCTGCGGCGCGCCCGTCCCACGACTGCCCAGGGCCCGCGCTTTGGGGTGGTGGGATCGATCCTGTTTCACGGCGCGATCGTGGGCGCGGCGCTGTTCAGCTTCCACACCAGTTTCGTCACCCCCGAAGAGACCCACATGGTGCCGGTGGACCTGGTGACCATTGCCGACAAAACCAATGTCGCGGCACAAGCGCCGCCCGCGCCACCGCCGGAAAAGCTCGACGTCCCGGTGCCCGCCCGCGAAGCGCCGCCGGAGCCCGACATGATGCAGGCCGAGCCCGCGCCCGACATGCCGGTGCCCAAGTTCGACATCGCCAAGGAAAAACCGAAGCCCGAACCCAAGGTCCCGGACCAGCCCAAGCCTCCGACCAAAAAAGAACAGCAGGCGGACTTCGACTCCCTGATCAACAACCTGACCAAGCCGGACAAGCCGGTGAAGAACGCCAAGGCCGGTCCGCGCACCATCCAGGCGGTGGGGCTGGGCACGGCCATGACCGCCGACATCGCCGACGCCCTGCGCGCCCAGATTCGCCGCTGCT
>JAQGLO010000150.1 GCA_028292825.1 Alphaproteobacteria bacterium | reverse complement strand
CCAACGCGGCGGTCCAGCTTGTACTTCGAGTTTTGGCGCTTGCTCATCTTGGGCTTTCCGTGAATTTCGGTTCCGGCGTGTCCGGAAAGGCGCGCACTTATACGGATGGTTCTGGGCCTGTCAAACCCATGCAACCACAGGTTTAGTGGTCAATTCGTAGCCAAGCATTTTCAATGGCTTATCGGGTTACACGTGCGCTTTCCGGCACCGGTAAAGTTTCAATTTTTGCACGATTGCGAGGGTTTGGGGCCCGCATTAGGGTTTGAAGATGGAGCGTCCAGACCAGCTTCGCCGCGATGAATTGCTGGAGGGCCGCCAGCGGGTTGCCCTTCAGCTCCAGGAACTGTGCCCGCCGGAACAGTATAAGGGTTTCCGGCCGAATGCCGATGCGCCGCTGGTGGCCAGGCTGCGCCTTATCCTTCAGGAGATCGACGCCGAACTGGCTGAGTTGGGGTCGTAGCTTCGTCTACCGCCCGTTCTGGCGCGCGCCTTCATTGCGCGCATAGGCGATGATCAGGCGGATCTGTTCGTCGTCCAGCAGGGCCTTCCAGGGTGGCATCCGGGTCCCCGGTATGCCGTTGCGGATGGTACGCAGCAACATGTCATCGGTCCGCCGGGACAGCAGCGCGTCGGCAAACAGGCTTGGCCCGGCGCCGCCGGCCATGTCATAGCCATGGCACCCCCCGCAATTTATCGTGAAAAGGCGCTCTCCGCCGTCACGCCGCAAAGCTTCGCTGCCGGGCGCGGCCGGTGCGCCGGACGGTTGCGCGAGAACCGCGCCGCCCAGCAACAGCGAGGCAACGCCCCCCACAATCACAAACCGCTTGATCATTTAAGGTCCATTCCAGGAGAGACCGTCATTCAATCCACCAGCGCGCTTTTCTGGCACCGTTACAGTCCGGCCGAAAGCCGGGAGGCAAAAAATCTCCCGGCTCTTTTCATTTTTGGGGCGAAGTCAGCTCGCTGGTGTAATTCTCCACCACCAGGCTGAAGGGCGTTTCATCCGGTGTCAGCAGCAGGGCGCGGACCCGCAGGATGGTGTGGGCGTCATTCACGGCCGCTGCATCCAGCGTGGTGCGGTGGAAATCCAGCGCCTTCACCGCCGCCCCGAACGGCGTGTCGCTGGTATCCAGTGCGGTGTTCATCTGCGGCGTCAGGCGCGCCGGCACATACCAGTTGTCGGCTTCCGACAGGACATGATCGCCGCACACCAGCTTGACCCGGCGATAGCGGATGGGTTCGGCCGCGCCGGCTTTCAACAGGGCGCGAATCTCGGCGGTGGCCGGAACCTCGCTGTGGTCGCGCAACGCGTGGATCGCCGGCGGCGCGGCCAGGTGGGCGGCGGCGCACCACTGGCCCAGCACCACGGTGGCGCTGTTGCTTGACAAAAGATCAGCCTTGAGACGCGCGGCGGCATCGGGCTGTGCAACGGCCGGCACGATCAGAACCGACAACAAAAGCGCAAGACGTCCCGGGTGATTCATGCTCTGCTTTCCGCATCGTTCTGCTTCAAGACAGGAAACTAGCATGACCTCCCGCCGCGACTGGATGAAATCGATGACCCTGGGCATGGCGGGGCTGCTGGCGGGCGAGCGCGAAGCGTCCGCCGCACCGGTCAATACCGCCCGCGCTTTGGCCGATCCGCGCGACCCGATCATCATCACCAGGCTGGAGATCATTCCCGTCCAGTCCCTGCGCAGCATCTTCGTCAAGATGCACACCGATGCCGGCATCATCGGGCTGGGCGAAGGCACGGTGGAAGGCAAGATCGAGACGGTGGTGGCGGCGATCGCGCAGCTGGAGCCGTACCTGAAAGGCAAGGACGCCCGCCAGCCGGCGCATCACTGGCAGGCGATCTATCGCCATGCCTTCTATCGCGGCGACGTGATCCTGACCTCGGCGCTGTCGGCGGTGGACATCGCCATGTGGGACATCAAGGGCAAGGCGCTGGGGGTGCCGATCTATGACCTTCTGGGCGGACCGACGCGCGACCGCATCAAATGCTATGGCCAGGCCGAAAGCGTGGAAGAGACCAAGAGCCACGTTCTGGCCGAAGGCTATACCTCGATGAAGACCAGCGTCAGCAGCAGCCGCGGGCGGCTGTCGCGGCCGTCGGAGAGCCCATACTACATTGACGGCTTCGTCGAGAAGGTGCGGGCCATCCGCGAACTCATCGGCCCCGATTTCGACCTGGGCATCGAGATGCATGGCGAGCATGAGCCAGCCACCGCCATGGAGATCATCAAGGCGCTGGAGCCGTTCCGCCCCTGGTTCTATGAAGAGCCGATCCAGTTCCAGAACCTGCCCATGATGGCGGAGATGGCGAAGAAAACGACCTTCCCCTTCGCCACCGGCGAACGCATGGTCACCAAGTGGCAGTTCCGCGACCTGCTGACGGCGGGCGCGGCGCAGCTGTTGCAGCCCGACATCACCCATACCGGCGGCATCACCGAGATGAAGGCGATCGCGGCGCTGGCGGAATCCTTTTATGCCTCGATGCTGCCGCACTCCAAGGAAGGCGTGATCGGGTTTGCTGCCTCCATGCATGTGGCGGCCTCGATTCCCAATTTCCTGGCGCATGAAGTGCCGTCGCTGCAGGCCGTCAAGGGCGGTCCGCCCAATGTGCAGCGCAGCCCCATGGGCAAGAGCTACATCACCAAGCCGTTCGTGATGACGGCCGGCGCCATCGTGCTGAAGGGCAATATCGACGGCCCCGGCTTGGGCGTGGAGCTGGACGAGAACCTGGTCGACAATGAGCGCGGCATTCCCGAATGGGAATTCCCCGAAATGTGGGACAAGTTCGACGGCTCGGTGCGCGACCACTGATTGCCCGCTTCCAATTTCCGCGATTCCCGGCCTATTCTCCCGGCAACAAGAACTGGGCAGGGGATGTCATGAAGAAGATCTGTTTCGCCGCGCTGGCGGTGGTGCCGCTGCTTGCATGGGGCGCGCAGGCGCAGGCCTTCAAGCCTGGCTCTGTGGCGCGCGATATCGCCCCCCAGATGGCCAAGCCGGCGGCGGCGTTCGAATGGGCCTATCCGGTGGCGCCCGCCAATCTGCCCAAGCCTGACCCCGCAGCCACCTTCACCGCGACCGGCGCAGACCCGGCGATGAAGCTGACCGCCAAGCAGATCGGCAACAGCTTCGGCCCGCCCGACTGGTTTCCCAAGGAACATGCGCCGCTGCCCCAGATCGTGGCCCATGGCCGCGAGCCCCATGTGCCGGCCTGCGCCCTGTGCCACCTGCCCAACGGCAACGGCCATCCGGAATCGGCCAGCGTCTCCGGCCTGACGGTGCCCTATATCATCGCGCAGATGCATGCCTTCCGCGATGGCGAACGCACCAACCTGCGCGCGCCCGCCATGATCGAGATGGCGCTGGACATCAATGAAAAGGAACTGCGCGAGGCGGCCGTCTATTTCTCGAAGATTGCGAAGTCGCAGCAGAAATGGATCCGGGTGGTGGAAACCAGCCGTGCCCCCGCCAACCATCCCGGCGCCGGTGGCGCGCGTTTCTTCGACAAGGGTGCCGAGACCGTGCCGGTGCCGCCCGACATGATTTATGAAGTCGCCGAAGGTGACGAGGTCGAACTGCGCAACGATCATGTCGGCTTTGTCGATTACGTGCCGGTGGGTTCGCTGGCCAAGGGCCGCACCGTGGCGATGGGCAACAAGGGCCAGATGCGCACTTGTGGGTCGTGCCATGGCGACGATTATCGCGGCCATGACGAGGCCCCGCGCCTGGCCGGCCGCAGCGCCTATTACCTGATCCGCCAGCTGGCCGACATGAAGAGCGGCGTGCGCAAGGGGAGCGCCCTGGGCAAGATGAAGGACGTGGTCGGCAAGCTGTCGGACGCCGACATTCTCAACGTCGCCGCCTATCTGGCATCCCGCGCGCCTTAAAGGTATTGGATTGATCCAGGCCCCGTGGCGGAACTGGTAGACGCACCGGACTTAAAATCCGTTGACCCGAAAGGGTCGTGTCTGTTCGACTCAGACCGGGGCCACCACCACCCGGCGAAATGCCTCACTGTGCGGCGTGGCTTTTTCTGACACAGTTTGCGGCATGAAGAGGCTGCTTCTTCTTTTTGCCTGATCGCCGCGCCGGCCCTGGCCGCGCCGCTGCCCATCCACATGGTGGTGGTGACCACGGTCCAGCATGGCGAGGATGGCTTCCGCGAGATGAAAGCGTGGCTGCCAGAGGCGCCGGTGAAGCTGCCGTTTTCGGCCGGCGATGTGCCGCTACGCTATGCCCCGTCGCGCGGGCTGCTCGTGATCGCCACCAGCATGGGATCGCCGCATGCGGCCGCTTCCGTCATGGCGCTGGGCACCGATGCGCGGTTCGACCTCACCAAGGCCTATTTGCTGGTGGCGGCGATCGCAGGCGTCGATCCGCAAGCCGGCTCTCTGGGCTCGGCGGCATGGATCGGCGAAGTGATCGACGGCGACGCGCGGGCGCGTTGGCGGCGGCTTATCTGGTGGGCAAGCCGGTGGTGACGGAGATCATCACGTATTGGGAAAAATATGAAAACGCCGCGCCTTAACGCTCCATCAGCGCCGTCTGCAACATCGCGCGTGCATAGCCGACATGGTAGGCCCAGGCGACGGCCGTGTTGGTCTTGAAGTCGCGGTCCACGTCCAGGCCGCGCGCATGTTCGGGGAAGATCATGTATTTGTACTTCGCCGCCACCAGTGCCTTCATCACCGCCAGCATGTTGTTGTCGCCATTGTCGGGTGTGACTTCGGTGTAATCGACATGGGGCTTGCGCAATTGCACATTGCGGTAATGCACATGGCCGATGCGGTCACGCGATCCGAACCAGGTCGCCACCTCCACCGGGTTCTCGCCCAGCTCGCGCGTCACGCCGCAGTCGAAGATGATGCAGTTGGCGGGTGAATCCACCAGCCCGACCATCCTCTTCCAGCCCGCAAGCGTGGACATGATCTGCCCACTGCCAGCGCTGATGGGTGCGGGCGGATCGTTGGGATGCAGCGCCAGGCGGACGCCCGCCTCCAGCGCCACCGGCACCACCGCCTTCAGGAAATAATCCAGATGCGCCCAGGTGTCGTCTTCCTTCTGCACAATCTCGTCGTCCAGCAGCTTGGCGTCCTTCATGCGGTCATAATCGAAAGACTCCACCATGGCGCCGCCACGCGCCGGATCGGGATGGTCGTAATAGCCTTCATTGGCGCGGTGGACGTAGAAATTATACTCGACGATGGGAATGCCCGCGGCGCCGGCGGCGCGGATGGAGGCCTTCACATCCGCGATCGCCTTGTCGCGGCCGGGGCGCGCATAAATGATGTCGCGCATGTAATTGCCGGTGGGCCCCGACCAGGGCAGACCGATGTCGCCCGCCGTGATGCCATTGTCCTTCAGGATTTTCACCTTGGCCTTCAACGTCTCCGCATCCCACGGAAAGCCGCCACCATTCAGAATTAGATGCGTCAGCCCCAACTGGGTGTAGCGGCGGATGCCTGCCGGATTGATCTCCGCATCCGCGATCGGCCCCAGGCAGATATGCGGCGTATCTGCAGCTTCCTTCGGCATCCCCTGCCCCGCCAGCGGCCAGGCGGCAAAAACGGGCGTGGCGAGCGCGGCGCCGGATGTGCCCAGTAGCGTGCGGCGGTTGATGATGGACATAAGAGCCTCCCTGTTATTTTGAGGGCAGCCTAGGTCAGATCGGTGGGGCGAAATACCCCTGGGATCGTGACGTTGCTTTCCATCTGCGGAATTCCGCATGTCGCCAGGAAATCGGCAATCCCATCGTAAAAAGCAGGGGGACGGGTGTGGTCGGCCGCGTCGCCCCGGGGGACGTAAATCGCCATACCTTGCCGCGCCCGCGTCAGAAGCACGCGGTAGGCGTTGGCGAGATAAATCCGCCTTTTATCGTCGTTCACATTTCGCCATTTGGCGCCCTGAAAGTCGTGGCAGGACCAACGACCGTCGCTGCGACGAAAATCCGCATCCCAACACATGGCAATCCAATCCAGCTCCAAGCCTTGAATGTCGAATTCTGTCGCCGGGTCTTCAAGATAAAAGGAAGAGCGCACATCGTCTCTGTTATTCAAAAACCAATTCGGCGCATCAATATCCTGGTTGATATTGATGCCATCAGGCTTCAGGCGAGACGCTCCAGACGACGCCACCAAGCCATATCGTTCCGAACCGCGTGCGCGGCTGCGCAGCCAGGCGCGGGCCGAGGACAGATCGCGGGTCAGAACGATGAGATACCGGCCGCGAATGACCTGGTAGGTTTGAGACGCCTTTGCAGCGTCGCCGGAGATTACTTCGTTGATGAACTGTGAAAGCTGTTCGGCGCGGAACGATCGCACCGCGACCGACAAATGCAAATCCTGTTCGGCCCGGTGATCGAGCGGCGCCATCATGCCAGCCAGATCATATCCCCATGTATAGTCGGGATGGGCGAGTTGGTCGGATGTGAATATTTTCCAGTCCGGATAGTGCTTGGAGAGCGCGATAAACCACTCGCTCAACCCCGCTTCGCCATCATTGATCTCCTGACCTCCTCCGATCAGGCAGACAATGGCGCACCAATCTGCATGGCGGTTCATCACGCTGACCAAAAATTCCGGCTCTGACTGAGCAAAATCCGCGATGCCGTGCTTTTCGCGCATGAATTGCGCGATTTTTCGCTGATTCCAGGCCCGCTGTGCCTCATCAAAAACCGCCAGATGCTCGGAAGGCGCATCATCCGACCGCAGATTGGCATCGCGGAAGTGATGGATATTTTGAATGAAGGATTTCACCTTCCGGCGCGCTTCGCCAATCTTGATAGACCGCCGCTTGCTTTCGTCTCGGGCCAACGCCTCGCGCAAGACATCTACCAAAGGCCCATTGCCTGACAGGAACACGGCATGCTCATCTTCATGCGCTTGCGCCCGATCCGTCACAAGATTCAGGCCCGCCAACGTTTTGCCGGCACCTGGCACGCCCGTGACAAAGCAAATCACTTTCCTTTGATTTTCTTTCGCGTCTTCTATGATGGCGGTGAGACGCGCGTTGGTAACGCTGAGATTTTTGGCCCCCGCATCAGACCGGGTAATGTCTTCAACCCGGTGAGACCGGTAAAGCGCTTGCGCGGCCTCTATGATGGTTGGGGTCGGTTTGTAGCCACTCGCCATCCAGTCTTCCGGCGCCAGCGCGGGCTGCCCCTGGAACCGGTGCGCCACTGCCAGCAGCATGGAACCCAAATCCTCGCCATTCGAAAGGACGGGTTCTGCCACATCGTCTGGCCAAAGACTTAACTGCACAGGCTTGGCTTCCGCTTCGGTAGAGATAACGACCGGAACGATGATGCGGTCATGACTGGCGGCGTGAAAGTTTTTCAGATCGAGCGAATAGTCCGTCACCTGCTCTATGGCAGCCGCGGTGAAAACATCCGCGCGAACTTTGAATTCGATGACATAGATGACACCGTCCAACAGAATGACGGCGTCCGCGCGCTTCCCCATGCGCGGGATCGCAAATTCAAACGCGATCCATCCCTGCCGAACAGAAACCAGGCCGCGTTGCAGTATTTTGATCTGTTCCAGCCATGCAATTTTCTGGGCAAGCTCTTGGGTATGCGCATGGTGCCGGCTGAGCGCACCATATATCGCATCCGGGTCCGAATCCAGAAATGCACCGATACGGGCGCTGTAGTAAGCTGCTGCCAGGCGGGGCGCGATTTCAGACACGAATTACCGCCTCGATCAAACGCGGGCCCTTGGTTTGCATCGCGTCTGCGAACTGCGCGGCGAAGTCTGTGCTGGTGGTGGCGCTTGTAGCGGGGACGCCCAGGCCCTGGGCCAGCTTGACGAAATCCAGTTCGGGATTTCCCAGGTCCAGCATGGCGAGGGTTTTGGGGCCGGCCTCCGCGCCGACGCGGGCCAGTTCGATGTTGAGGATGTTGTAGCTGCGGTTGGCGCAGACGATCACCAGCACGTCCAGCTTTTCGCGCGCCATGGTCCATAGCGCCGGCAGGGAATACATCGCGGCGCCGTCGCCGCTGACCGCGATCACCTTGCGGTCCGGGCAGGCAATGGCCGCGCCCACCGCCATGGGGGTTGCATCGCCGATGGCGCCGCCGGTGAGGAAGACGGCGTCATGCGCGGGCGCGTCCGCCAGATATTTCTGCAGGCCGGGACCGGTGGTGAGCGAGTCATCCGAGAGGATGGCATTTGCGGGCAGCAGCCGTGCCATGATGGCGCCCATCGCGTCGGCGGTCAGCGGCACGTCGGGCGGTGCGTCGGGAATAATGCGCGTCACGGTCTCGCCGGTCGTTTGCGCATGCAAGGCACCGGCCAGCGCCGCCAGCGCCCCCACCGTGTCATCGCCCGGTGCGGCAAGGGTCAGCAATTCACACCCCGCCGGCGTCATCCAGCCGGGCAATCCGGGATAGGCGAAGAAGCTGACCGGCGGCGGCGCGCCCACCAGTACGATCTGTTCCAGGCCACCCAGGAATTCCAGGATCTCTTCGGCGAAATAGGGCATGCGCCCCACGCGCGGCAAACCGGCGCCACGCGTGATGCGCGGCGTGAAGTAATCGTGGAACAGCCGCGCCCCGGTGGCGCGGGCGATGCGGCCGGCAATCTCCACACCTTCGCGTTCCAGGCAGCGGCCACGCAGCAGCAGCGCACTGCGCTTGCCACTCTTCAGCGCGTCGGCAATCCGCGCGATCGTGGCGGCATCCGCGATTTTCGGGGCGATGTCGGGCAACGGCTTCGCGGGCGCCAACGCTGCATCCCAAGCGCAATCGGCGGGCAGCACCAGGGTCGCGATCTGTCCGGCCCTCGCCGCCTGCAGGGCGCGCGCGCCGTCCGTCGCCACGTCCAGCGGTGATGCGCTGCGATGCAGCCAGTCCGAAACGGGGGCACAGATGCCCAGTATGTCGCTGGTCAGCGGCGCCTGGCGGTATTGCGCATGGCTGATGGCATGATCGCCCACGATATTGACGATGCCTTGGCCCGCCTTTCGTGCGTTGTGTAAAAAAGACACCGCATTGGCGAAGCCGGGGCCCAGGTGCAGCAAGGTCGCGGCCGGCTTGCCGGCCATGCGGGCATAACCGTCGGCGGCGCCCGCCACCACGCCTTCCTGCAGGCAAAGCACGCCGCGCAGGCGCGGCTCGCGGTCCAACGCCGCCACAAAATGCATTTCCGAGGTGCCGGGATTGCCGAAGCAAATCTCGATGCCGCCTTCGGCAAGCGTATGGACTAAAGTTTCCGCACCATTCATGGGCCCATAAAACAATAAGGGCCGCCCCTCGCAAGAGAGACGGCCCACATTGTCTACTGCTTGTCGCAGCCTTAAGCGGCGCGGACCTTTAATGTAAGATTCCAGCGCGCGGCCTTTGACGTCCGCAGATAGTGACAATGAGACACTGGATCACCTCCTTCGCTGAATTTGTTGCATCGCAACTATAGCAGATTCGATTCGGCCCGCTACGGGATTTTCGCGCGCAGGCCCGCGCCCGCCGCCAGCAGGGTTTCGTCGGAGGTGACGGTGACTAGGTCGAAACCCTTTGCGATCATCGCCAGGGCATAGTCCGCACCCGTACAATGCATGCCCGCGGCCAAGCCCGCCTTTTTGGCAGCGGCCAGGATGCGGTCCACCGCCGCCATGACCACTGGATCGTCCGAATTCTGCCGGGGCGGCCGGCCCAGCGCCATGGCCAGGTCGGCGGGGCCGATATAGAGCATGTCCAGCCCCGGCACGGCGGCGATGGCGTCCACATTCTCCAAACCCCCGGCGCTTTCGATCTGGGCGATGGCCAGGACCGTGTCATTGGCCCGTTCGATATAGTCGGGCCCGCCATACAGAAGGCCGCGCTTGGGGCCGACGCTGCGGAAACCCAGGGGGGCATAGCGGGCGGCGCCGACAAAGCGGACGGCGTCCGCCACGCTGTCGATATTGGGGCAGATGACGCCATAGGCTCCGGCATCCAGCACCCGCATGATGTCGCCGGGCTCATTCCACGGCACCCGCACCAGGGGCACGGTGTCGGTGGTGGAGATGGCCGTGAACATGGCGCACATGGCATTGAAGTCGCTGTGGCCGTGCTGCAAGTCCACCGTCAGGCTGTCCCAGCCCTGATGGGCCAGCATTTCGGCCGCCAGCCCGCCAGGCAGGGTCAGCCAGCAATTGGCGGCAGCCTTGCCGGAGGCCCAGAGCTGGCGAAGACGGTTGGGACGCATGCGGAAAGTCTAGTCGGATCGGTTGGCGGGCGCAAAACACCGGGCTAGACTCGCAGCAGACGGGGATTCTCTTGGAAACCATTTCCACCAGTTGCGTCATCGCGGGCGGCGGCCCCGCGGGCATGATGTGCGGCTTCCTGCTGGCCCGGGCCGGGGTGGACGTGACCGTGCTGGAAAAGCATGCCGACTTCCTGCGTGATTTTCGCGGCGACACGGTGCATCCCTCCACGCTTCAGGTGATGCATGAGCTGGGGCTGCTGGAGCGTTTCCTCAAGCTGCCGCATGCCCGCATCGCCCATGCCGGCATCGACCTGGGCGACGAACATTTCGAATTCGCCGATCTGACCCACCTGCCCACGGTGTGCAAGTTCATCGCCATGATGCCGCAATGGGACTTCCTGGATTTCCTCAGCGCCGAAGCGAAGAAGTTTCCGCACTTCCATTTGATGATGCAGACGGAAGCCAAGGACCTCATTGCGCAGGGCGGCAAGATCGCCGGCGTGGTGGCGACCGGACCGAACGGCAATGTGCAGATCCGCGCCGGACTGACGATTGCCGCCGATGGCCGCCATTCCACCCTGCGCGAAAAGTCCGGACTGAAGGTGATGGAGCTGGGCGCGCCATTCGATGTGTTGTGGCTGCGCCTGCCGACGGCGCCGGGCGACCCGGTGGATGTGCTGGGCAAGATCCGCGACGGCCAAATGCTCGTGATGATCCATCGCGGCGATTATTGGCAATGCGCCCTGGTCATCGCCAAGGGCGGCTTCGACGCCATCAAGGCGGCGGGCCTGTCGAAATTCCGCACCCGCCTGAAAGAGATTGCCGGCTTCGCCGCGCCCCGGGTGGACGACGCGATCAAGGATTTCGACCAGGCCAAGCTGCTGACCGTGGCGGTGGACCGGCTTTCGAGCTGGGCCCGTCCCGGCCTGGTCTGCATCGGTGATGCCGCCCATGCCATGTCGCCGGTGGGCGGGGTGGGTATCAACCTCGCCATCCAGGATGCGGTGGCGACGGCCAATATCCTGGGACCGGTCTTGCAGAAGGGCGTGGCCCGATTCAGCGACCTCAAGAAGATCCAGGCGCGGCGCGAATTTCCGGTGCGGGTGGTCCAGGCCTTCCAGGTGGCAGTACAAAACCGGATCCTGGCGCCCACCATCAGCGGCGGCAAAACTCCGGCGGCGCCCTGGTTCCTGAAACTTTTCAATCGTTACCCGTTGCTGCGGCGGCTGCCCGCGCGTTTTATCGGCATGGGTGTTCGGCCCGAGCATGTGAGGATTGACCGGAAATGAGACTGCAATTGAGCCCCACCAATGGCTGGGGCTGGTTCAATGGCGCAGGCGAGCCGATGGACGTGCCGCCGCCCTTCAGCGTCGAGGTGACCGTGACCCAGGCCGGCGATCCCTTCACCAGCGTGCTGGGCCAGGTGCCCCCCGGAACCCATCCCCTGGCCGGCAAGTGGCTGATACTGACCCCGCGCCGGACCTCGTTTTCCCTGGGGTTTGACGGCTATTGCAACCTGTTCGGCTTCGATACCAGGCCGCATGTGCCCAAGATCAACGAGGCGCTGGCCGACAAGCCCAGCCTGACAGGCTCGGTGCAGGTCGACGAGATGATCGACTGACGCCAATTGCTGCGGCGCGGAATCGAATAGCTTTCCGGAATTTCACAAACGGGACTAGCGTGGCGGCGACCAATAAAGGAGCGCGCCATGGCCGTCCTGGATCACCACGATCACGTTGCGTCGCCGTCCGATAATATATGCGCCGTGCAGTTCTGCCTGACCTGGATCGGCTTTTTCGCCATCATCGGCGCGGTCACCTGGCTGGTGAGTTTGCTGTAGCGATATAACTTTGCGCAGACGCGCAAAGTTACATTTGCATCGTCCAACCCTCGACGCCCATCGCCGCCTGACGGACAGCCTCGGTCAGGGTCGGGTGCGAATGGCAGGTGCGGGCGATATCTTCGGACGACGCACCGAACTCCATCGCCAGAACCACCTCGGCAATAAGGTTGCCGGCTTCCGGCCCCACAATGGCGCAGCCCAGGACGCGATCCGTCTTGGCGTCGGCCATGATCTTCACCATGCCGTCGGTGGCCATGATGGTCTTGGCGCGGGCATTGGCGGTGAAGGGAAACTTGCCGACCTTGTACTGGATGCCGGCGGCCTTCAGCTCTTCCTCGGTCTTTCCCACGGTGGCGACTTCCGGGAAGGTGTAGACCACTGACGGGATGGCGTCGTAATTCACATGTCCCGCCTTGCCGGCGATGATCTCGGCGCAGGCGGTGGCTTCGTCCTCGGCCTTGTGGGCCAGCATGACGCCTTCGCGGCAATCGCCCACGGCATAGATGCCCGGGACATTGGTCTTGTAGTGGTTGTCGGTGACGACGCGGCCGCGCTTGTCCAGCGCCACGCCGATCTCGGCCAGGCCCAGGTTCGCGGTGTAGGGAATGCGGCCGATCGAAACCAGCATCACATCGCATTCGATGGTGGTCTTGTCGCCGCCCGCCGCCGGTTCGACCGTGACTTTCAACCCGGTCTTGGTCTTCTCGACGCCCGTCACCTTGGTGGAGAGCTGGAAGGTGAAGCCCTGCTTGGTGAGGATGCGCTGGAAGGCCTTGGCGATCTCGCCATCGATGCCGGGGGTGATGCGGTCGAGGAATTCCACCACCGTCACTTCGGCGCCCAGGCGCTTCCACACCGAACCCAGTTCCAGGCCGATGACGCCGGCGCCAACGACCAACAACTTCTTGGGAACAGAGCTCAGCGCGATGGCGCCGGTGGAGGACACGATCTGCTTTTCGTCGATGGTGACGCCCGGCAGCGGCGCGACATCCGAGCCGGTGGCGATGATGATGTTCTTGCAGGTCAGTTCGCGGGTCGTGCCGTCGGCCAGCTTGACCGAAACCTTGCCGGGGGCGGTGATCCTGGCCTCGCCGACAATGCCTTCGACCTTGTTCTTCTTGAAGAGGAATTCCACGCCCTTGGTCAGCTCGCCGACCACCTTGGTCTTCTGCGCCATCATGGCGGGGAGGTCGAGTTCGACCTTGGCCTTGATGCCCAGCTTGGCGAAGTCCGTCTCGGCTTCATGGAAGCGCTCGCTGGCGTGCAGTAGGGCCTTGGAGGGAATGCAGCCGACATTCAGACAGGTGCCGCCAAAGCTGCCGCGCTTGTCGATGCAGGCGGTGGACAGGCCCAGCTGGCCCAGCCGGATCGCCGCGTTATAGCCGCCGGGGCCGCCGCCGATCACGATCACGTCAAAACTGTCAGCCATGGGAAACCGCCTTCAAATCACGGGCGGAACATAAGCATCCGATGGCCTGCGAAACAGCCCCAAAACGCATGGCAGGACGGCTTTTTGCTACACCTGGGGCGGGTTTTCCCGAAGGTCGGGGTCAGGGAAGACCAGGTCCACCACCGTGCCGCGGCCGGGCTCGGACTGGACGCTGGAAACACCCCCCAGCTGCAGCCCGAAGGTCTTGATCAGGCGGCTGCCCACGCTCTTGGTCTGGTCATCCATGGCAAAACCGATGCCGTCATCGGCGATGGCCAGCTTGAGCTTGCCGTCCGGCAGGGTCTGCATGGTCACGCGGATCACGCCCCGGCGCTCGTTCGGATAGGCGTGCTTGAAGATGTTGGTCAGCACTTCGACCGTAAACAGGGCCAGCGCCACCGCCACGCTGCCCGCCACCACCCGGCTGGGAACATCGACGTCCACCTTGACCGAATCGTTGCTCATGCCGCCGGCGATCTGGTGGCTGAGTTCTTCCAGCAGCTGGCGGATGTCCAGGGTGGACTGGTCTTCCAGCTCGTTGAGGATGCGGTGCACCAGCGCCAGCGCATTGATGCGGGTCTGGGCCTGCATCAGGGCTTCCCTGGCGCGTGGGTCCTTGACCTGCTGCGCCTGGATGGACAGCAGGCTCATCACGATCTGGAGATTGTTCTTTACCCGGTGGTGGATCTCCTTGATCAGCGTCGTCTTCATCTCGACATTTTCGCGCAGGCGGCGGTCACGGTCCTGGATGGCTTCCGCCATGTCGCTGAGGGCGTCGCCCAGCAGCTTGAACTCCGCCGGCGCGCCCACCAGATCGGGACGGATGGCATAATGGCCGCTGCGATAGGCCGCCGCGATGCGGCGCAGATAGGCGATCCATTGCGTCATCTGCCGGTCCGTGGCCAGCCAGATCGCCATCCAGGCAAAGCCGATCATCAGGATGGGCAGCGCGAAATCCAGGCCCACATGCAGATAGGTGGGGCCGAACAGGCGCCCCTCGCCCATGGCGAAGGCCACGAAGATGGAATTGCCCGTCAGGGGGGCATTGGCGAAGCGCCACTTGTCGCCGCGGCTGTCGATGGCGCTGTAGACGTCTTCCGATCCGGCGTTGCTGCGGATCGCGGCCCTGGCGATGGCATTGCCGACATCGGGGCTGTTGGTGGCGATCACCTTGCCGCTGCGGTCATAGACCGCCACCACCGCGCCCTTGGGCAGCTGGCTGGCGCGCATCATGTAGTCGATCCAGTGCACATCCAGCGCGATGGCCACGGTGCCGTCGAAACTGCCGTCCGGCTTGTGCAGCGCCAGCATGCCGCCAATCACCGGCTGGCCGGTGACGCGGCTGACCAGTTCGTTGCTCACCGCCATCTGGCTGGAGGCCCTGGCTTCCTTGAAGACCTGGTAATCCTTGACCGACAGGCCCCGCGCCAGCGCCATGGCACTGCAGGTGATGCGGCCATTGGCGTCGATGCGGGTGAGGTTGGAGAAATAGCGCACCCCAATCAGGGTGTCGGCCAGCACGCCGTCGCAATTGCCGTTCATGCCGCGCACTTCGCTGAGCGAGCCCACGGCGCGCAGCACCTGTTCGGCCGAGGCCAGCAGGTTCTGGTCGCCAGCCGCCACCGTGCGGGCCGACTGGATCAGACGGTCATGGACATTCGCGATGTCCAGTCGTGCCCTCGCGACGCCCTGGAACAGCGACACCAGGATGACGGGGATCAACGCAAGGGTAATGATGACCTGGAGCCGCTGACGCAGGGTCCAGCCCGGCTCATGAGTGGTCATGGCATGAAGATTACTTGTCGCGCTTTTTTCCGACCTGCTGCTCGGAGCGGCCAGGGCTGAGCTCATCAAGCTGCGCCATGATCTCACGGGCGGCATCTCCACCGGCGGGACGCGACACGTCACCCAGACTGTCGCCGC
>JAQGLO010000178.1 GCA_028292825.1 Alphaproteobacteria bacterium | reverse complement strand
GCGCAGCGCGAATACAGCGCCAGCATGATCGGCAGGATGTTGCCGAAGCCGATATCGTTGATGACATGGAACGCGACCGCCCAGCCCAGCGACACCGGCTGTCCGGTGCGGGCCACGATCATGCTGGCGGCGGCCAGTAGCAAGGGGGCGCAGGCGGCGATGCAGATGCCGATGGTCATCTTGGTGACTTCATCCGGTTCCTTGCGGATGGTGCCGTACCATCGCCAGAAAATCACAGACCCCGCCATCGTGGCGAAGGAGATGATGCCGTCCAGCGACACCATCCAGCCCACCGGCATGGTCTCGCCGAAGAAAACCAGATGGAAGCTCTTTTCCGCCCACAGCAGATAGGCCCCGAAAATCTGCATGTTGCCCAGGAGCGCCATCGCCAGCACCGGCACCAGGAAGGCCAGCACGATTATGCTGCGGATGTCGCGCGCGGTGAGCGGCGGGCGCTTGATTTCGCCGCCCCGGCGAAACTGCTCCTTGGGGAAGGCCGGCCGGCCGCGCAGATAGACCAGCAAGCCCACCAGCATGCCGATGCCGGCGGCGCCGAAGCCCCAGTGCCAGGCATATTTCTCGCCCAAGGTGCTGCAGACGATGGGCGCAATCATGCCCGCAAGCTGGATGCCCAGATAATAGATCTGGAAGGCATCGGCACGGCGCAGGTCGCTGAGCGCGTAAAGATCGCCCACCTGGGCGGCGATATTGCCCTTGAAGCAGCCGACGCCCACCAGCAGGCACAGCAGCGCGAATACGAAGCTGACATCGAAGGCCATCAGGAAATGGCCCAGCACCATCAGCAGCGCCCCCAGCGTGACGGCGGCGGTGCGCCCGGTCAGCCGGTCCGCCAGCAGGCCGCCGAGCAGCGGGGTGATGTAGACGAAGCTGCCATAGAAACCATAGGTGGCGGAGGCCAGCGCCGTGCCGGACAGTTCGCGGCCGTTGAGGAAATTCAGGAAGCGGTGGAAAAGATCGAAGCCCAGCACATGGCTGCTGTGATCGCCCACCAGCAGATAGTGGGTCATGTACAGCACCAGCAGCGTCTGCATGCCGTAATAGGAGAAACGCTCGAAGAACTCCGATCCCGCCAGCCAGCCCAGGCCGGACGGATGGCCCAGGAAGGCGGTATCGCTTTTCGGTTTTGTCATTCTGGTCTCAGATGCTGGTGTCGGGCGGCGCCGTGCCGTCGGATGGCAGCGCCACGTGCCTCAGCAAGTCGTAACGCCGCCCATCCGGTCCCGTCAGGATGGCGGCATCGAGCTGCGGCCCATTATTGCCGGAGTGGGCAGTCACGGAGAGGTGGCCTTCGCCCTTGGGGCCTTGCAAGGTCACGTCATAGGCATTGTTCGTCCTGCCCGGTATCCAGGAAAAGCTGTTGGCGTCCACGCCGGTGATGGTGGCGCCATGGCCCAGCGCCATCTGCGCCATGCCGTCGTCGCGCACCAGTTCGCCCACCACCCGCAGCACCGGATCGCGCTTGTAGCCGTCCATCAGGAACCAGGCCCCGAAGCCGCCGGCAAACAGGAAGGGCAGCGAAAAGATCACCACCACGATCAGGCAGCCCCACAGGCAGCCATTGCTCCGGCGCGGTGGATAATAAGGCTGTTGCGAAGAGGGGGCAGGCATCGACATGGCGGCATCACAGCACAGGCTTTGGATGGATGCTACTGGCGCGGCGCCGCGTTATACTGCGTCCATGGAAACGCCCGTCATCACCACTGCCCTGACCCGCAAGCCCCGCCGCTGTCCCCGCGCTATCCACAAGCCCGAGGGGGGAGGGGGGCTAAAAAGTCGCTCCGACAATTATGTTGCCGAAGGCCCGAAAAAGCGGGCCGGTGCAGCAGTTGGCAATCGCCATGCGGCGCGGGGCCGGGCAGACCGTGTGGACAGGCATGCTCGCCTGGACGCACTTGTCCAGCAGACATCCGCCCTGGCCGCGCTTGTGAACACGGCCGCCGCCATCGCACGGCTGGAACGGCAGCGGCTGGAAGATCTGTGGCGCGGCTGCATCGCGGGCCAGGAATGCGCAGGGGCTACCCATGCCGATTGATTACGACGACATGATGCAATCCGGCGCCACGGGACTGGTGTCGCGCTATGACGAAAAGGACGTGATGCTCTATGCCCTGGGCGTGGGCATGGGCCGCGATCCGCTGGACGAACGCGAATTGCCCTTCGTCTATGAGAATCCAGCGCTGAAAGTGGTGCCCACCTTCGCCAGCGTCATCAATCGCGGCGAGGCGCCGCCCGAAAACCAGCGCATGCCGCAGAAATCCAGCATCAATTTCATGATGGTGGTGGACGGCGAGCGCCGCATCACCGTCCACAAGCCCCTGCCGCCCAAATGCGAAGTGATCTCGGACGAACGCTATACCGATATCCTCGACAAGGGCGAAGGCAAGGGCGCGGTGCTGGTCCAGGAGCGTGTCAGCCGCGACGCCGCGACCGGCGACAAGCTGTTCACCATCGTCTCGTCCATCTTCGCGCGGGGCGATGGCGGCTTCGGCGGCAAGCCGGGCGGTGGCCCCGAACTGCACGTCATTCCGGACCGGGCCCCCGATCTGGTGACGGAATGCGATACACGCCCCGACCAGGCATTTCTCTATGCGTTGTCGGGCGACCGCAATCCGCTGCACCGCGATCCGGCTTTCGCAAAGATGGTGGGCTTCCCGCGCCCCATCCTGCATGGCCTGTGTTCCTACGGTACCGCCTGCCGCGCCGTGTTGAAGGCGCTGGCGGGATACGATCCCGCCCGCATCACCCAGTTCGATGTACGCTTCTCCAAGCCGGTCTTTCCCGGCGAGACCCTGGTGGTGGAGTTGTGGCAGGACGGGAGCACGATCTCGTATCGCGCCGGCGTCAAGGAACGTCCCGGCACAGTGGTTCTCAACAACGGGCTCTGCATCCTTGCTTGACGGCGATCCCATCGAAGCCGCCGAAGCGCTGATCGCTTCGGGCCGCGCCGCCGAAGCCGCGCGAGACTTGCGCGCCCGTTTGATCGCCGGTCGTGGCGGGCTGCTGGCGCGCCTCACCCTGATCAAGGCGCTGCTGGCGGATGGCGACAGCGGCAGCGCGCTGGCCGAAGCGCGCGAAGCGGTGTCGCTCAATCCCGGCATCGCCGTCGCGATCCTGGCGCTGGGCGAGGCCTTGCTGGCCGCCGACCTGCTGCCCACCGCGATTGCCGAACTGCAGCGCGCCTTGCGCCTCGACCCCGGCCTTGTCCGCGCCCGCGAACTGGTGGCCGCCGCCTGGCTGAAAGCGGGCGAGGCCGACAAGGCGCTGGAGAATCTGCGCCAGCTGGACGACCCGCCGCCCGAAATGCTGGCGGCGGCGCAGGCGATCAAGACCGCGCCGCGGTCCGACGCCGGTTATGTCCGCCACCTGTTCGACCAGTTCAGCGCCGATTATGACAGCCGCATGATCCAGCAGCTGGCCTATGCCGGGCCGCAGATCCTGCTGGACCTGGCGGCGATGGTGATGCCGGGCCGGGATCACCTTTCCATTCTTGATCTGGGCTGCGGCACTGGCCTGGCGGGCGCGGTGTTCCGGCCGCTGGCGTCCCGGCTGGACGGCGTCGACCTGTCGCCCGCCATGATCGAGAAGGCGCGCTTGCGCGGTATCTATGACGATCTCGCCGTGGCCGACCTGGAAACCGCGCTTGGTACGAACGGTGCGTCTTACGACCTGATCCTGGCCGCCGACACGCTGGTTTACCTGGGCGATCTGGCTTGTGTGTTTCGCGGCGCCGCCGCGCGGCTGGCGCCGGATGGTTACTTCCTGTTCACCACGGAAGCGAAAGACGGCGATGGTTTTGAACTCGGTCCCAAGCGCCGCTGGCGGCATTCCGATGCCTATCTGCGCGCCACGGCGGCTGCAGCGGGGCTGGCGGTGGCCGGTCTTGTGGCCGCCACGCCACGCCATGAAGCAAACTTGCCGGTAGAGGGCTTTGCGGTCGCTTTGACGCTTTAACAAACAGCATCTTTTTCGCTGTCTTCGCGTTGATCCTGTCGAAGCCCCTGAACAGCTCAAAATCAAATGGTCGCGCTCGATAATTCCGCCATCTTCGGTTCCGACCACAAGGTCCCCCGCCTGAAGCTGACCCTGGGCCCCCTGGTCGGCGGCATCGCGCTGCTGGCGGCGGCCCTGGTGCTGGGCGCCGTCGTGGCGCGCGGCTTTGGCGAAAATGGCCTGCGCCTGGGCAGCCAGCTTGCCTGGCGCTATGTCTGCCTGGTGTTCTTCGCGGCCTTGTCCAGCGGCCCGGTCTGCCGCATCGCCAGCCGGGTGTTTCAGACCCCCTGTCCTGAAAGCCTCAGCCGCAAGCTGGTCTGGGGTTTCTGTGCCAGCTACGCCGTCTATCTGTTGTCGGTGTTCCTGCCCAATGTGATCCAGCTGTCGGCCGGCGCTACCCTGATGGTGCTGTTCGGCGGCAGTGTCGCTGCCATCATGGCCGGCACCGTGGCGCCCATCCGGCTGAATGGCCGCGTCCTTATCGGCGACAAGACCCGCCGTGCGATGCTGGCCATCGCCACCATGTATTTCTGGTTGTGCTATGCGCTGATGGCGCTGGCGCGCATCTCCGGTCCGCACCGCCCCGATGTCTGGTACGGCTTCAGCCTCAGCCTGATGGTTGCCGCCCTGCTGCTGCGCTATGCCGACCGCTGGTTCGGTCATCGGGCGCAAACCCAGCCTCTCGCAGTCTGACATTTTTCAGACAGTTTTGCGGCGCGCTTCTGTACGAAAATGGGCTGCCGCGCACTCTGGTTCCGTCGCCGCTGATATGAGACAATCGCGAGTTCCCGAAGGACTCGCGTGTGCGCTCAGTTGTCTTCCTTGCCTTTTGCCTGTGCGCCGCCACCCCGGCGCTGGCCCAGTGCATCGCGCCGGTGCCGCCCGCGCCGGTCGATGGCGCCGCGGCCAGCGAGGAGCAGCTGCGCACCGCCATGGCCCAGGCGCGCGAATTCATCGCCCAGTCGGACGTCTATCAGGGCTGCGTCAGTACCGAGATGGAATCCACCGACCTGACCAACACCAGCGCCAAGGCGGTGGAGGCCAGCATCAAGTCCCGCATCGCCGCCAACCAGGCGATGAAGGAAAAGGTGGGAACCGCCGCCAACAGCGCGATGCAGGCCTACAAAATGGCCCACCCTCACTGAATTCCTTTTGGCTGATTCCTTTTGTCGCGCCCTGCGACACCGCGGGAATCACCTATGATTCCCGCCATGGCTGAGGCGGCGATTCGACTCCCGAAAGAACGGCGCCCCCGGGACGCCACACGGGCGGCGTCGCGGGTGGCAATCCTGGATGCGGCCCGCCGGGTGGCGACACGCGATGGTGCGCGCGACCTTTCCCTGCGCGGCGTGGCGGCGGAAGCCGGTTTTGCCCCGGCCGCCCTGTACGGCTATTTCCGCAACAAGGACGAATTGCTGCTGGCCCTGGCCGCGGACGACCTCACTTCCATGGCGCGCGCCATGCGCGACAGTCCCATCGGCGGCGGCCTGGCCGGCGCGGGCGCGGCGGCCTTGGCGGTGCTCAGCAATGCCGAAACCATGGCAGCCGCATCGGCAGCGCTGACCGGCGCGCCCGCCGGCGGCAAGGTCAATGATGCCGAGCGGCTGTTCAATGGCCGCATGATCGCGGTGCTCAAAGCCTTGTCGGATGCCAGCGGCCTGCCGTCCAGCAGCCGCGAGAACCAGAGTGACGTGGTGCTGATTGCGGCGGCGCTGACCGGACTGGCCCTGTTGGCGCGTTCGGGGCGTCTCAGCGCCTTGGGCTTCACGCCCGAAGAAATCATCGCCCGCCTGGATACGCGCTTCAAGGTCTGAGCAGCGTGTGGTCCAGCAGGATCTTGGTCCCGATCACGATCAGGACCACGCCGCCCGCGGCTTCGGCATAGCGGCCGAACTTCTCGCCCAGGAAACGCCCCGCCATCACCCCGATGGTGGTCATCACGAAGGTCGCAGCGCCGATCGCCAGCGCGTTGACGATGATGCTGGCATCTATCAGCGCCAGCGTGACGCCCACGGCCAAGGCATCGATGCTGGTGCCGATGGCGGTCAGGGCCAGCACCGCGAAGGAATGGCTTTGCGGCTTCTCCTCTTCCGCGTGGCGGCGCGCCGCATCCCAGATCATCTTGCCGCCGATCACCAGCAGCAGGCCGAAGGCGATCCAGTGGTCGAAGGCCTCGATATAACGGCTGGCGGCGCGGCCCAGCGCCCAGCCGATCACCGGCGTGATCGCCTCGATGCTCCCGAAGATCGCGCCGGTGCGCAGCGCCTCGCCCCAGCCCGGCTTGTCCAGCCGCGTGCCCTTGCCCAGCGCGGCGGCAAAGGCGTCAGCCGACATGCTGAGCGCGAGGAACAGGGTGGAGAAAAACATCAACATCTAGGGCGCATAGCTGAGTTCCAGCGTCACGGTGCGCTGGGGAAAGGGGTGAAACAGGAAGTAGCGGTCATTGTTCAGATTGTCCACGCCGATGGCGGCCGCCCAATGGCTGTCGAAACTATACCGCGCGCGCGCATCCATCACGAAGAAGCTGTCAAAGCCCTGCCAGGTGTGGGTGACCGTGTCGGTGTTGTCGATGGTGGCATATAGCCGGCTTTCATATCGTGCCGCCAATGACAAATCGAGCGCATCGCTTGCGTGCCAGGTCGCGGATGCCGTGGCGCGCCAGCGCGGAATCTGCGGCGTGACCTTGCCGACCGCGGCGGCAAAGGCGGTGTCCCTCAGGATGCGCGAATCCACATAGGTCGCGCTGCCCTGCAGGTCCACATCGCCCAGGGTCTGCTGCAGCACGGCTTCGGCGCCGCGCGAGCGCAGCCTGTCGATGTTCTGCACATAGCTGAACAGTGTCGACGAGCCGTTCAGCGGCGCGGTCTGGGAAATCAGCGCGTCGGCGATGTCTTCCTCAAACAGCGAAACGCGCAGCCGCGTGCCGTCCAGCGCGTAAACCGCCGACAGATCGAAACTGTCGGCGTGTTCGGGACGCAAATCGGGATTGGGCGAGGTCAAGGTGGGGCCGGTGGTGACGGTCTGGTACAATTCGGTCACCGTCGGCATCCGGAAGGCGGTGCCATAGGAGGCGGTAATGCTGATCGCATCGTCCGCCTGCCAGCGCAGCGCCGCCTTGGGCGAGGCATAGCTGCCGTCCCGCGACGGCTGCGCCATATTCAGCGCCGGTGCGGCTGAGACATTCACCCCGTCATAGGCGTGCCAGTTCTCCAGCCTGAGCCCGATGGTGGCCTTCCAGTCCGGCGCAAACGCCCAGGCGTCTTCGGCCCACAGCGCCGTGGTGCTGGTGCGTCCTGCTGCGCGCGACGCAAGCGCGCCAGCACCACCGCCGATCCAGTCGGCAGTGTTGAACTTGTTCTGGTCCAGCGCCACGATTTCGCCGTGCGCGCCGAAGGACAGCGCGTGATCGCCCAGCGTGATGCCCGCATCGGCATCGGCGGTGGTCCAGTTGGTGCCCGTCATTTTCGTGATCGTGCCCGCCCCGCCCATGCCGGCGGACGGCAGCGCCACGGTCGGCACGCGCTGGCTGTCGGCAAGATAGTCGAAACGGCTGATGACGGCTTTCCACCGCCAGTCGCCAGCGGTGGATTTCAGCGACAGGCCCTGTGCCAGATAAGTCTGGTTCCAGCGATAGACCGTGTTCGAAAAGGCGCTGGCCGGAATGGTATAGCTGTAGCCGCCGATATTGACGCTGCCGGCATAGACCGCAGCACCGCCGGCATCCTTCAGATAGCTTTGCGCCGTGGCGGTATCGTCCTGATGAAACAGGCTGGCGGTATAGGCCAGTTGCACGTTGGAAAAATCATAGCTTGTCTTCAGCGAAGGCGTGTCCTGGACCTGGTGTTCGAAGCCGCCCGCGCCGATCACCGCGATGGGTGCGCCGGTGCGATTCACATCCGCGATGCCGCCCGTGACCGCGATGCCTGCGGCGCCGGGCGATGCCGACCGGTTCAGGGTGACGATGCTGAGCGGTTGGCTGCGGCTGTCGAGATGTTCGATGCCCAGCCGCCACGCCCAGGGACCGTTGCGGTCGCCAATCTCGCTTTGCAGCTGCCAGGCGCCGTAATCGCCCTGTGTTCCGTACTGCGAGAAGCCCTGCCACGCCGCCAGCGCCTTGCCGCTCTGTTCGAACGCATCGGGCATGCGGGTGGCGATCTCCACCACCGCCCCCATCGAGCCGCCGGGATAGCGCGCCGAGAAAGGTCCATACAGAATGCTCACGCTGGCGACATCCTGCGGCGCCACCAGCCCCCAATGCGGCGAGGCGGCGCTGTTGTTGTTGCCGATAGGCGATGACAGCAGCATCCCGTCGGCATAGATCAGGCTGCGCGCGCTCTGGCCGATGCCGCTGGTGCGGGTGGCGATGGGATCCTGGGTGTCGCCGATATGGCGCTTTCGCACCAGCAGGTCCGGCGCGTAGCGCAGCAGGTCTTCGGTGTTGACGGCGTTGATGCGGACCGCCGCATCGCCGGCCGTCACATTGACGGCGGGGGCGCCATCGCTGGTGCGCTGGCCGGTGACGATGATGGTTTCCACCGGGCCTTGGGCCAAAGCGGATGAACAGATGCAGGCAAAACCGCCTGCGAGCAGGCGCGTGCGAAGGGACATGACAGTCTCCGTCTGGAGGGATGATAGGCGCGCTGGTGCGCGTCAGTCACGTCAGGCGGCGGGTGGGGCGCGGGGAGACTGCGGCGTGAAACGCGCCGCGACCGTGATGGCATAGGCGCGATCGGTTCGTGCCGTGAAGGCATGGAAGGCGGGCAGGGTGATCTGCGGCGCGTCCGGCGCAGCGCCCAACTGCGCCGCGGCGGCGAAGGGACATTCCTGCTGCTTGTCCTGCTGCTTTTGCGGTGCGCCGTCATGGTGGATGACGCCCAGGGTTGTGGCCGAGCAGATCATCAGGCCGCCATTGGTGTCCGGCATCCAGCCCGACGGCATCAGGGCGCGCAGCATCAGGGCGATGAACGCCGCCTGCCTTGCGATGCGAAAAATGCCCTGCATGGGGCGAGGTTTTGAACCCCGGCCCCGGTCAGGTCAATGCGACAACTTAAATCGTGATGCCGCCGTCCACGATGAAGTTCTGGCCGGTCGCGAAGCGGCTGTCATCGCTGGCCAGCCACAGCACGATGCCGGCGATTTCGTCGGCCGTTCCCAGCCGTCCCATGGGCTGGCGGGCGGTGAACGCCTTGCGGGCGGCGTCATAATCGCCGCTGTCCTTCAGGCGCTGCTGCAGCGACGGCGAATCCACCGTGCCGGGACACACCGTGTTGCAGCGGATGCCCTTGGTCACGAAATCCGCGGCCACCGACTTGGTCAGGCCGATCACCGCCGCCTTGCTGGCGGCATAGATGCAGCGGTTGGGGACGCCCTTGATGGAACTGGCGACCGACGCGACATTGATGATGGAGCCGCCGCCCGCCGCGATCATGCCGGGCAGGAAGGCCTTGATGGTGTGCGCCATGGCATAGACGTTGATGGCGAACGACTTGTCCCACTGGGCGTCGTCGTTATCCAGGATGGTGCCGTTCTCCACGAAGCCGGCGCAATTGAACAGCACGTCGATCCGGCCCACCTTGGCCGCCAGGGCGGTGATGGCGGCGGCGTCGGTCACGTCCAGCTGGTGATTGTCCGAGGCGAGCCCTTCCAGGCCCTTGAGGTCGCGGTCGGTGGCGATCACCTTCGCGCCCTCGGCCAGGAACAGCTCGGTGGTGGCGCGGCCGATGCCGGCAGCGGCGCCGGTGATGAAGACGGTCTTGCCTTGGAGTTTCCCGGTCATGGACGATATACCCGTAAATGCGCAGGGTTTATAGGTTCGCAACTGCGAAGGAACAAGCGCCAAACGTCCGGCGCGACATTTTTCGCGCGTTGCACACCATGAAACCGCAGCTTTGACGAAACGCCCGAACTAGGGTTTGCTGCCGCGCAAGTGGGGCGCAAATCCCGCGTTGAAAAGGGCCGCGAAGCGGCGACCAAGGGATGCGTCCATGATGAAGTCCAGAGTCCGTTACCTGTTGATCATGCTGATCTTCGTGGTCAGCGCGGTGGTCTATATCGACCGCAGCAACATCTCGATCGCGGGCACCTATCTCGCGCAGGATTATCACATCTCCAAGATCCAGCTGGGCTGGGTCTTCTCCTCCTTCCTGCTGGGCTATGCCGCCTTCCAGATTCCCGCCGGCTGGGTGGTGGGCAAGCTGGGCCCGCGCAAGACCCTGACCATCGGCCTGGTGTGGTGGAGCGTGCTGTCCGTCGTCACCGCGCTGGTGCCGCCCGGCATGGGCGGCTCGCTGTGGGTGCTGATCGCGGTGCGCTTCATCCTGGGCATGGGCGAGTCGGTCGCCTATCCGTCCTCCAACCAGTTCATCGCCGCCTGGTTTCCCTCCCAGGAACGCGGCAAGGCCAATGGCTGGGTGTTCGGCGGCGTCGGCCTGGGCTCGGGCACCGCGCCGCCGCTGGTCGCCGCCATCATCGCCTTCTATGGCTGGCATGAGGTCTTCTATATCTCCGCCGTCATCGGCCTGATCATCGCCGCCGTCTGGTATTACTTCGCCCGCGACACGCCTGCGGAGCATCCCGGCGTGACCGCTGCCGAGAAGGCCCACATCAAGGCTGGCCAGCCGGTCAGGATCGAAGGCCCCATGCCGCCGGTGCCGTGGCTGAAGATCTTCACCAGCATCGATGTCTGGGGCACCACCCTGGCCTATGTCGCCTTTGGCTATGTCGCCTTCATCTTCCACACCTGGTTCTTCATCTACCTGAAGGACGGGCGCGGACTGGACCTGAAGTCGAGCGCGCTGCTGGGCACCTTGCCCTTCATCGCCATGACCACATGCTGCCTCCTGGGCGGCGTCATCAGCGACTGGCTGGTGAAGAAGTGGGGCCAGTATGTCGGCCGCAGCCTGTTCGGCGCTTTCACCCTGTTTCTGTCCGCGATCTTCCTGATCATCGGCAGCCACGCCACCGACACCACGGTGGCGGTGCTGGTGCTGGCGGGCGGCGCCGGCGCGCTGTATCTGGGCCAGGCGACCTATTGGGCGGTGGCGGCGGATTTCGGCGGGCCGTTTACTGGCGTGATCTCGGGCCTGGTGAACATGGGCGGCCAGATCGCTGGCGCTGCCACCGCCTCGCTGACGCCCTGGTTCGCCACCATGTATGGCTGGGAGACCGCCTTCTACATCGCGGCGGGCGTCTGCTTTGTCTGCATCTTCCCCTGGTTCTTCGTGAATCCCAACCGCCGGCTGTATGTGACGCCGCAGGTTGAAGCCTGATGCGCAAGGCGCTGGCCGGTGGCTTTCTGCTGCTGGCCGGCGCCGTCGCGCTGGCACAGGATGTTCCCGCACCGCCGGTCTCGGCCGAGTTCGTGCGGCTGTTCTCCAGCCACTGCCTGTCGAAATTTCCCGATGCCTTGGCGCAAGCCGCCGTTGATGAAAAGCTGGAACCCCTGACCGCCGCGCAGGTGGCGAGCTATCTGCACAGCGATCCGGGCAAGGGCTGGCTGATCGCGGCCGCCGACGGCAATTATGTCCTGACCGAGGAAGACCCGCCCTATCACGCCTGCGCCGTGCGGCGTTATGCGACGGCGATGATGGACGGCAAACCGCTGTTCGCGGCGGCGAAGGCGTTTGTGGCGTCGTCGGGGCGCAGTTTCGGCACGCCGCAAAGCAGCCGGCGCATGATCGGCCCGGGCATCGTCAGCAATGGCCTTCTGTTTCCCGTCATCGGCGCCACGGGCCAGCCGACCGGCGAGGCCTTCATGTTCTTCGTTGTCGCCTATCCGGCGACGACAAAGGCCGATGGCACGGACAAGCCGCCCTTCTTCGATGTTCGCTTTGTCCGGCAGCTCTACGAGAAGGCGGTCTAAAGCACCGCCTTAAGCGGAAAGACCCGCCGCCGCGATGCCGGCCAGCGCCGCCACTTCGTCATTGTCGCTGGTGTCGCCGGTGACGCCCACGGCGCCGATGGCAAGGCCATCCGGGCCCTTGACGATCACACCGCCCGCCACCGGGATCAGTCCGCCCTGCGTCAGGTGGCCCAGGCTGGCGATGAAGCTGGGGCGTTCCGCCGCCATCTCGCCGATCTTGCGCGAATTGACGCCCAGCGCCAGCGCGCCTGCCGCCTTGCCGCGTGCAATGTCCAGCCGCAGGAACGAGGTGCCGTCCTGGCGCTGGAAGGCGATGACATGGCCGCCCGCATCCGTCACAACGCAGGACAGCGGCTTCATCCCGGCTTCCCTGCCCTTGGCGAAGGCGCTGGCGATGATGGTGTTGGCTTTTTCCAGGCTGATGCGGAAATCGGACATGTGCGGCTCTCTTGTGGGGCTTTCAGGTTGCAGCCTGACGGAAAAATCTTCGCCTGCAAAGGCACCGGCCATGTTATCTGTGGCCGCATGACCAAGGCGCGCAAGACGCAGATCGTCATTGTCGGTGGTGGTGCGGGAGGGCTGGAGCTGGCCACCCGGCTGGGCGCCCATTTCGGGCGCGAGAATTTCGACATCATCCTGGTCGAAAAAAACCGCACCCATATCTGGAAGCCCTTGCTGCATGAAGTGGCGGCCGGCTCGCTGGACGCCAATCTCGATGAGGTGGGCTATCGCAGCCACGGGCATGCCTGGGGCTATCGCTTTTTCTATGGCGCCATGGAAGGCATCGACCGGACCACGCGTCATGTCCTGATCGCGCCGATCCTGGACGAGGATGGCCGCGAGATCATGGGCCGCCACCGCATCCGCTATGACTATCTGGTGATGGCGGTGGGTTCGGTCAGCAATGACTTCGGCACCGAGGGCGTGGCGCAGCACTGCATCTTCCTGGACAGCCGGGCCCAGGCCGACCGCTTCCGCACCAAGCTGCTCAATCATTGCCTGCGGGTGTCGCGCACCCTGCAGGCCGATCCCGACGCCGATGCCAGCGTGAAGGTCGATATCGTGGGCGGCGGCGCCACCGGGGTCGAACTGGCGGCCGAGCTTTACAATTCCGCCGCCGCGCTGCGCCATTACGGCCTGGAAGTGTTCGACGAAAGCCGGCTGAAAGTGACGCTGATCGAGGCGGGGCCGCGCATCCTGCCGGCGCTGCCCGAAGACCTGGCCAAGGCGGCGCATGAAGAACTGGAAGCGCTGGGCGTGCGGGTGATGACCGATACCGCCGTGGTGGAAGCCACCGCCGACGGCATGATCACCAGATCCGGCGAATTCATCGCCGCCGACCTGCGCATCTGGGCGGCGGGCGTGAAGGCGGCCGATATCCTGGCGGACATGGGGCTGGAGACCGCGCGTGGCAACCAGCTGGTGGTGAAGCCCACCCTGCAGACCACGCGCGACGACCGCATCTTCGCGCTGGGCGACTGCGCCTGGTTCGTGCCCGCAGGCGATACCCGCGCGGTGCCGCCGCGCGCGCAGGCGGCGCACCAGATGGCGTCAACCGTCTTTCACAATATCCGCGCACTGATCCGGGGCACGCCGCTGAAGAACTTCGTCTATCGCGATCACGGCTCGCTGGTCTCGCTCAGCCACTTCTCCACCGTGGGCTCGCTGATGGGCAATCTGATCGGCGGCCGCATGGCGATCGAGGGACGGCTGGCGCGCTTCGTCTATGTCTCGCTCTACCGCATGCATCTCATCGCCATTCACGGCTGGCTGAAAGGCCTGGCATTGATCCTGGTCGGCCATGTCAACCACATCATCCGGCCAAGGCTGAAGCTGCACTGACTACTTTTCGTTGGCGTAGACCTTGACGATGTCATAGAGGAAATCGGCGCCCTTATAGACCGAGCTCACCCGCATATGCTCGTTCAGGCCATGGGCGCCGCTGCCATCGGCATCGCCGAACATGCCCGACACGCCATAGGTGGGAATGCCGGCCGGGGTCAGGAAGGCGCCGTCGGTGGCGCCTGCCGACATCTGCGGCACCACCGGGATGCCCGGCCAGTATTTTGCCGTCAGCTGCTCCACCGGCCCGAACACCTTGGGATTCAGCGGCTGCGGCCCCTTGGGCACTTCGCTGCGCTTGTCAGCCAGAGTCACCTTGATCTCGGGATCGGCGACCAGCTCGGACAGCCTGGCGCGAACCTCCTCGGGCGTGGTGCCGGGGAAGATGCGGCAGTTGATGTTGGCGTCGGCGCGCTGGGGCAGGGCATTGTTGGCATGGCCCGCGCTCAGCAGGGTGGCGACGCAGGTGGTGTGCAGGATACCGTTATAGGAGGGATCGGTGGCGATCACGGCTGCCGCCTTCAGGTCTTTGGGGTCCTTGGCAAAGGCCGTCATCGCCGCGCCCATCTCGCCGCCCACCTGGCCCGCCATTTTGGCGAAATAGGTGCGGGTGATGTCGTTGATCGCGATGGGGAATTCATACTGGCTGATTTTGGTCAGCCCCGCCGCCAACTGGTAGATGGCATTCTTCTTGACCGGGCGCGACGAATGCCCGCCCGGATTGGTGACTTCCAGGGTATAGTTCTGCGGGAATTTCTCCGCCGCCTGTACCGTCATGATCAGCGCCTTGCCGTCCTTGTCCAGCCGGCCGCCGCCACCCTCATTGAGCGCAAACTCGGCATCAATCAGCGCGCGCTCATGCTCGGCCAGCCAGCCCGCGCCGTTGAAGGCGGTGGAGGTTTCCTCGCCGCAGGTCAGCGCCAGCTTGATGGTGCGCTTGTGCTTGAAGCCTTCTTCCTTCAGCCGCATCAGCGTAAGGACCCAGGCGGCATCCAGCGATTTCATGTCGGCGACGCCGCGGCCATAGAAATAACCGTTTTCCTCGACCAGCGTGAAAGGATCGCGGGTCCAGTCCTCGCGCTTGGCCTCCACCACGTCCAGGTGACCCAGCAGCAGGATCGGCCTGGCCTTGGGATCGCTGCCCGGCAGCACCGCCACCAGGCCGCCTTCCTTAGGATGATCCGGCGCCGCGAAGGGATGCAGGTCGCTGTCCGGAAAGCCCGATTCCTTCAGGTGACCGGCGACCTTGGCGGCCAGCGCGGTGCAACTGCCCACCGACAGGCTGGTGTTGGTCTCCACCATCTCCTTGTAGAGCGCGCGGTAGCGGGCATGGTCGCCCTGGGCGGCGGCGGGGAATGCGATCGCCGTGGTCAGCAGCGTGGCAAGAAGGGTGCGAAACATGGCGGGTCTCCGTCAGGGCTGCTGGGCGTAAATTTTCACGATGTCATAGAGAAAGTCGCGGCCCTTGTAGGTCGCATCCACGCGCACGCGCTCGTTCAGGCCATGGGCGCCGTTGCCGTCGGTGTCGAAGAAGATGCCCGACACGCCATAGGTGGGAATGCCCACCGGCGTCAGGAAGGCGCCGTCCGTGGCGCCCGCCGACATGGTCGGCACCACCGGGATGCCAGGCCAGTATTTCGCCGTCAGCTTTTCCACCGGCTTGAAGATCTTCGGGTCGAGCGGCTGCGGCCCCTTGGGCACTTCGCTGCGCTTGTCGGCCAGGGTCACCTTGATTTCGGGATCGGCCACGAGCTCGGACAGCTTGACGCGCACCTGTTCGGGCGTGGTGCCCGGAAAGATGCGGCAGTTGATATTGGCAGCGGCGCGCTGGGGCAGGGCGTTGTTGGCATGGCCGGCGCTGAGCAGCGTGGCGACGCAGGTGGTGTGCAGGATGCCGTTGTAATCGGGATTGGCGGCCAGCACGGCAGCGGCCTTCAGGTCCGCGGGGTTCTTGGCGAAGGCGGTCATCGCCGCGCCCAGCGCGCCACCCTTTTGCGGCGCCATCTTTTCGAAATAGGTGCGGGTGATGTCGTTGGCCTCGATGGGGAAGTCATACTGGCTGATCTTCGTCAGACCGCCGGCCAGGTGATAGATGGCGTTGTTCTTGACGGGGCGCGAGGAATGGCCGCCCGGATTGGTCACTTCCAGGGTGTAGTTCTGGGGGAATTTTTCCGCCGACTGCACGCCCATCAGCAGCGCCTTGCCATTGTCGTCATTGTCGCCGCCGCCGCCCTCGTTGATGGCGAACTCCGCATCAATAAGATCGCGCTCATGCGTCGCCAGCCAGCCTGCGCCGTTGAACGCCGTGCTGGTTTCCTCGCCGCAGGTCAGCGCCATCTTGATGGTGCGCTTGTTCTTGAAGCCTTCCTGCTTCAGCCGCATCATGGTGTCGACCCAGGCGGCGGCCTGGGATTTCATGTCGGCGGTGCCGCGGCCATAGAAATAGCCGCCCTCCTCGATGAACTGGAAAGGATCGCGGGTCCAGTCGGCGCGCTTGGCTTCCACCACGTCGATATGGCCCAGCAACAGGATCGCCTTGAGGTGCGGATTGGTCCCCGGCAGCACCGCGACGATGCCGCCTTCCTTGGGATGGTCCGGCGCAGTGAACAGGTGGATGTTGGCGTCAGGATAGCCCGCCTCTTTCAGGTGGCCGGCGGTCTTCTGGGCCAGTTCGGTGCAGCTGCCCACCGACAGGCTGGTGTTGGTCTCCACCATCTCCTTGAACAGGGCGCGGAATTTTTCCTGGTCGGGACGCAGAGGCTGGGCCATGGCGGGCAGGGCCATGGCGGTGACGAGCAGCGAGGCGACGAACGAGCGAAACATGGAAATCTCCGGCCAAAATGCGCCGGTTACGCTGCGACAGCACAGTTCCCGAGTCCAGCGGCGCGGACGGAATTCACGCCTTTATTTTACGCCTGCGTAAATCTTGACCAGGCCGAACAGCGGCCAGCCTTATAAAGTGTGGCTAGCTCCATTTGTGGAACGAGAAGAACGCCGCCCCGCACAGGAACAGGAAGGCGACGGCATGGTTCCATTTCAGCGCCTCGCCCAGATAGGTCACCGAGAAGACCGCGAACACCAGCAGGGTGATCACCTCCTGCATGGTCTTGAGTTGGGCGGCGGAATAGACCTGATGGCCGATCTTGTTGGCCGGCACCGCCAGGCAATATTCAAAGAAGGCAATGCCCCAGCTGATGGGGATCAGCACCCAGATCGCCGTGTTGGGGAAACGCAATTGCCCATACCAGGCAAAGGTCATGAACACGTTGGAACAGATCAGCAGCGCGATGGGCGCGAGATAGGCCATGGGGAGGCTCCTTGCAGGGCTGGCCAGCATAGCGGCCACGCCCGCCGGTTCAATGTGCGTGCGCGCGCCGAAATCTGATAGCCTGAAGAATATGCGCGATCTGCCATGAAGGAATGCACCATGACGAACGAAGCCGAAGTGCTTGCCGCACTGGACAAGCCCAGCGCCCTCTATGCGCTGCAGCAGCGGCTCGATCCCAGCAACCGCAGCACCGACGCGTTGCAGGACCTGCTGATGCGGATGCGCGCCGCGGGCAAGGTGACGTTCAGCATCAAGACCGGCCGCTGGTCCAGAGCGTAAGTCGCCATGCCCGGCGAAACGGCTTTATCAGGCGCATCCCTGAAGCGAATGCTGCCCTGGCTGGTGGCCGTGGCCTTCTTCATGGAGTCCCTCGACACCACGATCCTGAACACCGCGGTGCCGGCGATTTCCAAGGCACTGGCCGTCACCCCGCTCAGCATGAAATCGGTGTTGGCCAGCTACACCCTCAGCCTGGCGGTGTTCATACCCATCAGTGGATGGATGGCCGACCGGTTCGGGACGCGCCGGGTTTTCGCGGCGGCGATCGGCATTTTCACGCTTGGCTCCGTCCTGTGCGGCGTGTCCGGCAATATTCACCTGCTGGTGGCCAGCCGGGTGCTGCAGGGATTTGGCGGCGCCATGATGGTACCGGTGGGGCGCCTGACGCTGGTGCGCACCTTTGCCAGGTCCGAACTGATCCGCGCCATGAGCTTTGTCGCGATTCCCAGCCTGATAGGTCCGATGCTGGGCCCGACGATCGGCGGCCTCATTGTGGGATATCTGCATTGGCGCGCCATTTTCTTCGTGAACCTGCCCATCGGCATTGTCGGCCTGTTTCTGGTTTATCGGCACCTGCCGGATTACCGGGAAAAGAACACCAGGCCGCTGGATGTTCTGGGCCTCATCCTGTTCGGTTCCGGGATCGCGCTGCTTTCCTATGTTCTGGAGATATTCGGCGAACATACCCTGGCGACCGATGAAGTCGTGGGTCTTCTGGTGATTTCGCTGGCACTGTTGTTCGGCTACGGCCTGCACGCGGCAAAGACCGCGTTCCCGCTGCTGGACATGACTCTGTTCAAGATCCGCACTTTTGCTTCGGCAGTCAGTGGAAGCTTCTTCACCCGGCTGGGGATCGGCGGCGTGCCCTTCCTGCTGCCGCTGCTCTACCAGGTCGGCCTGGGTTTCACGCCGGTGCAGTCGGGTCTTCTGATCATGCCGCAGGCCATCGCCGCCATGAGCACCAAGGCCTTCCTGCCGAAGATCCTGAGCCGTATCGGCTATCGCGGCGTCCTGGTTTCCAACACCGTCGCGCTCGGCCTGGTCCTGATGCTGTTCGCCCTCATCAGTCCTGCAACGCCGATCCTGCTGATCGTCCTGCTGGCGCTGTGCTTTGGTGCGCTGACATCGCTGCAATATACCAGCATGAACACCCTGGTTTATGCCGATGTGCCCGCCACCCGGACCAGCAGCGCCAGTTCGCTGGCCAGCACCACGCAGCAATTGTCCCTGAGCTTCGGCGTTGCGGCGGCGGGGCTCACCACCGTGTTCTTCATTCCCGTTCGCCTGCGCGACAATCCCGCCCAGATGCTGAGCGGCCTGCACCTGGCATTTCTTGTGCTGGGCGCCTTCACGATCCTGTCGACGGTGATCTTTAGCCGGCTGCGCAGCGGCGACGGCGCTGATGAAACCAAGCCCAAGACGTCGATCCTGGCGGAATCTCCGGCCCTGGTCGCCACCGGACCCGGTGTTCATCCGGCGGGGCGGTAGGTGGCTGGGGCGGAAGGGATCGAACCTTCGAATGCTGGAATCAAAATCCAGTGCCTTACCGCTTGGCGACGCCCCAACGCGAAGGGGCGGTACCCCCGGCGCGGACCCGTATAAGGCCAGCCGGGCCCACCCGCAAATAGGGCCGCAAACCGCCAAAATCACCGCCAGGGCAAGCTGTTGCATTCTGCTGCGGGGCCGGTTGCGGGGGCAGGGGGGCATCGTTATAAGGGCGCCTCCCGACGGGAGGGGGTACCCCCTTTTCGCACTGGTTCGGAGAGTAGCTCAGCCTGGTAGAGCACTACGTTCGGGACGTAGGGGCCGGAGGTTCGAATCCTCTCTCTCCGACCAATTTTCTTTTCTGTTATTCCACCAGAAGCCCTGCGGGGCGGTTGTGTCGCCGCAGCAAACTTTGCGGTGACTTTATTCCCGCTTTGTCCGCTCGCGGCCTATCTTTTTCCCGGCCGAACCCTAGATTTCGGCCATGGCTGGAACCAATGCGCTGAATGGACGTTTGCCCTCGGGGAGTTCGGGTTCGGGGAATATTTTGGCCACCAATCGTCTGGTGCTGCTGGCCGCAGTGCCGCTGTTTCTGATCCTGGCGATTGTCGCCTACCTGACCATCCAGTTCGCAGCCAATGAGCGCGACGCCCAGGCTTGGGTGCGCCACACCTATCAGGTGATCGAGGCGCAGTACCGCATACAGAACGATATCCAGTCCGCTGAAACCGGCCAGCGGGGCTATCTGCTCACCCATCAGCCCGTCTTCCTGCAGAATTATCGCCACTTTGCCGACCTGGCCCCCGCTGACCTCAAGGCCTTCCGGGACCTGACCCGCGACAATCCCGACCAGCAGGCCCGCGCCAACCGGCTGGAAGCCCTGATCAAGCTGCGTACCGACACGCTGGCCTTCAACACCCGCTATGCGGCGGGCCTGACCAGCCCCACGCCCGAAGTGATCGATGCCCTGTTGAAGGGCCGCGGACAGATGGCGTCGGTGCGCGCGGAGTTCAACAACGGGCTTGCCGAGGAACAGAAGCTGCTGGACGAACGCAGTGTGCATCGTAGGCAAACCGAAAATCTGGAGATCGCTTTCGCCATCGGCGCGGCGATCCTCACCCTGGGCATCCTGCTGATCGCCACCGCCATGCTGGTGCGCAACAATGTCAGCCTGGCCGCATCCGAGCGCGCTCGCGCCAACGAGGCCGCCATCCTGCAGGCCACTCTGGATACGGTGCGCGAAGGCATCGCCTATTTCACCAGCGACGGCCTGCTCTGCGCCTTCAATGCCGGTTTCTTTGAACTTCTGGATCTGCCGCCCGCGCTGGCGCGCATCCAGGATACGCGGCTGGAGCAGTTCAAATCGGTGGAGACGATCCGCCCCTTCGCCGATCGCATCTTCACCCCGCCCGACCAGGGGCAGGAGGGCACCGATACCCAGCATATCGCCTGGGCCGATCGCGAACTCGATATCTACAAGGCGCCCGTCGCCACCGGCGGCTTCATCATCGGCGTGGTGGACGTCACCGCCCGCATGCGCGCCGAAGCCACGGTGCGCCAGTCCCAGAAGATGGAAGCCATCGGCCACCTGACCGGCGGCGTGGCGCACGACTTCAACAACCTGCTGCAGATCATCAGCGCCAATCTCGACCTTGCCGTGTCGGGCGCCGTGGTCCAGGCCGATCCGCGCCTGCGCGACCGGCTGCAGAACGCCATCGGCGCGGTGGTCAGGGGCTCGCGCCTCACCGGCCAGCTGCTGGCCTTTGCACGGCGCCAGCCGCTGGAGCCCCGCTCGGTGGATATGGGCCGGGTGATTCGCGACATGTCCGACCTGCTGCGCCGGACCCTGGGCGAGAAGATCCAGGTCGAGGCGGTGCTCGCGGGCGGCTTGTGGAATACCCTGGCCGATCCCAACCAGGTGGAGAACACCGTCCTCAACATGGCGATCAACGCCCGGGACGCGATGCCCGAAGGCGGCAAGCTGACCCTGGAAGTGGCCAACGCGCATCTCGACGACGCCTATGCCGCCGCCCACAGCGAAGTCACGCCGGGCCAGTATGTGATGCTGGCGGTCACCGACACGGGCACCGGCATGAGCCCGGAAGTCATGGGCCGGGTGTTCGAGCCCTTCTTCACCACCAAGCCGGAAGGCAAGGGTACGGGCCTTGGTCTGGCCCAGGCCTTCGGCTTTACCAAACAGTCCGGTGGCCATATCAAGATCTACAGCGAGGTCGGCCATGGCACGACCATCAAGCTTTACCTGCCGCGCACCCGCCGCGAGACCGATGTGCTCGAAGTCGCCGCGCCGCCGTCGGAAGGCGGCAGTGAAAGCATCCTGGTGGTGGAGGATGATGAAGGCGTGCGCGCCGCGGTGGCCGACATGCTCGCCGACCTGGGCTATCAGGTCAGCCGCGCCGAGAATGCGGAAAGGGCGCTGGAACTGCTGAAGACGTACAAGCCTGACCTGATCTTCACCGACGTGGTGATGCCGGGGGCCATCCATACCCGCGACTTCACCCGCATGGCGCAGGAGATGCATCCGGGCGTGCGCATCCTCTACACCAGCGGCTATACCCAGAACGCCATCGTCCATAACGGCAAGCTGGACGACGATGCCCTGCTGCTGTCCAAGCCCTACCGCAAGGACGAGCTGGCGCGAAAACTGCGCAGCGTCTTTGCCGGCACCGCCCGCGGTCCCATCGCCGCCCCCGCCGCCACGCCGCGCGGCAAGGTGCTGGTGGTGGAAGACGTGGCGCTGATCCGCATGACCACCATGGACATGGTGGAGCAGATGGGCTTCGACGCCGTGGAGGCGGCCGATGCCGCCGAGGCGCTGGAAATCCTGCGCACGGACGATGCCATCGCCATCCTGCTCACCGATCTGGGCCTGCCCGGCATGAACGGGCGCCAGCTGGTGGAAGAGGCGCTGCGCCAGAAGCCGCATCTGAAAGTGATCATCGCCAGCGGTTATTCGACCAACGAGGACGAAGGCGCCAAGCTTCCCGCCGCCGTCGGCTACCTGACCAAGCCGTTTGACATGCAGCAGCTGCGCCGAGCCCTGGAAAGCTAGTCGGGGCGCGCTGCCTGCAAGACAAGGAAAAACCCGCGAGGCGCAAGCCTCGCGGGTTTTGTTTTTCAGGCTTCGCGCCCGCTTACGGCAGCAGTGCGAAATTGTAGGTCAGGGTGCCGATCACGTTGCCGGCGCAGGCATGGTTCGTACCCATGTAGAAGGCAGCACAGGCGGCATTGCCCAGGTCGGTGCCGCTGTAGCGCACGTCCAGCGCGAAGCCCTTGTAGGTCGCCGTCAACCCGATATCGCCATAGGTATAGTCGCGCGAGCCGACCAGCTTGGCATTCTCGGCCCACTGATGGCCGACATTGCCGCTGACCGACAGCCAGTCGTTGATGGCATAGGACGCCGTGCCGGCAATGTAATTGCCTTCGCCGCCGTCAAACGCCAGGTTGTTCGACCAGGCATAGGTGCCCGTCAAGGAGAGGGCGCCGAACGTCTTGGAGAACTGGTTGATCAGCTCGAAATAGCTGACCTGCGGCCCGCCGGCCGCCACGGAAGCGCTGGGATACGCGTAGTAGTAGGGCTCGAAATTCCAGTCCACGCCCCACAGGTCGGTGTGCTTGCCGCCATAGATGTCGACTTCGACATTGGGGTTGGTCGAACCGGTCGGATCGAAATCCACGGTCGAGGCCCAGGTGCCGATATAGAAGCCTTCCGGGCCGGTCAGGTTCAGCGAACCCTGCGGCGAGGGG